>JADFQD010000209.1 GCA_022561975.1 Acidobacteriota bacterium
GGCGTTGCAAGTTGCAGTTGATAACGAAGATCAGATTGTCGAGTTTCTCGCGCGTGGCCAGAGAGATAGCGCCCAGCGATTCCGGCTCGTCCATTTCACCATCACCCAGAAACGCCCAGACCTTCCGACCCTCCGTGTCGACGAGGCCGCGGTTGTGCAGATACTTCATGAACCGCGCCTGGTAGATGGCCGAAATCGAAGTCAGGCCCATCGACACCGTCGGGAATTGCCAAAAGCCGGGCATCAACCACGGATGCGGGTAGGACGAGAGTCCCTGGCCGCCAACTTCCTCGCGGAAGTGGTTGAGCTGCTCCTCGGTGATTCGCCCCTCCAGGAAGGCTCGGGCGTAAATCCCCGGCGAGCTGTGGCCTTGGAACAGGACCAGATCACCGCCGTGGGCGTCGCTGGGAGCACGGAAGAAATGATTGAACCCGACTTCGAAGAGATTGGCAACCGACTGGTAGGTGGCGATGTGGCCTCCGAGACCACCGCCCTTGCGGTTGGCCTTGACCACCATCGCCATCGCGTTCCAGCGGATGATCGACTTGATGCGCCGCTCGAGAGACGCGTCGCCCGGGCGCTTGGCCTCCTGGTGGGGAGGGATGGTGTTGATGTAGGCCGTCGTGGCGTTGAAGGGCAGGTAGGCACCGGTGCGCCGCGCCTTCTCGACCAGAGCCCCGATCAGAAAGTGAGCCCGCTCCGGGCCATCACGCTCGATGACTTCGGCAAGGGCGTCCTTCCATTCGCGCGTTTCCTGCGCGTCGATGTCCGCTGAGAAAGGCTCCGGTTCCACGTTCATTTCGTCTTCCTTCAATTCCTTAGGAGGCATATGGCAGCATTGTACAGGGAAACTCCCGCTTTATAAGCAACCGAGCGCTCGTTCTTTTTCAGTCCGCAGAGAGAATTCTCTCTGGCCCGACCTTCTCACCAGTGTTCGTCGGAAGATGCTGGCAATTGCGGTGTCGCGGTCGAAGGTGGTTACGAGCGCTGCTAGCGCTAGAGTTCTTGCACTCGAATCCGCGAGGCGCTCCGATCCTCACCGACGTCGACCCAGGCGATGAACATTTTGCCCTGAACGTTCTGGAGAATCGGAAAACCACTGGCGCGAGCCGCACTGGTCTTGGCCACGAGGCGGGGTTCTCCCACGGCGCCCTCATGCGAGATTCTCTGCACCAAGATCTCGGCGTTCTCGCTTCGGTTCGAGACCCAGCTCATCCAGGCGGCGCCTTCGGCGTCGAGCGCTAGGTCGACCCGCCCCAAAACAGAGCCTTCATCGACAACGATCGGAGCCCCGAAGCTCGCGCCCGAATCATCGGAAAAGGCGACGTGCACACGCGAGACGCCTCCGGCCGCAGTAAACCAAGCCACCGCGGCTCGGTTTTCACTCGCGACAACCGCCGGACCGTTCACCGGGCATCCGTTAATCTGCCATCCGTCCCTATGGACCGCCAGCGGCTCGGTCCAACCCGATGCCGTTCCGCGGACTACGGAAACATCGCGAACTTCGTCTTGCGATCGATCTCTGTAGACCAAGATCGGACCCTCGTCAGTTGCGGCGGCGTCGGTTGCGCAACACTCGCAAACCCTCGAGTCGAGCAACTGTTCGGCACCACCGGGGTCCTCTATCCTCGCACTGCGAAGCGTCATCGGAGCGCCATCGACCATCTCCCTTCCGTCCAGCCAGAACGCGCGAGCGCCGTCGGCCTCCGGCACCAGAGCCACGAAGCCGTGTTCGGTCGGCGTTTGGTCGCGATTGAGCTGACCGAGCGGGCGCCAGCTTGCGCCTTGGTCGTCCGAACGGGCCAGAAAGATCGAGTAGGCGTAGGTGTCCTCGGCGGTCTTCGCCAACCAGTGAGCGTAGAGTGTGCCGTCGCCGGCTTCGACGAGGGACGGAAAATCCGCCCAATTCGCGAAGAAGTCGGGACCCTGCGCAATGGAAACCGGCTCGGACCAGCCTGCTTTCCCCAAGCGCGCGAAGCGCAGCCTGTGTTCAGGCGAGCCGGCAACGACAATCGGCTCGAGCCAGGTCGCGGCAAGCCGTTCGCCGACCACCGCGAGATTGGGCGCCATCGCTCCCGGCGCGGCCGGCGGATCGATCGGCGCAGGCGCCAACGCCGACGTCTCCTCGAGCTCGGATCGATCCGTGGTCTCGGCCAGGTCGGCAGGTTCGCCCTGACACGAAACGACCAGCAACGATAGCGCGAGCAGAGGCAGCGGCAATCGCCTGCGACTCGAGACGTCGAGCCGGAGGCCAGCAGCCCATGGTAGAAGTCCTGCGGGTCGCGTTGGGAGCGCTTTCGGGTGCGCTGCAAGGCGACGCGACGCAGGCGATGCGGTGTCATCGTTGAGGAGCGTCAACGCAGCAGCGCGCCCGAAACCGCCCCAACCCGAAGGGCGACCAGGGGTTACGGCGCGTCTGCGGCGTTGCTCGTTGTCTACGATGTCC
>JADFQD010000121.1 GCA_022561975.1 Acidobacteriota bacterium
ACTTCTACCACGGGCTGCGAGTGTAGACTCGCCGCCTTCATGCCAATACCCAAACGACAGCGGAAGCGCCGCGGCGCTAAGGCAGCCCTCGCCGATGGAGCCGATCGGCACGAGCTCTACGAGCAGGCCGTTCAATCGCCCGAGTCGGATATCGAGTTCTTCCTCGCCCGATTTCGGCAACATCGCGCACGCGATCCGCTGACGCTTCGCGAGGATTTCTGCGGCACCGCCTATCTGTCGGCAACTTGGCTCGAAGGCTCCAAGGATCGCCGTGCCATAGGCATCGATCTCGACCAGCCGACCCTGGACTGGGGCCGCGACCGCCATTTTCGCGACCCCTCGTGCCGCGATCGGATGCGGTTCATCTGCCGAGACGTGTGCTCCGTCACCGAGCCCAAGGTCGAGCTTGCCTGCGCCCTCAACTTCAGTTTCTTCATCTTCAAGACACGCGCCGAGCTGCTCGCCTACTTCACCGCGGTTTGCAACGGTCTCGCCGACGACGGCCTGTTCGTGACCGAGCTTTACGGTGGCACCGAGGCCATCGTCGCGATCGAAGAGGAACGCGAAGTCGAAGATTTTACCTTTCTCTGGGAGCAAGAGAAGTTCAACCCGATCACCCATGAAGTGCTGTGCCATATTGCCTTCGTGTTTCGGGATGGCTCGATGCTGAAGCGCGCCTTCACCTACGACTGGCGGCTCTGGACTCTGCCGGAAGTTCGCGAGCTGCTTACCGAAGCCGGCTTTTCGCAAGTCGATGTCTACTGGGAAGAGACCGACGAGGACGGAGACGGAAACGGCATCCATCATCTGGCCGTCGAGGAAGAAAACCAGGAGAGCTGGCTAGCTTACATCGCCGCGGTGAAGTAGCAGTAGGATCGGCCCTGCCGAACCGCCCGTTGCGGCCTCGGCACCAGCAGGAGTGCTTTAGCAGAATGAGAGAGTTTCTAGACAACCTGTTGCCCGCGCTTCGAGACAACGTCTGGCTCCAAGCGGCCACCATCATCGTCGTCGCCCTGATCGCTGCGAAGGTCCTCGACTTCCTGATCACCCGGTTTCTCGCTGTCTGGGCCAAGAGAACGGATACCGACCTCGACGATCGTCTGATCGCGACTCTGCATCGGCCGATCTTCGTCAGCGTAGTGCTTATCGGCTTCTGGTTGGCGATCCTTCGGCTGCCCGGCGACGAGCGCCTCATCGGCAACGGCGTCAAGATACTGAAGACGATCGCGGTGCTGATGTGGGCGACGTTCGCGTCCCGGGCGGTAGCCATCGTGCTCGAGGCTCTCGGGCGTCTCGAAGGACGAGCCTCGTTCGTCGAACCGCGAACCGTGGCGCTCTTCAAGAACGTCGCCAAAGTGATTCTGCTCGGTGGCGCAGTCTATTTCCTGCTGCTCTCCTGGGGAATCGACGTCGGGGGCTGGATGGTCTCGGCGGGCGTACTCGGCCTGGTGCTCGGCCTGGCCGCCAAGGACACTCTCTCCAACCTATTCGCGGGTTTGTTCATCCTGGCCGACGCGCCCTACAAAGAGGGTGACTTCATCAATCTCGACTCGGGTGACCGCGGTCAGGTAACCAAGATAGGGCTTCGCAGCACCCGGCTTCTGACTCGCGACGACATCGAGATCACCGTCCCCAACGCGGTGATCGCCAACGCCAAGATCGTCAACGAAACTGGCGGCCCCTGGAAGAAGGAGCGGGTCCGAGTCAAGGTCGGAGCCGGCTATGGCTGCGATATCTCACACGTGCGCTCGGTTTTGGTTCGAATCGCTGCCGACAACGAATACGTTGCCGAGCACCCAGAGCCACGAGTGCGACTCCGGGCCCTGGGTGACTCCGGGCTTCAATTCGAGCTCTTGTGCTGGATCGAAGAACCGGTCCTGCGTGGCCGCACCTTAGATTCCCTCTACGAAGCGGTCTACAACAGATTCCGGGAAGAAGGCATCGAGATCCCGTTCCCAAAGCGCGACGTGTATCTACACCGGGTGGCGGAAGGGGATTAGCAGCCCCTGTTAGACTCCGCCCGTGCTTCATTTGCGGGTCGAGACACCCGACGGAGAGACACGCGAGTACCGTAGCGAAGAAGAAGAAGTCAAAGTCGGCAGATCCTCGAGTGCCGAACTCTCGCTTTCGGATCGCTTTCTCTCACGGCTCCACGCCCGCTTCTTCTTGCGCGACGATGATTGGTGGCTCGAAGACCTCGGCTCGCGAAACGGTACCCACCTCAACGGCACACGGCTCGAAGAGACCGCCAAAGTAAAAAGCGGCGATACGGTGAGAGTCTCGGGTTGTGTCCTACACGTAGATCTGCTCGGAGAAACCGGTCCGGTTACAGATTCAACCGACCTTGGAGCCACGATTTTCCGCGCCGCGTCCGATCTGCTGCAAGGTCACACCGTCGACTCGGTCGGAGACTCACCCGAAGCCATTCGAGGATTGGCGGATCGGCTCCGGCTGTTGAACGAGGTTCATCATGCGCTCAGCCGACCGATCTCCCTGGACGAGCTTCTCGACTTGATCCTGGCTCGGGCATTCGAACACGTCGAGTGTGAAGAGGGAGCCCTGTTTCTTCGTCAGGACGACGGAAGCTACAAGCGCGCCGCCAGCCGCATCACCAACACCGAGGGCAGCGACTACCTCTACTCCGAAACCTTGCTGAGAGAAGTCGGCGACAAGGGCCTCGCCGCCCTGGTGCTGGACGCGGGCACCGACGAGCGCTTCCGGGACGCCCAAAGCATCATGAGTTCCGGCGTGCGCAGTCTGGTCGCTGCGCCACTGATGGATCCCGAGGGCTCGCTCGGATTGATCGTGCTCAGTTCCAGACTCCACAAACGTCAGTTCACCGAAGACGACATGTCGCTGCTGACATCCTTGGCTTCGGTGGCCGCCCTTCGAATTCGAAATGTCGCCCTGGCTGTGGAGGCCGCCGAACGCCAGCGGCTCCAGGAGGAACTCGATCTCGCCCGCAGGATCCAGGTGGCCCTGCTGCCGGCCTCGCTTCCCGAGATCGAAGGCTACCAACTGTACGGGCGCAACCTTCCCTCTCGCGGCGTCTCCGGGGACTTCTACGAAATCGTCGAACGCGACGATGACTACTTCCTGCTCATCGTCGACGTTTCCGGCAAGGGGATTGCGGCGTCCCTGCTCACGGCCTCTTTCGAAGCTCTTGCAGCAGGTCCCATCGAGGAGGGACGGAGTCCGAAACAGGTAACCGAAGGAGTTTCCAAACACCTGTTCGCGCGGACGCCACCGGCCAAGTACGCAACCGCCTGGCTCGGCACCCTGGATCCGGACACGGGGCGGGTACGCTACACCAATGCCGGCCACAACCCTGCTCTTCACGTGCGTGCGTCGGGCGCCGCTGACCCGCTCGGCCCGACCGGGGTTCCGGTCGGGCTGATGCAAGACTCCGAATACGAGGAGGCCGAGCTGACTCTCGAGCCCGAAGATTTCCTACTCCTCTACACCGACGGAATCACGGAATCCGAGAATCTCGGGGGCGAGGAGTTCGGTCTCGAAAGGCTGATCGAGTTTTGCCAAGCACACAGGCAGCATGCGCCCAAAGAATTCGTCGAAGGGCTGGACACCCGTCTGGACGAGTTTACGAACGGTCAACCCGCGGCGGACGATCGGACCGTGGTTGTCGTCCGAAGACTCGCTTCGCGCGCTCCCGGCCATCCGTAACTAGGGATCGCAGCAATACATAATCAACCCGAGCCGCCCGACCGACCCCGGCTCGGTACTCCAGGGAATATCGAACCATAGAATCTGTCAACAAACATCACGAGATTTGGCTTCCGCAGCCGAAGTTCACGTGCTACGATTCCCGGGTTCGAAAGCCAACTTGCGGTTTAGAGCATCCTCGATCAGACACCAAGAAATTGTTTGGACTAGGGTTATCCTATTCATCCGCAAACCCGGAAGCGAAAGAGCTTCCAACACCGATGACGGAAGGAGTTTGAATGAACAAAACAGAAATGGCCGACAAGCTTGCAAAGAAGTGCGACATCTCTCAGTCCAAGGCTCTGGAGTGTGTCAATGCGATTTTCGATACCAAGCCCGGCCAAGGAATCATCGCAGTGGAGCTAGATGGCGGCCGCAAAGTCCAGATCGCCGGTTTCGGCAATTTTGCCACCAAGCACCGCGCAGAGCGTCAGGGCCGTAATCCCGCCACCGGTGCGACGATCACGATCGCAGCAAAGGAATACCCCACCTTCAAGGCCGCAAAGGGGTTGAAGGACCGCGTCGCCGAGTAAGACGCCACCAACTAAATGCGAGGTTTGACAGAGCCCCGGCGCGTATTGCGCCCGGGGCCTTTTCATTAGTTCCAGACCCGGCAGTCCCGGTATTCCCGCTATTCTATTATTCCGGTGCCTTTCTCCTACTACCACCGCCTCACTTCCAAACAAAAAACGATCTATCTAGCCAGCGACAGCGTCTCGAGTATCGCGGTGCCCCAAGCCGGCCGGCTCTCGAGGTCTGTCGCCGCTATTGCGAACGCCCTGTCGGCAGAGCGCCGGGCGGATCTCAATCGGGCTTGCCAGCAGCTCTGCGACGATCTCCTCGGACAACTCGAAGTGCCTCCGCTGACCGTCAAAGTCCTCAGTGCCCGCCCGAGCCATGACTGGGGAGAACTGCAGGGACTCTATGAGCCTGCGGAAGACGGAGCCGAGGTGAGGATCACCGTGTGGATGAGGACCGCCCAAAGGCGTCATGTCGTTGCGTTCAAGACCTTCCTACGGACGCTTCTCCACGAACTCGGCCATCACCTGGACTACGAATTGCTCGAGTTGGAGGACAGCTTTCACACCGAGGGCTTCTTCAAGCGCGAGTCGAGTCTCTTCCACCAGTTGGTGACGCGGGAAAACACTCCCTAGCCTGACTCTCTCAGGTGATTCGGCAACCGGGTACTGCGTATTGTGTCCCAGATCACACGCCCAGCAGCCGGGCGATCGATTGCGTCGATAGCGAAACCGTGACGTTAACGCCGTCGCGCCCGTGTTCCTCCACCTCTATGCGGAGAGTGCCGCCCTCCTTGACCACCCGTACGTGATCGCCACCATCCTGGACTTCCACAAAGGTCATGTCCGGACAGTCCTCGATCACTTCGAGAATCTCGCGGAGCATCGGACCGTACTCGCCCAGGTTCAGGTGGACATTCTCAAAGACCAGCCCGCCCGTGGCAAGGGCCGCGTCCACCACCGCCATCGGGACCGGAATCGACAGATCGGGTCCGCTCGGGTTGTCGATACGCACCGTCATGACACCGCCCCAAGCGTAGACCGCGCCCACCAGCACGACCCAGCCGAGAATACACAATCCTAGCGCCGAGCCGAGAACCAGGAGAACCTTCTTGGTGGTTGTCATCATCTTCTCCTATCTGGACTCCGGAGTTTCGTCGATCCAGACCCGGACTCTGTTATCTCGATCCTGCACCGAGACCAAATCGCCGCCGCCGTCCTTGGCCAGTGCCTGAATCGCGGCCGTGAAGTCGATCTCGTCGCCGGCGAGGAGAGCATCCACCACCGCGAGTGGAACTCGAACGTCGACCTTCTCGTCGCCGGCGTCATCGCGGACTTCGACGTAGACGAAGTTCTTCTCCTTCCAAACCTTGACCTTCTCGCCATCATCCTCCACGGTAACGAAGGTCATGTCCGGGCTGTCTCTTACTTCCGACCAGAGCTCTCGAATGTCCTCGAGTGCCCTCCCCAGACGGCCGTGATGGTGGCGCCACCGCATCCCCTCATGCAGCGGAAGTATGGGTAGTGCTTTCTCGGCGAGCGCCAGCGGCAGGTTCACCGTCACCTTGGCGCCGTCGTTCTCGTCGACTGTGACGTGAAGCCAGAGGTCACTGGCCGCCTGCGTCGCGTTGGCAATTGCCGCAAGAGTCAGAGCTAGAAGGAGTGCGCGCGATGTCTTTTCTCTCATGGGGCTTTCCTCTATCAGAATCGTGGTTTCGGGGATTCTCTCGATCACTCCTAATAGGACGAGGGCCGGCAACGAAATGTTTCACCTGACGCGTATCGTCCCCGCTCCGCCGCGGCCCCGCCCGTGCTCACCTCGACTCGATCGACCGAGCCGCGGCTAGCAGCCTTCGGTTCTGCCTGATTGACCGGATCGCCGGATTCCAGCAGTGCCGGAATCTCGGCCCTCGGACCGAGGAGAAGCGATGGATCCACTCGCGCTCCGCGCCAGCGAAGGCCGAGGTGCAAGTGAGGCCCTGTCGTCCGGCCGGTCTCCCCGACTGCACCGATGACGGCTCGACTCTCGAGCTGCTCTCCCTCGGCCACCGACATCGAGCTCAGGTGAAAATACATCGAAACCAGACCGTCGCCGTGGTCAACGAAAACGCTTTGGCCGGAGAAGAAGAGGTCGGAAGCCAGAACCACCGTTCCCGGCGCCACGCTGAACACCGTCGCGCCCTCGACCGCCGGGTAGTCGGCACCGGAATGCGGACTTCGAGGTTGGCCGTTGAAAAAACGGCGCGAGCCGAAGCTGCCGGCCGGACCCATTTCCTCCAGCGGCGGCGCCAGGGGCAGGCGGAAACGCGCCGGCCCGGCAAGCAACCATAGCGACTTGACCCGAGCCTGATCCCGCCGGACACGGACCAGATCCTCGGGAGAGAGATCAACCTTGGACGAGTCTTTGAGCTTGATTCGTTGCACCGGGTAGGGGTAGTCGGTCACCTGGATTTTGGCCGCTTCACGCCGGCCGGCACGAATGCGGAAGACTGCCACTTCGCCCGGCGCCTCGAGCAGATCGATTGGAAACCAGCACGTACTCGCATTCGCCGACCAGGTCCGCATGCCGCGGCCGCAGGATTCGGAACCGTCGCCGCTCCAGCGCACGACGCTGCCCGGTCGAGCCGAGACTTCGGCTGCGTCTCCGACACCTGCCAGGACCAGTGGCGAGCAGAGTAACGAGACAAGGGCCTTCGCGGGCCTCGATACCCGACGATTCTCGCGTCCAGAAGCACTCGTCACTCGAGCTCCGGCACGAACGGCATCTCGAGCACGTCTTTGGGCTCGAGTGTGCCTACCAGTTGGCTCAATACGGTGCGGACTCGCTCGAAGCCGGCTCGGCTCGACTGCAAGCGGCTGCCTGCCTCGAAAGCGGACAGGCGCTCGAAGAAGAGCTCCCAGGCGCTCCTGGGCCTCGGGAAGATCCGAACCGCCAGCGGGGTGTCCTCCGGGAGATCCAGTAGCCTTCTCAGCGCGGCGTAGGCGACCGGAAAGCCACCCAGTTCGTCGACCAGGCCGTTCTCGACCGCTCTTTCTCCGGTCCAGATACGACCCCGGGCCACGGTCTCGACTTGCTCGATCGATAAGCCCCGACCCCGAGCCACCTTGCTCACAAAATCGTCATAGATCCGATCCAAAGAGTCCTGCATCCGCCGCCAACCTCGTTCGTCGAACCCCTCGACGCCGCTCCACATGGCGGAGTTATCGCTGGTCGAGACCGCGTCAAAGGTCATCCCGAGCTTGTTCCAAAAGTCGCGTGAGACCAGCTTGCCACCGTAGACTCCGATCGAACCGGTAATCGTGCCGGGCTGCGCCACGATGTGATCGGCGTTCATCGCTACGAAGTAGCCACCCGAGCCTGCGACGTCCCCAAAGGACGCCACGACCGGCTTGCCGGCCTCTCGCGCGCGAACCGTTTCACGCCAGATCGTGTCCGAGGCGACGTAAGAACCACCCGGGCTGTTGACTCGGAAGAGAATGGCCCGGACATCATCGTCTTCGACGGCATCCCGAAATGCTTGGGCGACGGTGTCGGCGCCCATTTGCACGTTACCGCTCAAAAGGTCATAGCCGCCCGAGCCTCGATTGATCGGACCCACTCCATAGATCAGCGCGATGGTCTCCGCACCGCCGAGGCGCGGCGCCGAAAACCGGGCGTAGTCGACGAGATCGCGGTACTCGACATCTCCACCCCACTCACTCTCGGCCGCTTCGTAGACCTCATCGCGATATGCCAGTCGATCGACGAGACCGAGCGCCAGAGCTTCGGCGCCGAGGTGGGGGCCCTTGTCGAACACTCCCCGCACGAGGTCCTCGGTGAAACCACGGCGCTCGGCAATACCGCTAACGATCTGATCGAACTGCGAGTCGACCAGATCCTGCATCGCCTCAGCATGCGGTCCGGTAAAGCCCTTTTCGGTGTAGCTATTGACCGCGTTCTTGAACTCGTACCGCTGGCCCATCTGGGCCTCGATCCCGAGCTTCTCGAAGGTCCCGGCCAAGAACGGAACCTCGTAGCGCAGCCCGGTAAGACCGACATCTCCGGACGGTTGCAGGAAGATCTCGTCGAAGGCTGTTGCCAGGTAGTAGCCGCCGTTACCGGCACCGAACTCACCAAAAGTCTCGGCGTAGGCGATTGTCGTCTTGCCGGTCTTGCCGAATTCCACAAACGCATCGCGCAACTCCTGCAGCGTCCCCAATCCGCCAGGTGAGGCCCCGACCTTGGCAATGATTCCGAGCACGCGATCGTCACCAGCGGCTCGCTCGAGCGCCGCAACCACTTCTCGCAGACGCGGTCGCCTCTCGATGAAGGCCAGCGCGAGCGCGTCTCGTGGTGTGTCCTCGGCAAAGCCCATGGTCAGATCCACTTCCAGGATGGTCCGAGAAGCGATCGCGGGGCTACCATCGGTTCGCCACCACATCCAACCGCCGATCAAGACCACCGCGAGAGTCACGGTGATCAAGACGAGTAACACAGTTTTGACTCTCATGATGATTCCTCACTTGGTTTCTCAGAAAAGAGCGGCGACCTCATGGTACGTTGACCGGACCGAGAAGTGGAAGACCGGCACCTTCAGGAGCGACTCTCTGGCGGCTTCTGCCGGCCTTTTGGTAGCTATCGAAGTGGAGCAATTCGGTGTTTAGAACCCACGCCGTCAGGCAAATATTGCTGGAAGACATTGCCGGAATACCGCACGGCACCAGCGATCACCGCGGAGACCCCAACCGTCCGAAACTCGATGATTCCGCTACGCTACTCGAGCGAGCCCGGCGAAGAAACACTCTGGTCGTGGTCCTCGACTGGATTGCCTTGCTCATCCTGGTGTTCGTGCGCGCGCGGAGTGCACAGGTGCTCGACATCGGGCCCAGTGAAGACAGTATCTTCTCGCTGGGCCTACTCGCCATCGCCGCCCATTCGGGCTTCCGGCTCGGGCGACTCGAGAAGCTCCATGCCGTACGTAGGGCGCTGGATGGCCTATCGAAGCGATCGCAGACTGCCACCGGACCGTCCGAGCCCCGCTAGCCTGAATTATTCACCAGTTGCCACCTTCTCCGACCGCCACTTGGTTTGGTCCAGCGCAGCGGCGATCTCCAGAAGTTTGGCCTTGACTAGCCCGGCATTGTCGGGTCCCAGCCTGAGCATCAGCTTCTGCACGGGCGGCAAGGCCTCGAGCCTCGGGTCGGCGTACTTGTAGCTGCGCAGCGCCGGGACCAGCTCCGCAGTGCCGTCCAAGTCCGGAGCCTCCAGAACCTTTTTGATCGCCCTTGCCAGCGCAGTATCGAAATCGGCTTTCGGGTAGCCCAGTCCCCGATAGGCATCTCGAAACAGCGGCCGCAGGCGACCGTAGAGGTTCGCTACCTCTTGAGCATCCAGTCCGGAAACCACAGCCGCCAAGCGATTGAAGCGGCCCTGGCTTTCAGCACCCAGGTATGAACGGCCGGCCCTCGAAAGAGCAGAAAAGCCGCGCTTTGGAACCAGAAATCTCGCCTGAGAGGTGGGTATGTCACCGCGCGCCACTTCGTCGACGCCGGCCACGAAACGACCGACCAGATCGTCGGTCGCGAGCCAGGACAACCACTCGGAATGACTCGACAGTCGCGCCGCAATGTCGCGCAGAAAATCGTCGCTCTCGGCGAGAGAAGGCAACTCCCAGACCTCGGGCGCCGCCCCAACCGCCTCGGACTCCTCCATCGCCTCGGGACCACTGGGCTCGGCAACCTCGGCCAGCGGCAACTCCCGAGCTTTGGCGCGAGACCAGAGAAACCAACCGCCCACCAGGGCAAGAACAAGGATCACCAACGCGGCCGGCCACCATGGCATGCCCTTGAGTCGTCGGGGACTTCCGAGCGGCTCGAGCTCGTAGTTCGTCTTCATCGGTTCCACTCAGTTCTTCTCCCTACCCATTGTACTTCCTCGCCTTCCTGCCGTCGCCTCTGAACGCCATTGCTAGACTCATGCCGGAATCGGCGTATTCTTCGCAGGATAAAAGGAACCCATGAACAGAATAAAGCTCGGACGCACAGGTGTCGAGATCTCGGCCATCGGAGTCGGAACCTGGGCCCACGGTGGGCCCAAGCAGGTGAAGGGGCGCCAGGTCGGATGGGCGGGCCAGGACGATCGGCTGGCCCGAGAAGCACTGGTCGAGGCTTTCGAGTCGGGCATCGATCATTTCGACACAGCCGACGTCTACGGCGACGGCCGGTCCGAACGGATCATCGGCTCGTTGTGGGATCGGATTCCGCGTGATCGCCTATTCCTCGCGAGCAAGGTGGGCTGGGATCCGGGGTCTCACGGCCACTATTACCACCCCGACCTCGTATCGGCTCGCCTCGAGCGCTCACTCGAGCTGCTGGGCACCGACTACCTCGACCTCTACTACCTTCATCACTGCGATTTCGGCCCCGACGATTCGCGTTTGCCGGCGGTGCTGGAGGTTCTCGACAGGGCTCGCCAAGCCGGCAAATTCCGATTCCTGGGACTCTCCGACTGGGACTCGAGCAAGGTTCTTCGAATCGGGCCGACGGTCGATCCCGATGTCGTCCAGGTGTACCGCAACGTCATCGACGATCAATACCGGACCAGCGGTCTCGCGGCGTGGGTAGGGGAGAGAAACCTCGGCGCGGTCTTCTTCTCGGCCCTGAAACACGGCGTCCTCTTGGGCAAGTACGAGCAGCCTACGACCTTCGAGGCCGGCGACATGCGCAACCAGATCGGGGAATTTCAGGACCCCGAAGCCCTCGAACGCTTCTCGGCTTGCCGCCGGGCGGTCGAAGAGCGCTTCGCCGGACACCGGGAACCGGTTCTGCAGGCTCTGAGCGGCGCCCTACTCACCGGCGGCGGCGCGGCGGGCCAGGAGTGTGTTCTGGTCGGATTGAGAAACCCCAAGCAAGCTCGAGCGGCCGCTCGGCTCGGAGCGCCACTTTCGTCCGCCGAAGCCGAGTGGGTTCGGGCGATCTACCGAGGGGAATCGGCGCCCGATGCCGGCGGCGCTGCCGACACCGCCGCGGGCTCGGTTGACTCGGCCGGCTCGGATTGAAACCTGCGAAACCAATCGGGAACGCTGAGGTCACCGGAAAGCTCCCAAGCCATGACGAACAGCGAGGAGGTAAAGCGAATGGACGCCGTCACGCGCTCGCGCGCAAACCTCATGGCCTCCGGGGACACGACCTCGGGCCCGAGTCCGCTTTCGAGCTCGTAGACTCGATCTACCAGAGCGTGGCTGGCGGCGAACTCACTCCGGATCGTGCTCCACAGGTCGCGCGTGCTCTCGATTCTTTCTTCTGCCTTTACGCCCAGGGGCCCCTGGGGGCTCTCGGAAAATACCGCGCTCGCCAAACTGTCGGTCTTGAGGTGAATACCGCTGCCGGGCGAGGAGCCATCGACTCGCGTTCTTCCGTCGAAGTGAATCGTCGTATGCAACGGCTGGCAGAGATCCGCCGAGTAGTGAGCCATGATGCCGGCATAGTGGA
>JADFQD010000210.1 GCA_022561975.1 Acidobacteriota bacterium
GACCGGTCTGCTCACCGTACTCGGTCTGAGAGAGTCCCCCAGCAGCACATGAGCGGCATCGATAGGCTGGCCTCTTTGGTGCCGCGGCTGCTGCTTTCTTCGTTTGTTTTCGCGCTCGGCCTGGTGGCTGTCGACCAGATTCTGAACCTAGCAGGATTTCCTTCCGAGAATCCAGCTCTCTTCGCTCATCCACCCAACTTCTTCGAAACGAGAGTCAACCTGGATTTCAAGCATGCCTTTCAAACCAAATCGATTGGATTGAGAAATCAAGAAGTTCCAGAGGCGAAGACGTTCGGAGAGGTCAGGTTCTTGATTCTGGGCGACTCGTTTGTCGAGGGTTACGGCGTCGAAGCCGATGAGACTTTTGTCGCCCTGCTCGAAGCCGCGCGCTCTGCGCACCCAGCACCGACCCGCTTCATCAACGGCGGCCTCAGCGGCGCGGGACCCAGGGAGTATGCGCGGCTGTACTACAGAGTCGGCGTACCGCTCGACCTGGACTGGGTCATGATCTGCATCAATCCGAACGATCTGACCGGGACGCAACCCGGCGACAACATCGAATCGATCTACGCCCTGCCCGAAAGATCCGGATTACGCGAAGCACTGTATGCGATCTTCCCGAGAATCTACACTCGAATCTCGCTGTCCGGTCTCTTCGGCAGGCGCCGATCCGAAGATTTTATCCAGCAAGTCAGCACTCGCGCCCGTGCAATTGGCCGGTCAGAACAGGAGATAGCCGAGTGGACCGCCGAGCTGCCGGTAGAAATCGTCGAGGCAGTCGACCAAGGCAAGTTCAACGGCTCTATCCTCGCCAGCGGCCTGCTAACGCCGGAGTATTGGGTCGAGTCGCTCGATCTGGAGGGACCAAGGGCGCTCGCCAAATGGACCGCTATGACGATGCTCCTGGACGAGATCGTAAAAATAGCAGGACAGAATCGGCATCGGGTTGTTCTGGTCTATATCCCCTCGAGGTTTCAGTACGCCCCGCCGGGACCGAATCGGCTGCTTTGGGAACAAAGCGGTACCGAAATCAGAGACGGTTGGAGGTCGGAGGACAGCGAATTACAGCGTCGACTCCTCGACTGGTCGGAGGAGAGAGGTCTTCCGTTGCTGGATCTCACTCCGACTTTCCGAGCACGAATCGACGCCTCCCCCTCCCTCGTCTTTCCGAGGGACGATCACTGGTCTCCCGAGGGACATCGGCTGGCGGCCGAGGTCATCGGTGCCTGGCTCGATGGAATCGGCGCCGCCTCTGCAATCGCTGCGGACTGAGCGTTCAGAGTCTTTCGACTGCCGCGCCCAAGCAGTCCTCATAGATCTCCAGCTGTTTCCGAGCGAAGCGCGACCACGAGAGTTTGCGTGCCCAGCTTCGGTTTGCCCTGCCAAGCGATCTCGCCAGTTCGGGACTGTCCAACAGCCTGGTGATCCCACGCGCGACCCCGTCCACGTCCTCGGCCTCGACAACCAAGCCGGTGACGCCGTCTCGGACGGCCTCACTCAGGCCACCTGAGTCTGTCGCCACGACCGGCACCCCGAACCTTCCGGCCTCGAGGCACACCAACCCGAAGCCCTCGAACTTTTCGCCTACATCTCTCGAGGTCAATACAAAAACCGACGCTTCGCAGTAGTGCCGCTGCAGCTCTTCGCCTGACACAGAGCCCAAGAACTTGACGCCGCGCGAGCCCTTTTCGGTAACGAGGGTCTGAAGCTCGTCGAAGAAATCTAGATCCGCGATCTTGCCGATAACCCGATACTCAGCATCCGGATATCGCTCGCACACCCGGAAGAAAGCCCGCAAAGCAATATCATGCCCTTTCCGGCGCTTGATGGCGCCAACGGTCAGAAGCACCGGCGCTTCGCGCTTGCCCACAGCGTCGCTGAGAGCGTCGTTTTCATGGCTGTCGATGCCGAGAAGGTTGACCCGATAGGGGACGCTGGGCAAGTTCCCGCCCAGGCCTCCTCGAAGCCGTTGCAAGGTGGCATGCGAAATCGAGGAGACACACGAGGCTCCCGCGAGCGCCCGGCGGTAGAGGCTTCGGTCGAGCGGGTTGGCGCGCGACCATCGAACAGAGTAGGTGCCGACCGCAGTGATCACATGAGGCACCCGGCTCGCGCGCGCAAAAAGATGACCGATCCAACCCGCGGGATAGGCTTCGAACGAATGAACCAGGTCGATCCTCCGGCCGCCGGTGCTCCGGAACCGCGCCTCGAAGGCGCTTCGCACGGCAGTGATCCAGGTTCGGGGATGCGAGTAGTCCGCTCTGTAAATGGAGGGTAGACTTCGAATCGGAAAGTCAGGAAACAGCTCGCGTGCGGCACGCTCATCCTCTTTGCCAATGGCCAGAGCGGCTTCGACCGCTCCG
>JADFQD010000009.1 GCA_022561975.1 Acidobacteriota bacterium
TCCAGGCGCGCGATCGAAGGTTCCTTCCGGAAACAGCAGCAACGAGTGCCCCTGGCGAAGAGTCTCTGCCGCCCGCCGGATGTCCTGCACTCCCTTGCTGGGGTCGAAGCGTTCGACGAATAGGGTCCCCAGACGCTCGAGCAGGAGTCGGGCAAGATAGCTGTCTTTGAGTTCGCGCTTCGCGAGGAACGAGCCCTGGGTGGGAAGGGCGGCGGTCAGCGCGAAGCCGTCGAGGTAGCTGGCATGATTGGAGGCGACGATCCAGGGCCCGCCGCTCTCGAGATGCTCGGCGCCGGAGACCTGGATGGGCGTCGAGGTCAGGCGCGCGATCTGGCGCGCCGCTCCGCGCGCCATCCGTCGGCGACGAGCCAGCTTGGGAAGCAGGATCAGGCCGGCCGCGACCGGCACCGCCGCAAGACCGACCACGGCCCAGAACCGTCCGGCGTGGACCAGCTCCTTGACGGCGCGACCGGTGCGAGCGAGCTGTGGGCGAGCGCCCGACGCTGCCAGACGCGCTACTTGGAGCCAGGTGGGGCCAGGACGAGCGAGGTTGCCACGCTCGTAGAGGTCGCGTCCGGCCGCCCGGCGGAGCTTGCCGCTCGAGGTTTTGGGCACTGTCCTCGGCGCGACCAGAACGATGTCGTCGGCGGGCGTGCCGACCGAATCGACAGCGGCCTGCTGGATTCGATCACGCAATTGCTCGCGAACCGCCTCGTCCGTTTCCCGGGTTTCGGCCAGGACTACGAGTCGCTCCGTGCCGGTCTTTGGATCATTGGATCCGAAGACCGCCACGCACCCTTTGCGAATACCCGGCAGATTCCCAACGGCCTCCTCCAGCTCCTGCGGGTAGATGTTGTGTCCGGCGCGAATGATGAGGTCCTTGGCTCGTCCGGTAACGAACAACTCACCGCCGGCGAAGTACCCGAGATCGCCCGAATCCAGCCAGTCGCCGTCGAAGAGTTTTCTGGTCGCTTCCGGGTTACGAAAGTAGCCGCTGGTGGCCGAGGGGCCACGAAACTCGATCCGACCTTCGTGGCGTTCACCGACTTCCTTGCCGGTCGAATCAACGATGCGGATTTCGTGGTCGGCCAGCGGAAATCCGGCGCCGACGAACCGGAGCGCGTTGCCGTTTCCGTCTCCCTCTCGGCCGCCATCCCGGTCGGCCGGCGCTACGGCGCGTCCGCTCGAAGCCAGTATCTCTCGATCGACGACGTCCACGATCGGTCCCCGGCCCACCGGTGGAAAGGCGAGAGCCACCGTGCATTCGGCCAGGCCGTAGACCGGCATCATGGTCTCGGGCCGGTAGCCGTAGGGCTCGAAGCGCTCGGTAAAGTCCTTGATGGTCTGAGCGCTGACGGGCTCGGCGCCATTGACCGATGCCCGCCAGGACGAGAGGTCCAGACCCTCGATTTCGTGGTCCTCGATTTTCTTCAGGCACAGTTCGTAGGCGAAGTTGGGCGCCGCCGACATGGTGCCGCGGCACTCATGAATCGTGCGCAACCAGCGAGCGGGACGGGCCAGGAAGGCGAGCGGCGACATCAGGGTCAGTGGAGCGGCGAAGTAGAGGCTTCCCATCCAGGCGCCGATCAACCCCATGTCGTGGTAGAGGGGCAGCCAACTGACAAGCTGGTCGTTTGGTGTGAACTGGGCTTGCCGGCCGAACGAGCGCAGGTTGGACAGGAGGTTGTCGTGGGTGAGGATCACGCCCTTCGGATCCGCTGTCGAGCCCGAGGTGAACTGGAGAAACGCGATATCGCTGGCCCGAATCACCGGTAAGCTCGCCGCCGGCGCGTCGACGGCAAGCTCGGCCACGGTCATGACACGATCCAGCGTGCCGACATGAGCTCGCACCAGCCGAGCGAGTGGTATGACTTCGGGAACCGTGATCAGGAAACGGGCCTGGGCGGTGTTCAAGATTCTCGCCTGCCGACGTAGGTGGTCCTCGATCTGACTGAGACGTGCCGGAGGATAGAGCGGCACCGGAAAGCCTCCGGCCATGAGGATTCCGAAAAAGGAGGTGAAGTAGTCCAGGCCCGAAGGCAACATCAGTCCGACGGCCTGCTGACTTTCGAGACCGAACTCGCGCAACACGAGGGCGACGTTTCGAGCGCGTTCCCGCAGCGCTTCGTAGCTGAGTTGGTGGAGCTCGCCTGCTTCCGCCAGGAAGGTGACATGGCGGCGCTCCGGATGCCGGCCGGCGTGCCACTCGAGGACGTCGACCAGGGTCTGGGCCTGAGCTGGGGCGGGCTCGGCAGCGCCGAGCGCCGCTGTCGAAGTGTCGACCGATAGGGCGGCGGCTGCCGTTGGCCGGCCGGACGCCTCCGCCGCGACCACGGCTCGCAGCAGATCCCTGGGTGTTTCCGCGGTGGCCATCAGGCGCTCGGAGAGGGCGACGCCGAAGGCCTTTTCGAGCTGCCCGATCAGCTCGACCCGTCCGAGACTGTCGATCGCGAGGTCCCGATCGAGCGAGCTGTCGAGCGTCACACGCTTTGGTCTCGACCCCGGGTGGAGTTCCTCGACGAAGGAGAGCACGACTTCGAGCAGGCTCTCGGCGCGTATGGCTTCCGAAGCCCCGGACGCGGCTCGCGGGGCACCACTGCTGGGTTCGGCCATCGGCAGAGAGGATAACTGATCGGAAGCCAGGATCGTCGGACCGGGTGAAGAGAAAGAGAGCCGAGCGCCCACGGATTCGGGCGCCCGGCTTCGATCTTGGGTTTCGCTGTGACCGCCTAGTCGATCTCGAACTCGGTCTCCGAGATGGTCTGGTTACCACTCTCCTCGATCGCCAGGACCTCCCATTTGCACTCGTCCGCATCTTTCTGGCCCAGGACCTCGGGTGGAACCGTGAGACTGGTCACGTCGGCACCGACGAGCGCGGTGGTCTTGGTGAACTCCGGCTCCTCGCATTCGACGATGACTTCATAGCCGACGATCTCGCTACCCGCGGGGTCGGCGACCGCCTCCCAGCTGAAGACCGCGTTGTCCGGGTCGACCCCTTCGCCGTCAACCGGCGAGATCTGCACCGGGGCGTCGGGAAGAGCGTGCGTCAACCTCGCCTTGCCTCTCAGCTTCTTGCCCTTGGTGGTCGTTCCCTTGAGCTTGTAGATGCCCTCTGGGAACAGAGCCAGTAGCTCTTCGAGCGACTGTTCCTCGAACGACGGCTCGGCGCTCTCGAAGAAGAACTCGGTGATGCCCTGCAGCCCGATGCTGCTCTCGGCCGCGATGCTGAATTCGACGCCGTTCGGGCCTCTCATCTGCATCGTGTCCCAGCCCACCCCGTCGAGAAAGACCTGAATGCCGGCATCGCCATCGGTGGCGTTGATCTCGATGCGGATCTCGGCTTCGTCGAGTTTCTTGGCCCAGGCCTCTGGGGCGGCCATACTTGCTACCAGCATGACGACCGCGAATGCTGTCAGCCAGGTTCTTGATTCTTTCATTGCGTCTCCTCCGTAAGAATGCTGCGGGGATTAGGGTTTGTGAGCGGTTCCCGCGACCGGCTCTAGAGCGTGAGATGCGTGTTGGGTCCTAATCCTTCGCAACCGCTCAAAAAAAGGCCCCTCTGGATCGGAGGGGCCTTGATCGACTTCAGCGATTTGAAGGTCGGATTACTTCTCGCCGCTAGTGGCTGATCTGGCGGCGGTATTCGCGGGCAATGCGGCGCACGCCGCGGCCGGACCGAAGGATTCGGGTTAGCCTGGTATCTAACCAATGGAACGCGGTCCTATGACCTGGCGGGTTGGACCAAGGTCGAAACAAAGATGAAATCAAGCGTGCAGGAGCGAGTCATGGTCAGGCAGATGATTGCCGGTGACGAAGCGGCTTTCGAGAGATTCTCAGACGACTACATCCCGCCTCTCTATCGGTTCGCCACTCAACGGCTCCAGGGCGACAGAGAGCTGGTCCGAGACGTAGTCCAGTCGACGCTCTGCCAAGTCATCGAGAAGCTGGTCTCGTTCCGAGGCGAGGCGGCTTTGATGACCTGGCTCTGCGCCGTTTGCAGGAACGAGATCGCGGGCCATTTTCGCCGCAGCAAGAAACGGGCGGGGGAGGTCGAATTCCGGGAGGACGAGGATCTCATCGGGGTGTCCATCGCTCTGGGGGACGGCGGCATTGACGGACCCGAGCGAGCCGCTCTTCGCAGCGAAGTGCATGAACTCGTACACGATGCTCTCGACGCGCTGCCGCCACATTACGGCAAGGCCTTGGAGTGGAAGTACCTCGACAACGTTCCGGTCAAGGAGATCGCTCAGCGGTTGGGCATGGGTTCGAAAGCGGCGGAATCGCTGTTGACAAGAGCCAGGGAAGCGTTCCGAAAGGCCTATGCGAACCTAGTCAACCACATGGGACCCGCCTTGCGCGATACGCCGGCGGCGAGCCAAAGAATGGAAACAGCATCATGAGTAAGCATTTTTCGGCAGATCCCTCCTCGATACCAGACGCGCGGGACTCGGGCGAGGTCGGGATCCGGGATCTGATTCAGGGCGCCGGCCCGAGGCCGGCTGTGCCTTCAGAGGACCTTGCCAGAATCCGAAGCTTCGCCAAGGAGCAGTGGCGAGAAATGGCAAGAACGGCGCGCGAGCGCAGTCGCTTTGGCAGGAATACCACGCTGCTGGCGCTGGCGGCGAGTGTTTTGCTGGCGGTCGCGCTTGGCTGGTGGTTGATGCCGGAGTGGGCCGAATGGGGCGGGCCGGCTCCGGAGCTGGTCGCAAGCGTGGAGCTCGTGCGAGGTCAGGTCCTCGTCGATGACTCCAGGGTGGCACCGGGAAGCGGTCTTTCGGCGGCTGCTGTCCTCGAGACCGGCCGAGAGGCGTCGGGAACGGCGCTTCGCCTCATCGGCGGCCACTCGGTGCGCTTGGACAAGGACACCAGAGTACGACTCACCTCGGACTCGAGCTTCGAACTCGAGCGCGGCGCGGTCTATGTCGATAGTTTTCTTGCGGCGGATGGCGCCGGAGTGGAGGTTTCGACTTCCTACGGATTGGTGAAAGACATCGGAACTCAGTTCGAGGTCCGGATCGGCGGCCGCGCATCCACAGAATTGACGGTTCGAGTGCGAGAAGGAGAAGTCGTCTTCGAGCGTGGCGACGTTACCCATGCGGCCAAGGCTGGAGAGGAACTGACGCTTCGGAGGGACTCGGAGGTGGTCGAGACGGCCCCGATAGAGCGCCACGGCGCCGCCTGGGACTGGGTCGCACGCGTGACCCCTCCGATGGAGATCGAGGGGGCTCCTATCGCTTCGTATCTCGAATGGGTATCGCGGGAGACCGGTCGAGAATTGCGCTACTCCGAAGAAGCCCTGGCCAAGTCCGCGGCGACCGAGACTCTGAGTGGCTCGATCGAAGGATTTACACCGGAGGAGTCGCTCAGCATTCTGGCCGGCTCCGGCTTCGGCTATCAGGTTGATACGGGCTTGCTGCTGATCAAGAAGCCGTAGCAGCCTGCGCGACGGGACCGACTGGCCTCGGCCTGTCGATTCTTTCGCTTCGAAAACCGGTCGGGAGGGGACACCAAGGATTGGTGTCCCCGAGGTCAGAACTCCCAGCGGATTCCCAGCGAAGGAAAGAAGCCCCCCCACCTTTCTGGGTTGGGGATGAGGATCCCTTCCTCGCCATCGATCTCGTAGTCGAATCCGGCCAGGTTCTTGCGGTCGTAGAGGTTCTGAATGTCGACGAAGAAGGTCAGGAGCCCTGATCCTCGGTGCCAGCGCCGGCTGGCGCGTAGATCGAGGCGATGGTAATTGGAAAGGCGAGCACCGAAAGGCTCGCCCAGAACCGGAACAAAAACGATTTGCGGCTCAAGAGGCTCACCTTCCTCGTCTTCTTCTCCCGGGCTCGGGGGGCGGATGACTCTCTGCAGGTCCAGGGGCGTTGTCGGCCATCCGGTGTGGTGTCTCCAGGCCAGGTTCAGGGTCCAGCTGTCGGTAACTCGATAGTCGAAGTCCAAATTGAGGCTGTGCGTCTGATCGAGTGCGCGGTGCTGGCGCCGGCCGTTGATTTCGTCCTCGCTCGAGGCCAGGGTGTAGTTGACGAACCAATCGGCGTTGGCTCCGGCGCGGCCGCGAAGAAAAAGCTCGATCCCTTCGGCATAGCTGCGGTCGGGTACGACTCGCAAGCGATCGGGCTCGACCTCTTGAAACTCGTTGAGCGGTTCGTAGAGGTTCTCCCAGCGGGGCTGCGGGTTGTAGATCTCACGTTGGTAAAGCTCGACTCGAAGAGCGAGCCCAGCCTTTGGGGTGCTCTGGAAGAGATGTTCGAAACCGAGCAGACGGTGCTCGGAGCGTTCGACCTTGCGAAAGGCGGTGTCGCCGTCTTCGACCGCCAGCTCGTAAGGCCGCTGGCTCTGGTTGAATTGTCCCCAAGCTGCCCGAAACACTGTGTTGCCGCCGAAAGAACGGGCCAGGTTGAGCCTCGGCGTGAGGTGGCTTTCGTCGGTTTGGGAATGATCGTCGAAGCGCAGACCGAGCTCGAGCGTCGTGGCGTCGCCGAGTTGGAGCCGATCCGTCACGTAGAGGCTCTTGTGCGACTCCTCGAAACGATCCTCGAAGGTGATGGCATCCAAAGCCGCGTTGGTGCGGATCTGGGCCAGTGGTACGTCGAAGTTGAAGGTGCTGGCGTAGTCGTAGAGGGTGTCGAACTCTCGAATCTCGAAGCCCCACTTTAGATAGTTGTCTGGCATCACTTGGAAGTTCCAGGCTTGGCGCAGGGCCAAGACCTCGAGGTCTCGGCGGTCGGCTATCGACCATTGAACGTCCTCGTCGAGCTCGATTCCGTTGCGATCGCGCTCGACCCGGCTGCTCGAGAGCGCTGATTCGAAGAATAGTCTTGGGCCCAGGATGAACTGATCGGTGAGCCACAAGTAGGAACTCAGGTACTCGGTAGCGAGATGTTTCTCGCCGTCTGCGGTGACCTCGGAGAAGTCGAACTCGTCGTCCGAATGCAGAAAATTGGCGCGCAGTACATGCCTTGGCGCGACCTGGAAGTCGAGCTTCGCGAACGCGTCCCAGAAAAGAGGTCTTTCGGGACCGATCAGCTTGCCGGCGAATTCGTTCGAGCCTCGCCGCCCTTGAGCGATCCAGCTGCCACGCCGGTCTTTGAAGGTACCGGATCCGCCGGCCTCGGCGCCCAGGATCCCGATTCCAAGTCGCGTCTTGGTCGCCCCGGTGGGAGTGTGGGTCTTCATGTCGAGGACTCCCCCCATCCGGTCGCCGTGCTCAGCGGAGAAGCTGCCGGTCGAGAGGTCGACGCTCTCGAGCGTGGTGGGCGCGATGATCGACTGAGCGTCGTCGAACTCCTTCAGATGAAAGGTTTCGTAGAGTTCCTGGCCGTCGAGGATGATCTGGGTCTCGTCCCGACGACCGCCGCGGATGTTGAATTGAGCCGAGGCGTCGTTGGCGGCTATTCCGGGAAGAAGACTCAGCGCGCGAAAGAAGTCATCGCCGAGATGGGGTAGCGCCAGGATGGCGTCGCGACTCAGAGCCACCGATGCCACCGGTTCCGACCGCAGCAGTGAGATTCTGCTTGGCGTCACGATGACCTCTTCTTCGGTAATCGGAGCGGGATCCAAGAGAATGTCGAGCTGAGTGTCTCGGCCAACCACGAGAAACTGCTCGACGGTTTCGACGACGAAGCCCCTTCTGCGGATCTCGAGGGTCACGGGCCCTCCGGCAAGATCGGGAATCGCGAAGCTTCCATCCGGGCTGCTGGTGGCCCCGACATCGGTTTCCAGCAGGCGGATGTGGACGCCCTCGATCGGTCCGGTGTCTCGACGCGACCGAACGATTCCGGAAATCGACGCCCTCGAGGACTCCGTGGCGCGGCGCGGCCGCCCGTCCGGCACGATGACCAGGGTCTGATTGGGAACGTTCCGGGACTCCAGGCCGTGCGCAGCCAGGAGTTCATCGAGGATTGCGCGAAGATCGCTTGGATCCGTGAGCGGTTCGGTCTCGACCCTCATTCCGGGACGCACGACGTTGGTCGTGAAGACGATTTTGAGACCACGCCCCTGCAAGTCCTTGAGAGCTTCCGCCAGAGTCATGCCCACGAACACGGGCGTCGGAGCAATGGTCTGCTCGGCGGACTCGGACTGAGCGAGTGCTGCCCCGGCCGCCGATACGGCCGGCGATACCGAGGGAATCGTGATGCCAATCCAAGCAACAGTGCCCATCAGCACTGCGACCAGGCGTCTCGGGCGGCGCCGCATCGAATGAGAATAGCAGGCGGCGTATAGAGCGTTGGCACTATCCAGCCGGCGTTTCCGGCGCCTCGAGGTGCGTCCGAAGGACTGCGAAGGATTTTCGCTGCGACGGTATCCAACCAGTTGTGGGCCGGATAGGGCGTCGAGGGGGCGAAGCCCGGCCGCACGGACCAGCGAAATCGAAATGTCAATCAGCAAGGAGGAGCGACCTATGAAGAAGAGCAACAGGAGTATTCAATGCCGGCGATGCCGGCAAGGCTGCAAGGCCGCGCTGCTCATTGCGGCGGTCGTGGCGCTGCTGCCGATGCCGGTCTGGGGGCAGGAATTCACCACGGACTTCCAGGTCCAGGACTGCACCTGGAAACACAGAGGCGGTCAAAACCTCTTCTTTCCTTTGAAGCCGGGGCGGCAGTCGGTCCTCGAAGGCGAAGAAGACGACGACGGTGAGATCGTCGCTATCCGGGTAGAGATCAACACCCTTAGAGAGAAGCAGCGCATCAGGTTCGAAGCCCCCAGCGGCGACATGGTCTCGCTGCGGGCCCGAGTCTGGGAGGAACGCGAGTTCGAGGACGGCGAGTTGATCGAAGTGTCGAGAAACTTCGTCGCGATCTGCCGGGAGACCGGCGACATCTTCTACTTCGGCGAGGACGTCGAGGTTTACGAAGACGGTGAGCTTGTGGGCAACCCAGGCGAATGGCGGGCCGGTGTCGACGGGGCGCAACCCGGCATTCTGTTCCCCGGCCGCTTCCTGTTGGGCTCGAGATACATGCAGGAGATCGCACCTGGAGTCGCTCTTGACCGGGCCGAGAACGTTGCAATGGGGCTCGATGTTCCGACGCCGGCCGGGGACTTTTCCGGTTGCGTAGGAGTGCTGGACTCAAATGCTCTCGAGCCCGATGAGCCGGGAGATCCAAAGGTCTACTGCCCCAAGGTCGGCTTGGTGATGGACGAGGAGATCGTGCTTATCGAGCGAAACTAGGACCTGCGGTGCCTGGCACTAGGACCTGCGGTGCCTGGCACCGCAGGTCCCTCTAGGGCCTAGCACCGCAGGTTCCCCAGGCAAGGGTAGAGTGGACCTCGATGGCCGAAGCGCGTCTGCGGGTAAGCTTGACCGAAGAACAGGTCTCTTGTTTCCGGGATCGGCGAGCCCATCTCGCCGGTCCCGGAGCTGCGAGTGCTGCTGAGGCTGCTCGAGCGATTTTGGGCGCTCAGGCGCAGCAAGAGGGGCCGGCCCTGTTCGCGCTCAGCCTGCGCACGAAGGGCCGACCGACTGCCTCGGCGCTGCGGGCGCAGCTACTCGATGCCAGTGGTCGCCGTCTGGTTCGGACCTGGGGCCAGCGCGACACACTCCATGTTTTCGATCCGGCGGATTGGAGGATTGTGGTGTCGGCCCGCCGCGAGTGGCCGCAGAGCGGCCGGCGCGGGGCCTTGCCAAGCGAACCGGATCTGGCTGCTATCCGATCTCTCTTTGAGCAGGCCTCGGGTCCGCTGTTTCGGAGCGAGCTCTTCGCAGCGATTCCGCAGCAATTCGTGGACGAGGTCGCCGATCATCCGGGTGTCGCCGCCAGCGGTAGCTCGGCGGTCCGATTCGCGGCGGCTCGGTTGGTCTGGCGCCTGGCACTGGCCGGAGATATTTGCTTTGCCGAAAAGAGAGGGTCGAAACAGAGCTACGTCCATCGTCGACTGTGGTTTCCGGATCTGGAATGGCTCCTGGAAGCCCCCGAGGTTTCCGCAACCGGCCTGGCGCGGCGCTATCTGGCTGTGCACGGTCCCGCGAGCGCGGCGGATCTGGCGCACTTCTTCGGATCCGGAACGAATGCCGCGCGATCCTGGCTGGAGCACCTGAGCCCGGAGCTTGTCGAGATCGACTGCGAAGCCCGCCAGGGTTTGTTTGCGTTGCGCGAGGACCTGGATGCACTCACCGAGACACCGCCCGGGGGAGTCTCGGGATGGCCGGTTCGGCTGCTTCCGAAATGGGACACTCATCTCATGAGGCACGCCGATAAGAGCTGGCTTCTGCCCGACGAAGACGAGCGCAGGCTGGTGTGGCGCAAGGCCGCCGATATTTCGGCCACCGTAGTGGCTCGGGGCCGGATCGTCGCGATCTGGACCTATCGGGCAACCAAGAAGCGCGTTTTGGTGACGGTCACGCCACTGGGCGCTTGGCGTAAGACGCATCTCCCCGGCGTGAAGCGTGAGGCGACCGCTCTTGCGGACTTTTTGGAAGTGCCAGCGGTCGAGGTCGTTGCCGCGGAGCGGTCCCCGGCGTAGCTACGGCTACGCCTGCTCGCACCTGTGGCGCCGATCAACCGGGAGAACGCGAACGCGGCGCATCGAGAATCTGGCGGGCTCGCAGCGCCAGAATCTTCGGTGCGAACGGCTTCACCAAGTAAAAATCGCAGACCGTTTCGAGGGCGGTCTCGCTCTGGGAATAGCCCGTGAGCAGCCCGATGCGAATGTCTTGCATTTCCTTGCGCAACGTGCGGGCGAGATCGATTCCATTGAGCTTCGGCATGACGATATCCGAGATCAGAAGGTCGATCGTACCCGGGTATGAACGAGCTAGTTCGAGTGCTTGCTCGCCGTTTTCGGCCGTCAGCACCCGATAACCCTGTTGACGCAGTAGGTTGGTGAGCAGGGAACGAACCGCTGGCTCGTCTTCCGCGATCAGTACCGTCTCCGAGCCTTGCAGGTCGGCCATCGGCGTGGTTTCTTCACCAACGGCTTCCGGTCTCTCGTCGACGGTCGGGAAGAATATCTCGAAAGTCGTACCCAGCCCGACCCGGCTGGACAGATAGATCGAGCCGCCGTTCTGCTGAACGGCTCCGTAGACCGTGGACAGTCCGAGACCGGTGCCCTTGGAGTCCTCTTTGGTGGTGAAAAAGGGCTCGAAAATCTTGTCCTGGATTTCTTCGGGTATTCCGGATCCGGTGTCGCTTACGGCCAGCCGGATCCAGGGGCCGGTGCCGGCCAGCAAATGGCGAGTGTCCAGAGGGGCCGCGGCGTCAAGGCTTTGCGTGCTGATGCGAAGTATGCCGCCAGAGGGCATGGCGTCTCGGGCATTTATCACCAGGTTGATGATGATCTGTTCGAGTTGAGTAGGATCAGCCCTGATGAAGTCCTCCTTCGCGTCCAGTTCGGTCACCAGGTCCACGTCTTTGGCGATCAGGCGGCTCAACAGTTCCTCCATGTCGGCAACGCTTTCATTCACCGACACGACTTTTGGTGCCACGGCCTTTCGCCGGCTGAAGGAGAGGAGTTGGCTGGTCAGCGCCGCTCCGCGCTTCGAGACGGCCTTGATTTCCTCGGCGTGGCGGGCCAGCGGCGAGCCCTCGGGCAGGGACATGCTGATGAGATCCGCGTATCCCATGACGGCAGTCAAGAGGTTGTTGAAATCGTGGGCAACTCCGCCCGCCAACCGGCCGACCGCCTCCATTTTCTGGCTTTGCCTTAGCTCGCGCTCGAGCTGCTTGGTTTCTGTAATGTCGTGGAGAATGCCTTGGAAGGCAGTGATCTCGCCCTTGGCGTCTCTCACCGCGTTGATCGAAGCCAGGACGGTGATCGGTCTCTCGTTGCGGTCCTTTAGGTGCAGTTCAACGGCTTGCACCGAGCCTTGCTCCATCAGCCGCTCTACCAATCGCTTTCGTTCATCCGGATCGAAGTAGAGATCACGGCCCAGGTCGGCGGCCAGGAGCTCTGCGCGCGATTCGAAGTCGAAAAGCTTGACTCCCGCCGGATTGATGTCGATGAATCGTCCGTCAACCGTGCTGATGTAGATGACGTCGTGGGAGTGTTCGAAGAGAGTTCTGTATTTCTCCTCGGACTCGCGAACAGTCTCATCGGTCTGTTTCCGAGCGGTGATGTCATAGATCGAGCCGACGTAGCCGAGGATCTCGCCGGTATCGTTGAGCAGCGGGACTGCGTAGCCTTCCACCCAGACAATGCTGCCGTCGGGCTTCAGCATGCGATACTCACGCCCACGCAACGGGCGCTGCTTCTCTACGGCGTCATTCCACTCCGCAACCTTGAAGTCTCGATCCGCAGGGTGAATGGCATCTCGCCAACCGTCGCCTTGGGCCTCCTCCAGTGTGAGCCCGGTAATGTCGCTCCAAGCTTTGTTGACGTAGAGCGTTCGGCCTTCGGGGTCGGAGTGGAAGATTCCGATCGGGGAGTATTCGGCCAAAGCGCGATAGCGCTGGTCACTCTCGCGTAGAGCCTGTTCGATTGTGGCTCTTTCGGCGACTTCGACGCGCAGCTCGGTGTTGGTGTCAATGAGCTCGGCGGTGCGGCTGTCGACCTCGCGCTCGAGCGCGATCTGCTGAGCCCGCAACTCGTCGTTCGCGGTCAGCAGTTCCTCCGAAGTTAGCTTGAGCGTCCGCTCGAGCAGGTCGCGCTTGAGATCAGACTGCACATAGGCCTTGCTGACCATTGCCAGAAGAGCCTCGAGCTGGGGTGGGCGCTGCTTCAGCTCGGCCAGCGTCTTCTTGAGCTGTCTCTCGAGCAGTGGATGCACGCTGCTAGCCTCGCGATCCGAAGACGAAAACCAGGTCTGGGTCGCAGGCCGACTCCAGATTAGGCAGCGCGGTCCAGCCGGTTGCCGAGTACCAAGTCGCTCGCTGGGTCCTGATCATGATTCAAAGCGGTGTTCGATCTCGGCAGTATCAAAAACGGATCAAGGCGGAAGCCCAGTGAAAGCCCGCGCCAAACGCTGTCATTAGAACCAGATCGCCACTATGGAGGCTTCCGCACTCGCGAGCGTCGACGAGCGCGAGGGGAACGGAGGCGGACCCGGTGTTGCCGAGTTTCTCCACGTTCGAGAACACCGTTTCGGGCTGGAGACCGAGGGACTTGGTAACCGCCTGGATGATTCGAAGGTTGGCTTGGTGCGGAATGACCAGGTCGACTTCCGAAAGCTGGTGGCCGGCCTTCTCGAGGACCGCCACTGCCGAAGCGGTCATGCGACGCACCGCTTCCTTGAATACCGAGCGGCCGTTGAAATCAATCTTCAAGAACTCGCCGGACTCCGCTAGCTCTTTCGAGAAGGGTTTCTTGGTGCCGCCTGTTTCACGTTGCAGGATGCCGGTTTGCGAACCGTCGGTTCCGGCCACGCAGGCCAGGATCTCCGCGGCTCCGGCGCGAGCGCCGATTACCGCCGCTCCGGCGCCGTCACCAAACAGTACGCAGGTATTGCGGTCGCTCCAGTCCATTAGTCTGCTGAGCATCTCGACACCGACGACCAGGACGGTGGCGTTTTCGCTTAGGGCTCGGCTTCGCGCCAAATCGAGCGCTAGCACGAATCCGGCACAACCGCTGCCCCCGAGGTCGTAGGCCGGCACCTCGCGCAGGCCAAGGCGGTGCTGCAGGAAAGCCGCGGTGTCGGGCATATAGACCTCGGGTGTATCGGTGGCGACGATGAGTTCGTCGATTTCTTCCGTCGCAACGCCGGCGTCGGCGAGCGCGGCGAGCGCGGCCTGCTCGGCCAGGTCAACGGTGGTCTCCTCGGCCGCGGCGATTCTTCGAGTCTTGATTCCGGTTCGCGAAGTGATCCACTCGTCGGACGTGTCCACGTATTGCGACCAATCCTCGTTGGTCATGACGCGGCTCGGAGTATAGGCGCCGAAGCCGAGTATGCCGATCCCACTCATAGTCGCCACACGTCAGACCCAGAGTGGCACGAGCTCGAACGCATCGACGTCAACCAGGCCTTGGTCCGTCAATTTCAGGTGCGGAATCACCTCGAGGGCCAGGAAACTCAGTGCCATGAAAGGATCGTGCAGGTTGGACCCCAGATCGCGTGCCGCTTCGATCGCTCGGTCGAGTTGTTCCCTCACGATCCGTATGGGGCGATCGCTCATCAGTCCGGCGTAGGGCAGGGGCACCTCGGCGAGCACGTGCTGTCCGTTGGCGACGACCATTCCGCCGCCGAGAGCGGCCACTCGCCGCGCTGCGGACCACATAGAACCATCGTCAGCGCCCACGACGACGATGTTGTGATGGTCGTGCGCGACCGAAGACGCCAGCGCGCCCTCTCGCAGTCCCATTCCTTTGACAAAGCCCCTGCCGACGGATCCGCTGGAGCGATGCCTTTCGATGACCGCCATCTTCAGGAGGTCGCGGCCGGGATCGGAAAGCGCGTAGCCGCCATGGATCGAGAGTTTCTCGGTCAGTGACTCGGTCACCAGCTGATCCGGCACGATGCCGATGACCCTGGCCGTCTCGCCCTCGGCTCGCACGGCGAAATCCACTTTGTCCCAGTTGACGTTCACCGTGCTTCGAAGCGGGTAGTCTGGATTCGACGAAACCGGTGCGATCATTTTGCCGTCGCGTGCCACCAGCTTCCCGCCGCGGTACACGGCTTTGACTCGGGGCGCCTCGAGATCGTCGAAGATGATGAAATCCGCGCGCCGACCCGGGGTAATGGCTCCGCGATCGTAGAGCCGAAAGTACGTGGCTGTGTTCCACGTGGCCATTCTGAGAGCGATGATCGGGTCGATTCCCTCGTCGATGGCCGTACGCACCATGAAGTCGATGTGCCCCTGGTCGAGCAGGTCCGCCGGCTGGCGGTCGTCGGTGCAAAAGCAAATCCGATGTTGGTTTGCCGAGGTGACCAGCGGCAGGAGGGTTTTCAGGTTATGGGCGTTGGTAGCCTCGCGAATGAAGATGGTCAGGCCGAGCCGAAGTTTCTCCCTGGCTTCTTCGACCGAGGTGGATTCGTGGTCCGATTGACATCCCGCGGCTACGTAGGCTGCGAGTTCCTTGCCGCTCAAAGCGGGGCAGTGACCGTCGATCACCAGGTCGGAAAAGCCGGCCAGCTTGGCCATCACTTCGGAGTCGCCGAAAACTACGCCGGGGAAATTCATCACCTCGGCCAGACCCAGAACCCAGGGATCGGCCTTGAAGGATGCCAGATCGTAGCTGCGCAGGTTGGCGCCGTTGGTCTCCATGTCGGTTGCCGGAACGCAAGAAGATGCCATTACATACATGCTCAGCGGGCCGCGCTTGGCATTTTCGAACATGAAGCGGATGCCGTCCAGGCCGAGCACGTTCGCGATCTCGTGCGGGTCGGTGACGACCGTGGTGGTTCCCAATGGTACGACCGCGCCCGCGTACTCGGCCGGTGGAACCATGCTGCTTTCGATGTGGACATGGGCATCGATCAGGCCCGGCGCCAGGTACGCGCCCTCGAGATCGATCACCGTTCTGGCTTCGTAGTCGCCGAGCCCGACGATTCGCGAGCGCACAGTGGCGACGCTGGTTTCGATGATTTCGCCACTCAATACGTTGACTACGCGAGCGTTGTCGAGCAATAGGTCTGCCGGTTCTGCGCCCCGCGCGTAGCGGATGATTTCTGAAATCTGCACCGATGACTTTCGTGTGGCTGGGTATTCTACACTCCCTTGGCGTTTTGGTTTTCGAACTCCAGTAGGCACTACCCCGGGGCACGCGAACATCAAAGTCGTGCGAGCGATATAATGCGTCGGAACCGGGCCGGTGCCCGCTGGCTCGAGACTCACGAGGTTCTTGTCAATGGACGAAGGAAATCAAGTCTTTCCCCAAGGCGGCTCCGCAGCCCTATTGGTCATAGAGTTCCCGAGCTTTCGGGACTTTATTGATGCCTACTCACCGATCATTTCGGAGGAGGGCATTTTTATTCGTAACGCGGATGTATCCGAAAGCAACGTTTTCTCGGTCGGTGATCGGGTCGATTTCGAGGTGCGTCTCAAAGACGACTTTCGTCTGATTCACGGTGCCGGAGAGGTAATATGGCTGGGGTCGGCCGAGGCTGCCGATGGCGCCGCAGGAACTGCAATCCGGTTTCACGATGTCGATGAGCCGAGCCAGCGGCTGATTGCCCGCCTGGTCGGCAACTACGTTGGCGGCGGCGGTAAGCTCTTCGATGTCGGTGGTTCGACCGCCGAGGCCGAGCGAGCGCTCAGGATCGAACCGGAGTCCAAGCAGGATTCCGAGCGGCGCCCGCCCTTTGAGGAGGTGCCTGGCGACCCTCGACTCACCGCCGAAAGGCTCGATTCGAGCGAGGCCGATGTGCTGTTCGCACGCGACAATGAGGCCGAGCCGAGCGCGCCGCTCGAGTTCGAGAGTGTTTCGCTCGAGGATGTCGAACCGAGTGATCTCGACCCCGAGGCTTCAAAACTCGCAGGCACGGAGGTCCTCGACCCGGCCGGTGTCAGTCTCGACGACCCGGTGGGGCTCGACACCATTGCGATTCCGTCCGGTCTGGTCGCCACATTGGCGCCGGACGTTGCGAGGGCCGCAGATTCGAGTGACACCGGTAGCCAAGGGGAAGGCCCCGGAGGTGTGCACCACGGCGAGTCCGGCGAAGGCGCTGCGAGTGCGGGCGAGTCGCCGGCGCCTCCAGCCGAGCTTCCAGCGGTCGAGAGTCTCCCGGTCGAGCTGCCTGCTGTCGACGAAAGCGTGCAGGGAGCCGAGGCGGCTCTAGCCGCTGCTGCCCCTGACCTACCCGGGCAGGTGGAAGTTCCGCTCGAGGATCGGTTCGACGAGGCTTCCCTGGAGACAGCCGGCGACTCGATGGAAGGCAGTTTTGAGGAACGAGGGCGGATTCCCGACGACCTTGCACAGGTGGCCGAAGAGCTGTCAGGCGTCCATCAGATCGAACTACCGGAGCCGAACGAAGGAAGTGGCTCGACCTACGCCGGGTACGCCCGGGCGCGGCCCGAGCGAGGCACCGGAAGCCGGATCGCCGCCCTCTCGGTGGCTTTCGTGCTGCTGGGAGCCGGAGCGTTCTATTTCGGTGACACGATTCTGGGTTTTCTAGGACTGGGCGACGACCAGGACGGCGCGGCGGCAACCGAAATAGTGCGTGCAGGCGAGATCATGCCGACCTCCGGGGCTCCGGCGATTCATGATGCCGTAGGAGTGATCCCCTCGAACGCGCCGGAGACGCCCCAGAGCGGCGTCGAGGACAAATTCAGCTCCGAGGTCGCCGATCCGCCCAGCGATCAGGTAACTGCCAGCCAGACCGCCACGGCGAAGCCCATGCCGCGCCCGGGCACGGCTACCCCGTCAACGCCGGTCGTGACGGCGTCGGCTCGGGCGGCTTCCCCGGTCTCCGATGCCCCGCGCCGGGTCGAGCGCATCACTTGGCGTGAAGAGGGCGACTCCACGATTGTCACGATTCGATTGAACACCGAACTCTCCAACGCGTATTTCGAAGTTGTCCGGGTCCGTAACGGTGCTCCGCGTGAGGTGATCAAGATTCAGGGCATCGAAGTACCCTACATTCCCAGTGAGGTTGCGGTAGGCACCAGCCACGTTCTAAGGCTCCGGACCGGCTTGCACCGAGTCAATGGCGGCACTGTGCTGCACGTGGTCGCGGACCTGACCAGGGCTGGTGTAGCGATCCGCTCGGTCGAACCGGATGGGCGGGACCTCAGAATTACGTTCTCCTGATTTCTCGGGCTCGCGGCCGATTCCGCCGAGACCGGCGAGTGGCCGCGCTGGCGGATCATTTCGGTTCCGAAACCAGATACGGAGCCGAGCCGGCCGAGGGTGGCCATGGAATCAAAAGGCCGCCGCCAATTCCGGCCGCGACCTGCTCGCCGTAGAGCTTGTCGACGAGGTACATCGCGGCGTCGAAGCTCCGGGCGCCCCCCTGCGACGTGATGTTCTTGCCGGAGTGAACGAAGGAGACATTGATGCGCAGGTCGAGCCCCGGAAAGCGCCTGGAGAAGGTGTCGTAGTCGCGGGGGAACGTCGTGCAGGCGCTTTCGTCGAGCAGCCCGGCTTGGGCCAGAACGAAGGCGCCCCAGCACAGGGACATGACGGCGCCGGCACTCTCGCCGGTTCCGGCGACCCACTCGATCAGGTCTTCGTCCTCCAGATCTTTGTCCCGACTGCTCTCGGTGCTCGGAACGATCAGAACGTCGATAGCCGGCACGTTGGCAAAGCTGTAGTCAGCTTGGATTCGCAGGCCTTCGGCCGTGGTTACGGCCATGCCCTCCGGAGATACGGTAAAGACTTCGATGCCGAGGTCGTTGGGGGCATGGTAGAGGGTGTGCTCCAGTACGTCGTACGGAGCCGTGAGTTCGGTGTTGTAGACGCCATCGACGATCAGGAAGCCGGCTCTGAGCCGCCGCTCTTTGGCGGTCTCCACGAGATCGGCAAGGGTGCTCTTGGAGCTCGCTTTTGTCCTGGCGACTTCGCCGGCGGGAGCGGCCGCGCAGGCGACCTGGGCTAGCAGGAGGGATCCGAGAAGTGCGATGGTGGCCGTGTCTTGTGGCTGTTGCACGGCAGAAAGTTTAGCAGCGCCGGAGAAGCGGGGCGTGGTCTTGGTGCCAAGTTGGAGCTGCGGGCCCCTGTATCTCGGTTCAGCGTCGAGGAGACGACGCCTTACAGGCTCTCTTTGTCGTACAATCAGCCCGATCCGCGATGTCACCGCGGGATCTCTCGAAACAAAGGAGACTCACAAGTGTATAGCCCTCTACTGGTTCAACCGATGCGTGACGAACTCGTGTCGATCGGTTTTCAGGAATTGCGCACCGCCGAAGATGTCGAGGCGTTCATGGCGGACAAGTCGGGTTCGGCTCTGCTGATGGTGAACTCGGTCTGCGGCTGCGCCGCCGGCCAGGCCCGCCCCGGTGTTCGGGCGGCGCTCGAGGCGGACGTGAAGCCGGACCGTCTGGCCACCGTATTCGCCGGTCAAGACGTCGAGGCGGCCGCCAAGGCTCGCAGTTATTTCGCCGACATCCCGCCGTCGAGCCCCTCGATAGCGCTTTTCAATCAGGGCGAGTTGGTGTACTTCCTACCGCGGCACCGGATCGAGAACCGGTCCGCGGACGAGGTTGCAGCGGATCTGACCCAGGCCTTCGCCCGAGACCTGGCAGCGCCGGTCTCCTGAGCGGTCTCGGACCGGTTTCGAAATGGGCACTTTCCATCAGGGCAGGAGCGAGCTTCACGGCATTACCGTCGTGGTCGAGACCGTTGGCGGCGACCTCTACGTCGGACGCTGTGACGACGAGGACGACCGCACGGTAATTCTGCTGGATGCCGACATGCACCGGCACAGCGACGAGGTCAGTCGTGAGGACTACCTCGAGCGAGCGGCTCGGTTCGGAGTCTGGAATCGGCTGCCCAGGGTGGAGCTGGCGCGTCCCGATGTGACCTCGATCCGGCGGCTGGGCGAGTTCGAGGCGTCCGGCGCCGGCTGACGCCGGCTACCGTCGGCTACCGTTGGCTACCGGGTAAGCCAGATGAACTGGACTGTAGCGGGGGCTCTCTACTGCGCGGCTGCGGTCGTGGCGGGCGCCTTTGGTGCACACGCGATGGCCGCGCGACTCTCGGCCGAGAACCTCAGCCTATGGGAAACTGCGGCCCGCTATCTGATGTACGGCGGACTGGGCTTGACGGTGCTCGGTCTCGCCGGCCGGGTGCTCGATCAGCCCCTCGCGGTTCCAGGCTGGGCCTTGTTCCTCGGCACTTTGATTTTCAGTGGCACCATTTTCGGCTTGGCGTTGGGCTCTCCGCGCTGGTTCGGCGCGGTGACGCCGATCGGCGGTCTGCTCATGATCGTCGGCTTTGTGATGTTCGCGGTCGCGGCCTGGCGCGGATAGCTCGGATCGGGGCCGGAAGGGGACAGCGCTCGAGTGGTGTCCCCGATTACATCGAGATCGAGCCCTTGCGGAAGTCGCTCTTGCCCAGGAGCGCGTTGATTAGAACCGGGCGTCCCCTGGCCGCCTCCGCCTTGGCGGCGGCAAGGGTCGGTGCGATCTTGTCGGGGGAGTCGAGAAGCAGACCCGTAGCGCCGAAGCCCTCGGCCACCAGGTGATAGTCGCTGCGCCGCAGCACGGTCCCGACGTCGTCGTCGAGCATCTCGGTCTGGTCGCGGGCGATCTGGGCCCAGGACGCGTCGTTGCCGACCACGGCGATCACAGCAAGCCCATGCCGCACGTAGGTATCGAACTCGGCGATCGAGTAGGCGGCCGATCCGTCTCCGTAGATGATCCAGACTTCGGCCTGCGGTCGGCAGAGTTTGGCGCCGAGGGCGAAGCCGCCGCCGACGCCAAGAGTTCCGAAGACACCGGGGTCGAGCCACGACAGGGGCCCCCGAGGCGAGACGGAGTAGGAAGCCGTCGCGACGAAGTCACCGCCGTCCGCCACCAGGATACTGTCCGGATCGAGATGAGCGTCGATCTCGCGGCAAAGAGCGAGAGGGTTGATGAATTCGGTCGGTTCCGCCGCCCGTCCGGCGATGTCCTGCTCGCGTTCCAGGTCGCGCTCGCGTAGCTTTTCGAGCCACAGACTTCGGTCCACGCTTGGCGGTGCGCCGGCCGCCAGGGCTTCGAGAAAGCGGCCGGCGTCGCAGCAGATTGCGAGGTCCGGATTCCGGTTCTTGCGCAGATCTTCCTCGCTCAAGTTTGCCGAGATCAATTTGGCCCTGGAGCCTATCTGGCGCCCATAGTCGAGTCGGAAGTCACACGGCACGCCCGCGAGGATGACCAGGTCCGCCTCTTTCAGCGCCACTCTCCGCTTGTGCCGCATCTGCAGCGGGTGCCCCTGTCCGAGGAGACCGCGGGCCATGCCCGAAAGGTACGTAGGAAGTTCGAGTCTCTTGACCGCATCCGCGACTTCGAAAGCCCGCTCGGCCCGAACCAGAGCCTGGCTGCCGACCATGAGCACGGGACGCTGAGCGCGCTTCAGGCGGCGCAGCGCCCGGTGAATGTCGAAGGGGCGAGGGGCCGAAGGCTCTCGGTTTTCAACCTCGGCGATCACGGTCGCGCCAGCGCCTCGAAACAGCTTGTTGACGTGCCAGCCGAGATAGGTGGAGAGCGCCCGTGACGACCAGCTCCTGCCCGCTCCTCCGCCCATATCGAGATACAGCTTGCGTACGACGTCTTCCGGATAGAGCAGATCGACCGGGCACTCGAGAAAGACCGGACCGGGAACGCCATGACCGGCGATGAAGAGGGCTTTCTCGAGCGCCGGAACGAGATCTCGAACTCGCGACACGGTGCCGGCCCATTTGACGTGGGGCTCGACCAGGGCGAGCTGGTCTATATCCTGAAGTGATCCTCGGCCTTTCAAGATTGTTCCCGTCGCGCCGCCCAGGATCACCACCGGAGACTGAGCCAGCTGGGCGTTCTTGATCGCCGTGATGGTGTTGGTAAGCCCCGGTCCAGCGGTCACTGCCGCCACGCCCGGAACCCCGGTCAGCCGAGCTACCGAGTCGGCGGCGAAGACCGCACTGGCTTCGTCGCGAACATCGACCACCCGTATGCCGCGCCGCTTTGCGCCGACGAGTATTGGAGAGATGTGGCCTCCGCACAGTGTGAACAGGAAGCGTACGCCGTGTTTGGCCAGCACTCGAGCTATTCGATCGCCTCCGTCCATGGTTTCTCTCCCTAGCCTACCTGAAGCACCGAAGATTCCCGCCCTTGGTCTTCTCGGGGCGATGTAGCATACGCCGACGGAGGACACCGGATGCAAAACGCTATTGCCAGCCCGCCACTGCCCAAAAGCGAGACCGTTCGGAACTATGAGCCCGGCTCTCCGGAACGCGAGGCGATCAAGGAACGGCTCGCTCACATGATGACCGAGGAGATCGAGATTCCTCTCATTATCGGCGGCGAAGAGATTCGTACGGGGAATACCGAGCAGGTCATTTGCCCACACGACAAAAGCCATGTCCTGGCGATCTATCATCAGGCGGGCGAGCGGGAAGTGAATGACGCGATCGAGGCGTCTCGACGGGCTTGGCGAGAGTGGTCCGAAATGGCCTGGGAAGACCGCGCGAGCGTGCTGCTCAAGGCGGCCGATCTCCTGGCCGGACCATGGCGGGACACGGTCAACGCGGCGACCATGCTGAATCAGTCGAAAACCGTCTATCAGGCGGAGATCGACTCGGCGTGCGAGCTGATCGACTTTTGGCGTTTCAACCCGGCCTATATGCGCAAGATCTACGAAGACCAGCCGGATTCTTCGCCCGGCGTTTGGAATCGCGTGGACTACCGTCCTTTGGAAGGTTTCGTGTTCGCTGTGACTCCCTTCAATTTCACCGCGATCGCCGGCAACTTGCCGACCGCTCCCGCGCTCATGGGCAACACCGTTCTCTGGAAGCCGGCTTCGACCTCGGTGCTTTCGGGCTACTACGTGATGCGTCTGCTCGAAGAGGCGGGCATGCCACCGGGGGTGATTAACTTTCTCCCCGGTAGCGGTCGGCAGGTCGGCGATCCGGCGCTGGCGAGCCCTCGGTTGTCGGGCCTGCACTTCACTGGCTCGACGGCGGTCTTTCAAGGGATGTGGCGCACCATCGCCGAGGGTCTTGCGGACTATAAGTCCTATCCGCGGATCGTCGGTGAGACCGGTGGCAAGGACTTCGTCTTCGCCCATGAGTCCGCGGACGCGCAGGTGGTGGTCACCGCGCTGGTACGGGGCGCCTTCGAGTTTCAGGGTCAAAAATGTTCGGCCGCTTCGCGCGCCTACATCCCGGCGTCGATGTGGAGTGAGCTGCGCGACCGCCTCGAGAGTGAGGTCGCCAGAATCAAGATCGGCACCCCGCTCGACTTCACCAACTTCATGTGCGCCGTGATCGATGAGAGTTCGTTCGACAACATCATGGGATACCTGGATAGCGCTCGCCAGAGCGAGGACCTGGAGATTCTCCTCGGCGGTGGCGGCAACAAGTCCGAGGGCTATTTCGTCGAGCCGTCGGTGGTGATGTCGAGAGACGCCGGGTCGCGGCTCATGTGCGAAGAGATCTTCGGTCCGGTGCTCTCGATTCACGTATATCCCGATCACGAACTCGAGGAGACCCTCGAAGTCTGCGACCAGACCAGTCCGTACGGGTTGACCGGCGCCATCTTCGCCCAGGACCGGCAGGTGATCGATCTCATGTCGAAGGCCCTTCGACACAGTGCCGGCAACTTCTACATCAACGACAAGCCCACGGGAGCCGTCGTCGGGCAGCAGCCCTTTGGCGGTGGCCGCGCCTCCGGGACCAACGACAAGGCGGGTTCGGCCGTCAACCTATTGCGCTGGACGTCGCAACGATCGATCAAGGAGACCTTCGCGCCGCCGAAAGACTTCACCTACCCGTTCATGGGGTGAGAAGGTCGCCGATGAGAGCGCAGATCTCGGTCGTTATCCCGACCTACAATCGCGTCGGGCTCCTGGAACGGGCTTTGGCTTCGATCGCCCGACAGTCGTTTCCTGCCTTGGAAGTGCTGATCGTCGACGATGGCTCCGACGACGAGACTCAGGAGATGGTCGGCGCGCGGTTTCCCGCGTTCGAGGTTCTGAGCCAGCCGAACCGGGGCGTGAGCTCGGCACGCAATCGCGGGATCCGCGCGGCTCGCCACGAGTGGATTGCCTTGCTCGATTCCGACGACGAGTGGGCGCCGGACAAGCTAGAAGCCCAGATTGCCGCGCTCGATGCCGAACCGGGCCGGCGGCTGGTTCACTGCGACGAAACCTGGGTGCGCCACGGAATACGGGTGAACCCACGCCTGCGGCATCGCAAGACCGGTGGCTGGATCTTCCGGCAGTGTCTGCCGCTTTGCGTGATTTCGCCCTCGTCAGCGATGTTGCACCGATCGGTCTTCGAAGACGTTGGACTCTTCGACGAGAGCCTGCCGGCTTGCGAGGACTACGATTTCTGGCTTCGCTTTACAGCTCGCAATCCGGTGCTGTTCGTCGACCGGCCCCTCGTGGTCAAGCACGGTGGCCATGCCGACCAGCTGTCGCAGCGCGTCAAGGCACTGGACAGATACCGCATTCGGGCCCTCGCCAAGCTGCTCGAGGAAGTGCCCCTGAACGCCGGGGACCGCGCCGCCGCCGTCGGGACCTTGCTCGAGAAGATTTCGATTTACAAGGCCGGCGTTGCGCGACGGGGACGGTCCGAAGAGGTCGAGAGGTTGGAGCAACTGGCCGCGAGGTGGGAAATGGAGGCAGCACAGGGCGAACGAGCGGCGGTGAGCGGCCCATGATCTTCTTGATTACCGCCCTTCAGTCCGAGGCCAGACCGCTGGTGGACTTCTTCCACCTCGGTGGGTCCGATGCCTCGTCGCCCTTTCGAACGTACCGTAACGGCGAGCTCACGCTCGTGGTGTCGGGTGTCGGCCGAATCGCCAGCGCCGCCGCGACGGCGTACGCCTTCGCGCGGGCCGGCGAGCCGCGCAACCGCCCTTGGCTGAACGTGGGGATCGCGGGACACCCGAGCGCCGAGGTGGGATCGTGCTGGCTGGCGAACAAGATCTTCGATCCATCGAACGGACGCGCTTGGTATCCGAGTCTGGTTTTCGATTCCCGCCTTCCAACCGCCGAGGTGGTGACCGTCGATCGACCCGAGAGCCGCTTCGAGCGAGAGGCTCTCTACGACATGGAGGCCGCAGCCTTCTTCGCCATCGCCTCTCGCTTTGCTCCGGTCGAACTGGTGCAGGTTCTGAAGGTCGTCTCGGACAACCGGGAAGCTCCTGCGAGCGGGCTCGAGCCTGCGGAGGTATCGAGGCTGATCGGGGCGCGCGTCGAGATGATTGCCGCGCTGGTCGAGCAGACGCGGGGGCTTGCCGATGAATTGGCGGGGCGGCTGGTGAATGGGCCGCTGGATCTCGAGCCTTGGATCGGGGATCGTCACGTCACGGTCAGCCAGCGACGGAAGCTGTCGGACCTGCTGCGTCGCTTGGCGGTCCTCGAAGGGGAAGTCGGTCCCTCGCCCGGCGAGTTCTCGGGCGCGGAGGATGCGCGCGATCTCTTGCTCGCTCTCGAGGAGCGTCTCGAACGGCAAGGAGTTGCTTTTTAGAGGATGGGAGCGCGTTCGATAGCTCGCGTCTACGTGGAGCGTGAGATCGCTGCCGAGCCGCGTACACTGGCAATCCTCAATCGGCTGCCCAAGGCCGAACACGTCGAGTGCTCGCGGTATGGAGAGGTATTCAATCGCAAGGCCCAGGATTTCCGGCTGCAGAAGCATAGGCCGGCCTTGATTCTGGCTCGCAAGCACCGCGGGCTGGTTTTGCCCGCTCCGCCTGGATACGGGGTCGGCGGGAAGCACAATTTCTACTTCTCGCACATGCTCAACTGCCTCTACGACTGTCGTTACTGCTTCCTCCAAGGTATGTTCCGATCGGCCAACTACGTACTGTTCGTAAACTACGAGGACTTCTTTGGTGCCATAGAACGCCGTCTCGCCGAAGCCGGCGGCGAAGACGTATGGTTCTTCTCCGGATACGATTGCGACAGTCTGGCTCTCGAAAGCTTGACCGGCTTTGCGGCGGAGTTTCTGCCGTTCTTCGCCGAGCGGCCGCATGCTTGGCTCGAACTGCGAACCAAGAGCACCCAGATTCGATCACTGCTCGAACTGGAAGCGATCGATAATTGTGTCGTCGCCTTCAGCTTCACTCCCGAGACCGCACACCGCCGACTCGAAACCGGCGTGCCCTCGATTGGAAGCCGACTCGAGGCGATGGCCAAGCTGGCCGCGCGGGGGTGGCGACTGGGCGTGCGCTTGGATCCACTGCTCTGGAGCGAGCGCTTCGAAGAAGAATACCTGGGCCTGCTGGATCGCGTATTCGACGCGATTCCGGTCGCCAGTTTGCACTCGGTGAGCTTCGGTCCGTTCCGGCTGCCTCCTGACTTCTATCGCCGAATGGCGAAGCTGATGCCCAACGAGCGGCTCTTTGCCGGGGCCTTGGAGACAGCGGACGGAATGGTTAGCTACCCGGCTAAACTGGAGCGCGAAATGGCGGAGTTCTTGAACACCGAGCTGGCTCGCCGCGTGCCCGCGGAAGTCTTGTTTCCGTGTGTGTTTGGAGACTTAAAATCCCCCGCCGCAAGGCATCCGGGTTCAAATCCCGGCTCCGGCACCATTCAGATAAGCCTCGTAATACTCGTGCTCGATGAAGGCAACGGAGCGCCAGATCCTCGACGATCCCGAGGCCGTCCTGTCCGCCGCCCTGTCCTCAATGGTTCGCTTCGCCGATCAGGCCCTCCAGCCGCTCGAGCCGCTCGTTCAAGTCGGCAATCCGTGCGTCCTTTTCCCGGACTTCGAGAATCAGGCCCTGGATCGCCGCCAAGGCCACGCCCGAAACATCTGAGGCAGCCAGCTGGCTCGGGTCGCCACCGAGGCCGAACGCCTCATGAAAATCCTCCGCCATCGGTCCCAGGTGGCGGGCTTCGGCTGCGGCTCCCCGGTCGTACTCCCACATCGACAGCGGCAGCTTCGCGACCCGGGCCACCATGTCCGCCGGATCCACCGGAACGATCGCCCGCTTCACGGAACGGCTCGAGCTATGAACCATGGTGCCCCGGGGGACTTCGACGTCACCGTTGTCCTTGATAAAGAAATCTTTGACCCCTGAACCGATGCGCGCGATGGCAAAGCCGTTCGACGCCACACCCGCTTCCCAAGTGGTTCCGGAGTCGCGATTCTCCCAACGAATGTAGACACCTCCGAGGTTGCTCAGACCCAGGAGAGTCCGCTTTGCCGCGGCGGCCGAGGAGTTCTCGACTTGCGCCCGCCCCCCGTCGCCTCTGACATGAAGGCTATGCCCGGGCGCGGAGGTGCCCAGGCCGACCTTGCCGTCGGCGGCTATGTGGATGGAGTTGCTGGGAGCGCCGGTCCTGATGCGTAGCGGCAGCGTGCTGCCCGCCGTGGCGTCTCGCACGAAGAAGTTCGCTTCGTTACCGCCCACGTCCCAGATCTGAGGAGTGAATCCCGACGAGTTGTCCTGCTCCAACCTGAGGGTCGGAGTGTTGCCCCTGACCAGGTGGAGGGGCAGAAGCGGTGTGCTCGTACCCAGACCGATGTTGCCGGTGCTATCGAGGTAGAGGGCATGACTGGCCACTCCTCCTTCGATAGTAAACGGTGTCGTGGACGCCGTGATGTCTTCGATCGAGAAGCGTTCTTGGCCCCCACTGAAGGTGTCGTTCACCGATATCTGCCAATCCCTCTTGGGGAATGCCGGGCTAGTGCTGCTGTCATCGAAACGGATTCTGAGGTTGTTTTCCTTGAGCATCAGCGTACTGAATCCAAACGGCATGCCGACGGAACAGTCCGTACCGACACAGGCACTTCCCACGACAATGAGGTCCTGAGAGAGAGCCGGGCCTACCGTGGCGGCGAGCAAGAGAACTAAGGTAGGCGCTGTCTTCCAAATCTTCATCGGTTGCCTCCTTTTCCGGCCTCTTCCTGCTCAGCCGGCACGATTCTCCGTTCAACCTCGAAGTCTCCATAGCCGCGACGCACTCCCTGGACCAAGAAGTCGAAGACGATTCCCTCGCGGCCGTCGGCGTCTCGAATAGTGAGTCCGTCGGGCGATCGCTGAGCGATGTAGAGCCGGCTCCACCCTTCGACCGGGGTTAGCTGCACCGTCAGGCCGTCCGGCTCGGTCAGCCTTGCGAAATGCCCGGGCAGGTCGATAACCGCCAGACCCCCAAGTCCCGTCGCTGCAGTGCCACGAAAGTAGGTACCGGCCTCCGGCCCCTCGAGGGCGACATAGTGGATCGTGATTCCCGCCTGGTCGGGATGCTGGGCGACGAAGCTCTTGATCCCGGCCACTCTGAGATCGCCGGCAACCTCGAGATCGCCTGTGATCGCGCTGGTCTTCTGCCTCGCGGACGACGGCTCTGCGCCGCTCGCGTCCACCACCGAGCCTTCGACCACCGTGAACGATCCGGACTGGACGCCTCCTCGACCCTTTAAGGAGCGCGCCATCTCGCGACCCGCATCAGTGTCTCCACTCTGGCGGATCCTGGCAAGTTTCTCGCGCTCGGCTTGGTTGAGCTTCGGCGCTGCCCGGAGCTCGTACTTGTAGAAGCCGTCCGGAAGAGCCTGCCCGGCCTTGTCGGTCAGGTCCAGGGAGGCCTTGCTGCCGGCCGGGAACTCCAGCCGTAGGCTGGTTTCGGGGCCAACCACGGTCAGGACCAATCCATCGTGGTCCGCGTGCGGTCTCCACACGAGGCCTTCCTTGGACACACTCATATCGGCGACGCCGCCCCGGTCGGGGCCGGCGGCCTGAGCTATACCTGCAAGGTAGAGACTCGCCAACACCCACACACTCACGCCTCCGAGAAGCGCTCTAGGTAGTTTTGCCATCTCGCAACTCCTTTCGTAGTTCGACTTGTAGGGTTCAGGGCACTCTATCAAGCGGCGCATGAGAGCCGGCAGTAGATTTCGCGTGCTGTTAGACTTATTTCGTTATCAAGAGGGTTCCGCTCGGAATACAGCAATCAGGCTCGCGCCTGTGTGAATAGAGAAACCCCGAAGGGAGGGTCCGATGATGAGAAAGCTGACCGCAGCACTCGCGCTGGCCTGTGGAGCGTTCCTGGTGACACCGGCCTTTGCCGCCGAGCCCATCGCTACGGTCGAAACCAACTGGGATGGAATCTCGCTCGAGGTCATGGCGCTCGATCGCAAGGGCAGTGTCCTGACGCTCAAGTGGGCGGTGCGAAACGACGGCGACGAGACCACGAGAGTTGCCTTCAGCATTACCGGCAACGGTGTCCGCACCTACGTGGTGGACGAAGAGAGCGGCACCAAGTACTACGTTCTGACCGACAAGGAGGGACACGCCGTAGCGTCGTCACACACCTACATCTCCAGCGATGCCTGGGGGATCGAACTCGAAGCGGTCGCGGGGAAGAGCTCCCACCTCTGGATGAAGCTGCCGGGCCCGCCGCCTGCGGTGAAGGTTCTCACACTGTTTTTCGATGCGGCGGTGGAGCCCCTGGAAGACGTTCCGATCACGGACAAGTAAGCGGTGCGTCGGGGGAGGGTAGTCGTTTCGATACTGGCTTTCTGTGGGCTCGCTGCCGCCTGTGGCGGCCGCGAGGAGCGCTCTCGAGGCGCGGCTCGAGGCGTGCCTCAAAGCGCGGCGACGACGGGGGCTGAGGCGATCGCACCGGCAGCGGCTCGAGGCGGATCAGAGGCGGTGCCGTCGCCCACCGCCGATGTCGAATGGGAAGACCCAGAGCCGCCCGAAGCCCAGGCCCTCGCCGAGGAGGTGCTCGATGCCGAGTGGAACCGCCACAAGATCACTCGCCTCGAGCAATCCAGCACCACCCTGCGAATGTCGATCACCACCCTGGTCGATCACACGACCGGCATCGAGGGCTTCGCGACTCGCCTGGCCGCCAGAGAGACCAGTCTGGAGGATCGCCTAACTGGGCTCGGAGCGGAGATTACCGAGACCGAAGTGACCATCCGCCTTCCCGGCGCGGTGCTCTTCGACTTCGACTCCTCCGTCATCCGAGTCGACGCCGAGCGCACCTTGCTCGAGCTTGTGGAAGTGCTCGAGGCATACGCCGGGCGGCCTGTGCGGATCGAAGGCCATACCGACTCGATCGCCTCCGACGCCTACAACCAGAAGCTCTCCGAGAAGCGCGCCGGCTCGGTCAGCGACTGGCTGGCCGCGCATGGCGTCGAAAGGGGCCGCTTGCACACCTTCGGCCGCGGCGAGTCCCAGCCGCTAGAGGACAACGCTACCGCGCCCGGGAGGCAACTCAACCGCCGAGTTGCGGTCATCATCGAGAAGGCCGGCGACTCGAGTCGCTGAAAGGTAGGAAGATGAACCAGCGGCCGAGCGCGGTGCCTTTCTCTCTTCTCTTGACCGCCAGTGGCTTGCTGCTCGCCGGGCTCGCCGGCTGCTTCGAGGGAACCGCCATCTATTGAAGATCTCGTCCGCGGCTATATCAAATCGATATCCCGAGGACCCTACTAGGCAGGAACCAATGAAGCACCCGCAAGAAGAAAACTGGAGCGTCGATGTGCGGAGAATCGCCGATCGCGAGACGATCCGGGCCCTGGACGAGCTCTGGGCAACGGCTGCGACAGCTGCAAGCAGCAGGTCACGGCGCTCGAGGCCGGTCGCCGGGTCGGAGTCACGGACCGGGAGATCGAAGTACCTGCGTCGGCTCGCAGATCGGTGAACAGCCTGTTCGGTTTCCCCGGAAGCTGATCGAGGCCGCTACGCCCGGTCTTCGGAACCGCGCCTTGCACCGGGCTCGCACCGATTCGGACCCCTTCGGGCTTGGCAACCCGCAGAGGTCTTTTTGACGTAGAATCGACGCCCCGCAGGGCCTCGGTTCTGATCCGAACCCGCCGTCTCCCATGATCGAGCCGCTCGCAAAAGCCGCCTCCCTACCTCACAGCGAAGAGTCGGAGCGAGCGGTTCTGGGCGGTGCGCTGCTCGACCCCGGCGTGTTTTCGTCGCTCTCGGGTCGGCTGGTCGCCACGGACTTCTTTGCCGAGCGCAACCGGCTCATCTTCGAAGCCATGCTTGCGGTCCAGGACAGCGCCACCGCCATCGATATGCGCACCCTCCAGGCACAACTCGAGCAGCGCAAGCAGCTCGACAAGATCGGCGGCGTTGCCTACCTTGCGAGTCTTGATCTCGAGCTGCCGGACCTGGGCCGGCTCGACAGCTATGTCGAAATCGTCAAAGAGCGCTCGATCCGGCGCCGCCTGATCGCAGCCTGCGGCGACATCACGCGCAACTGCTTGGATGGCGGTTTGATGGCCCAGGAGGCTCTGGGAAGGGCGGAGCAGGCGATTCTGGGCCTCGGCGAGGACGCGATTCAGAAGGGATTCGTGCCCCTGTCTCGGATTTTCAAAGAGACCCTGGCCGACCTCGAAGAGCGCCCGACGTCCGGCCTGGTGGGTCTGTCGAGCGGGTTTACCGATCTGGACGACATAACCAAGGGCCTGGTGCCCGCGAATCTGATTATCATCGCCGGCCGACCGGGCATGGGAAAGACCAGCCTGGCTCTCAACATCGCCGCGCACGTCGCCATTCGTCTGAACAAGGCCGTGGGCGTGTTCTCGCTCGAAATGAGCCAACACGAACTGGCACTGCGAGTGATCTCGGCGGAATCCGACGTTCCCTTCGGGGCACTCCGATCGGGGCATCTTTCCCAGAGGCAGTGGAACAAGGTGGTGGAGACCGTGCGCACGGTTTCAGGAGCGCCCCTGTTCATCGACGACTCGGCCAACCCGTCGATGCTCGAGATCGCTTCGAAAGCGAGACGACTCAAAGCCGAGCAGGATCTCGGGTTGATCGTGCTCGACTATCTCCAGCTGATGCAGGCCGGCGGCCGCTACGAGAACCGCAACCTCGAGATTTCGGCGATAACCCGTGGCTTGAAGCAGCTCGCCAAGGAACTCAACGTTCCGGTGATGGCGCTCTCGCAGCTCTCCCGTAACACGGAGCGCAGGGGCCGCGATCGGCGCCCGCAGCTTGCCGACCTACGCGAATCCGGTTCGATCGAGCAGGATGCCGATCTCGTGGTCTTCATCTATCGCGATGAGGTCTACAACCCCGAAACCGAAGACCCGGGGATCGCCGAGCTGATCATCTCCAAGCACCGCAATGGGGAGACCGGGACAATCCGGTTAGTGTTTTTCGGCGAGAACATACGCTTCCGAAATCTGGCCCGGCATTCCGAGGCGCAGGCCCCGACACCGTTCTAGCGGCCCGTCGCAGAAGTCCTGTGGGCCGCGCGCCGTAACCCCTGGTCGCCCTTCGGGTTGCGGCGGTTTCGGGCACGCCGTGGCGGGGCGAGTTCTGCGATGCTGGTTTCTCGAACAGCTGATGCGTTCTGCATCGACTCAAAGAACCTCAGACGGGTGTGACTCCGGTTTGGGTTCCGCCCGGGGCGACTCCCTGTACTGAAGCTCGAGCGCGTGGAGAAGACGGGACGCCACGGGCGGCTCGAACGTCCGGGTGCTCCAGCGATCGGCGTCGACCACCTCGTAGACGACCACGTCACCGAGGCCCTTGAGTCGAGCGTCGCCGAGTTGCCGAACACCCATGGCTACACAGCCGGCGCCGTCATCGACTTCGCAAACGACGTAACTGACGTGGTCCTCCCGGTGCGAGCCCGTGACCCGAATCAGGTCCTCGTTGTCCGAAACCTCGGTGATGAAGGGAATCGTGGCGACGATGCCTTCGTTGAGTAGTACGCCGGAAGCGTTGATCGAGGCATGAAACTTCCCCTGCCTCAGGGGACTGTCGGGTCGGTATGACTCTCGCGTGGTCAAGGGCGCAAAGAACTTATCGACTTCGGGCGCCGAGTAGCCGGCATTCATCAGCAGCGCTTTGGTGTCCTCGAGATCATGGGTGGATTTGCCGCTCACCAGCCGGGTCAGTTCGACGATTCCGTGGCCGAAAAACTCGTAGCGGCGGCGGGACCCGGTACCTTGAATCGGCAGCAGTCGGTACGGACCGTAGTTGAGCGCGATGCGCAAGCCGCGGTCGAAAGGAAAATCCTCTTCGAGCGCCTGGCGGTAGAAGCGCTGTAGTCGTACCGCAGCAGCGAGCAGAAGAGTCGGATGGCGGCCCGAGTAAAGCGCACCGTCGCCCAGATATTTCTCCAACTGGAGCTTGTGTGCCAATGCGAGTTTGTCGACTCGGCTCTGAAAACCAAAGATCTGCCGAAAGGAGGTGTCTTGCTCGGCGTCTCCTCCGCGCCGAATCATCGAGATGATGGCGGAGAAGTCGGTGATGTCATAGATGAGACCGAAACGTCTCACCAATGGATCGACCACCCAGGACGACAAGAAGTCCATGGGCCGAGTCGTGTACGAGAGAACCACCTCCTTGGTGGGCGAGCGGCGCCCACGAAGTGTCGCCGCCGGGCAGTGGAGGCTGCCGTCTCGCTTCACGACGGGGACGACAAAGCGCCGCAATGCAGCGAGAATTTCGAACTCTTTGAGGCGAAGCAGAAGGCTCTCCCAGACATCGACCTGTGTTGGGCTAAAGCACCTCTTGGCGTTGTAGCGGGGTTGCTCAGAAAGGAAACGCACGTAGCCGGAACGGATCAGAAGATTCCAGGGATTGGATAACTCTCCCAGACCGAGGAAGCTCTGGACCATTTTGCGTAGCTCGTGATTCTGCTCGAGCTGCTCGGTACTCCAGGCCGACACCGCCTCGAATCGAGTTCTAAAATCAGTGGCATCAAACCCGAGATAGCCCTCGAGATAGTCGGATAGCTCGCGCAGGTCAGGACTGATGTGATCCTCGGTGAAGATAAGAATGTTGTCGCGCATGCGTTCCAAGACCCTGGGAAACAGGCTCTCCTCGGGTTCGTCGAGTTCTTCCGAAACCCGCTGGGCGATGTCGTAGTTCTCTTCGAGTATGCGATCGAGAAGGCGGCTGAAGATGTGGTACTTGATCTTCGAGCCGTACCTCTTACCGATTTGGGAATCGATCTCCAACAGGCGCCGGGGAACCTCCTTGAGCACGCGCGAAATAGCTATCGAGTGGTGGAGCCAGAAAATACTCTCGTAGCCGCGACCAAAACTCGAGCGAGTCGAGTTGAATACTGCCTGACAGAGGACTTCTCTGTAGCCGTCCCAGGCCACTTTCCGCTCGCTCAAGGCGAGCTCTTCGCCCTTGACCCTGGCGGCTTCGACTTCCATCTCGGATCGCACGACTCGCTCCAGCTGGAAGCGAAGCTCCTTGCCGCTTCGAGTCTGAAGCACGGGGAAGCCGATGATCGGAGTTGCCTCCTCGTCCTCTAGAAAAATTCGCTGAGGGACGGGCAGATCGCCGACTTCTTCTCCGAGGGTAAGCCGGAAATCGTCGGGTCCGGGCAGCAAGAAGATCCGGCTGCCGAGGAAAAGGCGCTCGAATCTGGTCGTGCTCATCGGATTCTCGGCCGACTCTATAACGCCATGGAACAGTTCCGGTGCCGGAGGACATCGGACGCCTCCGAACCGCCGGCATCAGGGCTTCTCAGGTTCGCGCCGCAGGCTGGTAAACTTCTGTCCAATTGACCAGGAGGAGTGGCGAGCGATGGGCAGAATCAGCAAACTAAGAATCGTCGGTCGAAAGGACAACCGGGCTGACTTCTTCGCCGTCCCGTGTTTCGAGCGGGGCCGGCCGGAGACCGAGAACTTGCCAACTGCGATAGTCAGAGCTGCCGGAATCGCTGCGTCCCGGCGCGGCTTCACGGCGAAGGCCGGCCAAAGCTCCCAGGCGCGAGGCACGGCGGATAGAGCGCCGGCCGTGGTTGTCTATGGCCTGGGCAGGCCCAAATCGCTCGGCCGGGCGGAGGTTGTCAAATACGCGACCGAGGCGATTGCCGAAGCGGCTCGCAACGGTTTTAGGAACCCGGCCGTTCGCCTGCCGGATCATGCGGTGGTGACCGGTGGCGACGCGGCCGAGGCGCTGCTTCGGGCGATCGCGTTGACCGGCTACCGATTCGAAGATTTCCGGTCGCGGCCGAAGCGGGCGCCCGCTCGTACGGTAAGGGTAGCGGTGGCGCTCCGCCAGCAAGAGGTATATCGATCCATGGTCCCCAGAGCCGTCGCTACCGCCGAAGGGGCGGTGCTCGCTCGCAACCTTGCCAACACGCCGCCCAATGAAGCGTATCCGGAGTCGATGGCGGAACGCGCGAGAGAGATGGCAGGAAAGCGCGGGATCAAGGTCGAGGTACTCGGGCCGAAGGAGTTGGAGAAGAAGGGTATGGGAGGCATCTTGGCTGTCGGTCGCGGCTCGCGAAAGTCGCCCCGATTGGTGATGCTCGAGTGGGGAGACGGCAGCGAGCGGATTTCCCTGGTCGGCAAGGGAGTTACCTTCGATACCGGAGGTATTTCGATCAAACCTGCGGCGGCGATGGACGAGATGAAGTTCGACAAGTCCGGCGCATGCACGGTGCTGGGCATCGCGGACGCTGCCGCCGCTCTCGACTTGCCTTACAGATTCCGCGCCTACGTGGCATTGGCCGAGAATATGCCGGACGGCGATGCCTATCGGCCCGGCGACATCGTACGATGCTACGGCGGCAAAACGGTCGAGATCCTGAACACGGATGCCGAGGGCAGAATGCTTCTCGCGGACGCTCTGGCGCTGGCGAGCGAAGACGGCGCCGACACGATTCTGGACTACGCCACGCTGACCGGCGCTTGCGTGGTCGCGCTCGGGCACTCCGGCGCCGGGCTCTTCAGCCACAACGACGAACTCGCCCGAGAGTTGCTCGAGGCGGCCGCTGGTGCCGGCGAGAGGCTTTGGCGTTTGCCGCTGTGGCAGGAGTTCACCGAACAGATCAAGGGCGCTCACGGTGATCTTTCCAACAGCGGCGGGCGCTGGGGAGGCGCGTCGACGGCCGCCGCGTTCCTTTCGGAGTTCGTGAGCACCCCGCGTTGGGCGCATCTCGACATCGCGGGCCCGGCGTACGTCGGACGCTCCGATAAGGGAACATTCGGTTCGACCGGATATGGAGTCGCCTTGACGATTGCTTGGCTCGAGCGCCGTGCCGGCTGAGATCGGAACGCAGTCCGCGGTTCCGACGCCGCTTCCAACGAAGCGCGCCGATCCGCTGCTCGTGGTCGAAGACTTGACGATCACGTTCCCGAGTGCGGACGGAGCGGCCGCGGTGGTGCGAGGTGTCTCGTTCGAGATCGCCGCGGGCGAGTTCGTCGGGCTGGTGGGGGAGTCCGGCTCGGGCAAGACCATCACCGCCTTGGCGCTGCTTCGGCTGGTGCCGGCGCCGGGTCGGATCGAGAGCGGCCGGATTCGACTCGCCGGTCTCGACTTGATGGCGCTATCGGAGGCGGAAATGTGCCGCATCCGGGGAGCACGGATAGGAATGATCTTTCAGGAGCCGATGACCGCGCTCAATCCGGTGTTCACGATCGGCTTTCAAATTTGCGAGGCGATCCGGGCTCACAGCAACCTGACGCGCCGGCAGGCGCGCCGTGAGGCGGAGAGATTGCTCGAGATGGTGGCGATGCCGGAATCTCGCCGGCGGCTCAAGGACTATCCCCATCAACTCTCCGGCGGCCAGCGTCAGCGAGTCATGATCGCGATCGCGCTGGCTTCGAAACCCGACCTCCTGCTCGCCGATGAGCCGACGACGGCGCTCGACGTAACCGTGCAGGCACAGATTCTGGAGCTACTCGAGCGGCTGAGACAGGACCTTGGTCTCGCTGTGCTGCTTATCACCCACGACCTCGCGGTGGTCGCCGAGACCTGCGATCGGGTGGTGGTCATGTACGCCGGCGACATAGTCGAAGAGGCGGGCGTCCACGCCCTGTTCGGCGCCCCGGCGCATCCGTATACACGTGGCCTACTGTCCGCGTTGCCTCGCATCGCCGAGCGCCATGTCGAGATGGGTGAGGCGGCGGAAGCGGCCGAATCGGACAAATCGGGTCGTGGTCGGCTCACCGCGATTCCGGGACAGGTGCCGGACGTTTCGAATCGCCCGACCGGTTGCTCTTTCCACCCACGGTGTGGCGACGTCATGGCTCGGTGTCGCCACCAGGAACCGGGAGACTTTGCCGCAGGCGATGGGCGCCGGGTTCGCTGCTTTCTCTACGACAGAATCTAATGGAGAGGTGTGACCGAGAACTCTGACAGGGCAGGCCCGCTGGTCGAGGCGCGAGCGCTGAGCAAGTCATTCCCGGTGAGGCGTGGCGTCTTGCAGCGCACCGTAGCCGAGGTCCAGGCGCTTCGTGGCGTCGACCTGAAGATCGAGCAAGGCGAGACCTATGCGCTGGTGGGCGAGTCCGGAAGCGGTAAGACCACGCTGGGCCGCTGCTTGATTCGCCTGATCGAGCCGACCTCGGGTCAGGTTTTTTTTGCAGGAGAGGAACTTACGGGGATGGCGTCCGGTGAGCTGAGGCGCCGCCGCCGCCGCTTCCAGATGGTCTTTCAGGATCCTTATGGATCGCTCAATCCACGGATGAGAGTCGGCAAGATACTGGCCGAGCCCCTCGCCATCCACAAAATCGTCGACAGGGCCGCGCGCGAGGACGAGGTCGACCGCTTGCTCGAAGCCGTCGGCTTGCCCTCGTCGGTCAAGCGCCGCTACCCCCATGAGTTCTCGGGCGGGCAGCGGCAACGCATCGGTATCGCCCGAGCCCTGGCTCCGCGCCCCGACTTCATAGTCGCCGACGAGCCGGTGTCGGCTCTGGATGTTTCGGTTCAGGCACAGATCGTAAACCTCCTCAAGGACCTTCAAGAGAGCCTGAATCTCGCGCTTCTGTTCATTGCCCACGATCTCGCCGTGGTTTCCGAAACTTCGGATCGCGTCGGGGTGATGTATCTGGGGCGCCTGGTAGAGGAGGGCCCGACGGCGAGCGTTTTCGGCAATCCGCAGCACCCGTATACGGTCAGTCTGCTGTCGGCGGTCCCGGTTCCGGATCCGGAAACCAAGCGGCGGCGGATTATTCTCCCCGGTGAGCCGCCCAGCCCAAGCGACCCGCCGCCCGGATGTCCATTTCACACTCGATGTCCGATCGCGGAGGAGCGTTGCCGCAGCGAGGAGCCCCCACTTGCGATGACGCCGGCCGGTCATGCGGCGGCGTGCCATTTCCCCGGCAGCTTGGCGGCTTGCTGAAAAACCCTAATAGGTCGCGCGATAAGGTCTTGCAGTGCGATCGCCGCACTGGAACCTTTTGAACCGTACTACGTACGAAAAAACAGCGACGAACGCTGGTTCGTCTCTGGATTTGATCGCATAATCCAAGTGTAGGAGAGGAACCAAGGAATGAACATAATCAGCAGTCCATCGGGCACCGCACACCGGTTTCCGAGTGTTTCCGCATTCGGTCTCGTTTTGGTAATCGCAGTGGCGGCCATCGCGAGCGCGGCCTCTGTGGCTACGGCGGTTACCGTCAGCCGGGAGGTGATGCCGACCGCCGGCACCCCGAACCTTCGCATCGAAGACGGCAAGCTGCGTCTGACGCTCGACGAGGCCCGCGAGTTGGCGCTCCAGCGCAATCTCTCGCTGGTCGTCGAGCGGTTCCGTCAGGTGGAGTCGGTGCTAGGCCTGCGGCAGAGCTTGGGAATCTACGATCCGAACCTCACGGCCGATGTGGGTGCGTTCGACGAGACCCAGCCCTCCGTGTCTTTTCTCGACGGCGCCGACGTGCGGGTCAATGAGGGCCAGAACTGGAACTTCGGAATCGGCCGCTTGTTCTCGAGCGGCGGCACGGGCAGCGTGTCCTGGAACAACCAGCGCTCGACCAGCAACTCGAGCTTCGCGAATCTCAACCCGAGCTACCGGGTGGATTTCGACCTCAGCTTCCGCCAACCGCTGTTGCGGGATTTCGGCAAAATGAACACGGAGCGCTTCATCCGAATCGCCCGTACCAACGTCAATATCAGCCGTGAGAGTTTCGAGGCGCAGGTCGTCGCGACTCTGCAGAGCGTGGAGGACGCGTACTGGAACCTGGTCGAGGCGGAGGCGCAGCTGGGAGTGGCCGAAGAGAGCCTGGCGCTCGCCGAGCAACTTCACGGGCAGAATCGGATTCGAGTCGAGGTCGGCACCCTGGCTCCCCTCGAGTTGGTGCAGAGCGAGGCCGGTATCGCGATCCGCCAGGAGGAGATCATTCGTGCTCGGGGCCTGGTCGGCGACTCGGAGGACGTCTTACGCCAGTTGATGAATCTGAGGGAGGTCGAGCTCTGGTCGCTGAAACTGGCTCTCGAGACCGACCCCGAGCGTGAAGAGGTCAAGATTGATGTCGACGCAGCGATCGCGATCGCTCTGGCCGAAAGGCCCGAATTGCGCAGCAAGCGGATGTCCCAGAGCGACCTGAACCAGGATCTTGGGTACTTCCAGAATCAGAAACTGCCGCGGCTGGACCTCCGAGTCGTTTACGGCGTCAATGGTCTCGGCGGAGATCTTCGGGAGACCAACTTCTTTACCGGAGAGCTTGTTCGCGAGGCCCCGGGCGGTTATTCGGATGCTCTCGATCAAGCGTCTCGTGCGAACTTTCTAGGCTGGAGTGCCGGGGTCAACGTGGCCTATTCAATCTTCAACAGAGAGGCCAAAGCTCGGCTGGCGCTTGCCGAGGCAGGCTTCGAGCGCGGCGAGATGGAACTCGAGGACCTTGAGCTGGCGATCACGACATCGGTGCGCCGCATCGCCCGCTTCGTGGACACCGCCAGGCAGGGACTCGAGTCGGCTCGGGTCTCGAGCCGACTGGCCGAGAAGAACCTCGATGCAGAGCAGAAGCGCTACCAGAACGGCATGTCGACCAGTTTTCAGGTGCTGGAGGTCCAGGAGGATCTGACGGCCGCCCGCAGTCGTGAGGTCGCGGCGGTGACCGGCTATCGCAAGGCGCTGGTGCAGTACTATCGGTCTATAGGTCGTCTGGCGGAGGAAAGCGGCGTCGAGATCGCCGATCCGGATCCGGCCTAGCAGCTTGGCCGCCGGGAGCGTGACACGAGGAGGTCACGCTGATCCAGGCTAAACTCGTGCGTCGTGACCTCGCCGCTAAGAGCCTTGCCCCGTCACCTCCTACTGGGCTCCGGGGCGCTTCTGGCGGCCCTCTGGTTGCTCGAGATCGGCGGTACCCTTGCTGGTCACGGCGTAGCGCGCGTGACGGCCGTCGTCTGCGCGCTGGCCCTGCTCGCGTTCCTGCTTGGGTCGGCTCGCAATCTCCTGGTTGCGTAGCGAGGGCCGGAGCGGACACGAGCACTCGCGCTCGTCGGTGTTCTCCTGGTGGCGTTCGTGCTCCGGTTCGTGGGGCTCGACTTCGAGCTGCTGGACCAGCCGATCGGAGACGAAGGCGTTTTCCATGCGATGTCCGAGCGGATCAACCGCGGTGATCCACTTCCCAAGACCTTCAACTACGGGCACCTGCTCTACTACGCGGGGGCCTTCGCGATCTGGTTCTACGACCTGTTTCCGGTAGCTGTCACACGGTTCCTGGAGATCTTCTACACCACCGTCGAGGGCTACGGGGTACAGCGAATCATCCTGAAGGGAGTGAACGCCCTGCTTTCGACCCTGGCCGCGGGCGCCGTCTTCGGTGCGGCGTATCGGGTCGCCGCTCAGACGGCGGAGCCTGCTCGGGGACCGCGGCCGCTGTCCGCCGCGGTCTTTGCCTCCGCATTGATCGTCTTCTCGCCGATCTACAACAGCGTAGCTCATGAGCTGATCGCTGACGTGCCGGCCGCCGCATTCGCGGCCTTCACACTGTACTTTGTGTCGCGGCTGCTCGAGCGGGAAGCGTTGAGCGACTACCTTTTCGCCGGCATAGCGTCGGGGCTCGCGGCGGCCAGCAAGTACCCCGGCGGCGTGGTGGCGATCGCGATCTTCGCAATCTGGCTGTACTGGCGGATCCGGCTTCGTAGATGGTCATGGAACCTGCTGTGGGCGGCCTCGGCCTCTATAGCCGCAATGGTCGCCGCGATGCCCGCTCTCCTGGTGCATACCAAAACGGCCTTTCGGGGCGAGGGCTTGGACGTGTTTTTCGGATTTCGCCAATACGCTCGCGGTGGGTGGCTCGGAGTCCAACCCGATAGCAGTGTCCTCTGGTATGGGAGCGAGCTGCTCTCCAGCTTCGGGTGGCCGGCGCTCGCGCTCGGGGTTGCCGGGGTCGCCCTGCTGGCTCAGGATCAGCGCCGGCGTTGGCTGCTCATCGGTGTGTTTCCGGCAGCCTACCTGACCTTGATCTTCTCGATGACCATGGTCGTGCGTCGGAATCTCCAAGCGGCCCTTCCGGGGCTGGCTATTCTCGTTGGGGTCGGCGTCGCGGCGGCCGTGAGTAGGGCGGGGAAGCGCAAGATCGCCTGGGCAGCGGTTTCACTCGAGGCCCTCGCGCTGCCGATTTGGCGAACCACCTCTTGGACCCTCAGTCAGACTCGGCCGGGCACCCGGCAACTGGCGAAGGATTGGATCGAAGAGAACATTCCCGAAGGCGCTTCGCTGATTCGCGAGCGCTACACACCGAAGCCCGATGAGCAGCATCACGCCTTCATAAGCCGCCGCTTCGCCGCCTGGATCGATCCCGAAGAGATGATGTCCGGCGAGTGGGACTATCTGATCCTGGCGCGACCGGCCTACGCCCGTTTTGTCAACGCTCAGAGCTTGCGGCACGACTATCAGAGGGAATACAAGCGCCGGTACCTGGAGATGCTCCGATTCCCCAAGGTGGCCGAGTTCGCTCCGAGCGCCTTGACCTCGGGGCCGCTGCTGAGCATTCACCACCTCCAGCCGGACAGGCCTCGCTATCTCGAGAAGCGGCTCTTTCTGCCCGACGAGGCAACTTTCATCTCCCATCCCGACTTGCGTCGGGACGGGCCGGGCAAGCCGCTGCAGTACACTTTTCGCTGGCAGTTCGCGGTCTTCAAGGACTTCTTCGCAGCGGGTACGTACCGAATCGAGCTCGGCATGAACCCCGCTCCCAAGGAAGGCTACTTCCACGTCATCGACCGCAACAATCGGGAGGTGGGCACCTACGACCTTCTCACCGACTTCACGGTCACTCTGCCAGCCGACGAGAAGTACCTGCTGCGGGTGTTCATCGCGCCTCCGACGCGCCTCTATGGCGTGAGAGTCTCGCGTACCGACGTCGAGGAATAAGCCTCCGAGAGGGGACCAATGAGCGAGCTCGCAGCGGCAGGCACGGCTCTTGCCTACGGCTATACTGACTATTGACTTCCAGAGGGCAAGTATGCGTGTTCCCGCGAAACTCGGATCCATCATCATTCTGTGCTTGTTCCTGGTCCTTGGCCGCGCGCCCGCTGCAGCTCAGACCACCTCGGCCGGGAGCGAACTCTCTGAGCCGTTCATGGAGGTCGTCGATGTCGAGATCATCAACATCGATACCTGGGTCACCGACAGGAATGGCGATCCGGTGGGCGGGCTCGAGAAAGACGACTTTTTGGTCTATCGGGACGGCCAGCCGGTCGAGGTGACCAACTTCTACGCGGTCTCCAGCGGCCGGCCGACGCTGTCTTCGCGCACTGGTGCCGAGAAGCTGGATGATCCGGTCCGAGCTCCGATCCCGAAGCTGCCGGTTAGGGAGGTGACCATCGCTCCGGAACATCGGCTGTGGCTGATCGCATACATCGATAACTACAACATTCATCCGACCGAACGAAACCGGATTCTCCCGGACCTCGAGCGGTTTCTGCGCCGCAGCATCGAGGCCGGTGCCCAGGTCATGGTGGTGAGCTATAATCGCTCACTGGACGTGCGCCAGCCGTTCACCGACCGGCTCAGTGAGATCACGATCGTCTTGGCCGAGATCAAGGACGATATCGGTCAGGCGGTTATCAGGCGACGTGACCAGGCAGACACGCTCAGGCAGATAGACGACGCCGAGAGTCCCGATCAGGCCCGGCTGATCGCCCGGCTGTACGCGGATGAGCAAATGAATGGGGTCAACTATACGGTTGAAGCGTTGGGCCGTTTGATCGACACTTTGGGGGGCTTGCCGGGTCGCAAGGCTCTGATCCACGTTTCGAGTGGGATACCGATGCTGGCCGGCGAAGAGATGTTCCACTCTGTGGCCGAGAAGTTCGGGGTTTCCGAGCCCTACAGCGATATTCCCCGATACGACACAACACGGAAATTCGAGAGCCTCGACCGACGCGCCAACGCCCACAGGGTCTCTTTCTACACGCTCGACGCCGGAGGCCTGCGTGGCTTCCAGTTCGGTGCGGCCGAGTACGGCGGCTTTGTCAATACCAGATTGCGTAGTGTGCTCGACTCGGTGGTGCCTGAAAATCTGCAGGCCCCACTACGACTGATGGCCCACGAAACCGGTGGTCGAGCGATCCTCAATCGCAACCAAGTGCTGCCCGCACTCGAAGAGGTCGCTGATGATTTCCGGTTCTTCTATTCGTTGGGGATTCTCTCGATCGATACCGACAGTGGGCGCTACCACGAGATAGAGGTCAAGCTGCGTGATCGCCCGAAGGGCACGAGGGTGCGGCATCGCTCGGGCTATCGCAGCAAGAGCACGAGAACCCGGGTCCGTGAGAGTCTGCGCTCGGCTCTGCTGTACGCGCACCAAGACAATCCTCTTGGCATGGAAGTGCTCTGGGGCCGGGCCGAACCTCAGGGAGAGAAGGGCCGGTATCTACTGCCGATTCGGCTGAGTATCCCGCTGGTTGATGTCACGCTTGTGCCGGTTCGAACGGGCCAACACGAAGCACGCCTCGAGCTCTTCGTGGCGGTGGTGGGTATGGACGGCCGGACTTCGGATATCGACGATGTTCCGTTCGGGGTCCGGCTCTCCGACGAGCACGTCGAAGCGGCGCGAGCGGAGTCGCTCGTGCACACCCACAAGCTGCTTCTCTCGCGCGGCCGTCAGAAGGTCGGCGTCGCCGTCCTCGATGTTTTCGGCAGCCAGTCGTCGGTGGTTACCGGAATCGTGCAGGTCGGTCCGCCCGACGAACCGGATTCCGAGGCCGGAAATTTCTGAGTGCTGCCCAGACTAGTACTAGTCGATGAAGGTCAGCATCTCGGTGGCGGTGGGCGCCTCGGGATCGTCGGGAGCCAGGGAGATGAACTTCTCGAGTGCTGTCCTGGCTTCCGCGTTATTGCCTTTGGAGAGCTGGTCCAGGCCCAGGAAATAGTAGGCCTTGGCCAGACTGGGATCGATCGCGAGCGCCATGCGCGATAGTCGAACGGCCCGCTCGACCTCGCCGGCGTTCCACATCTCGGCGGCCTGCTCGACCAGCTTGTCGCCGCCGAACTCAGGATCCACGGCGGCGAGCCGCGGCGCGATGTCGATCAGTTCGTCGTTCCGGCCCAGAGCATCGTAGGCGTCATAGAGCACCCTTAGCGTGCGCACGTCTTCGGAGCCGAGCGCAAGGGCCCTCTCGGCCGCATTCGCGGAAGCCAAATGATCCCCGTTGGCGAGCTCCAGAGTCGCGACCGCATGATGTGCGTCGATCAGCGAGGGGTCGAGTTCGGCTGCGCGCCGGAACCGGGCCAGAGCGGTGTCGCGGTCATCGGCCTGGAAGGCCTCGCCGCCTTCGTTGTAGAGCCGCCGGGCCGTGACCACGGCGTCTTCTGCCTGCTCCAGCTCGAGGGCCACAGCCTCGACCTCCTCCTTGCGGCCCAGGGCTCGAAGCGCCTGGTGCTTCACCTGCAGAGCGTCGGCGCGGCTCCCGGCGAGAGCCAGAGAGCGATCGGCCATCTCCACCGCGGCAGCGTATTGGTTTCGGTCCAGCAGGACCTGGGCGAGTGCAATGTGGGCCGGTGCCAGGGTCGGATCTGCCGCCGTCGCCTCCTCGAGCTTGGAGCGCGCGGTGTCGAGGTCCCCTTCGCGCTGAGCGTCAAGCCCGGCGTTGAAGGCCTCGACCGCGACACTGCTGGTTCCAGTCACCACCGAGGAGAGGTCTCCGTGCCGTTCCACCACTTGAGCCTGCGAGGCTTCCATCACGAACGTCTCGCGCATCTGGTGCATCACCGAAGGCATGATCGGCTGGGTAAAGCTCTGGTAGCCTGACTTTTCGAACAAGAAGTCGAATCGGTATTGAGCCTGGTTCTGCTGGAATCGCAGAGTGAAGGAGCCTTTGTTGTTGGTGGTCAGACTCCTTCGAAACGAAGACAGTTGTTCGGTGGTCACCGTAACCTTGACGCCCGACAGGGGGTTCCCGTTCGCGTCGACAACGGTGCCGCGCAGCAGGCCGGTCTGGGCCGCGGCCAGAGCCACCGGAACGGCAAGAACGAGGGCAATCGTAAGTATTTGGCTCGATCGATGCATGATGTCTCCAGCGTAATGAGAATTTCGTGCCGTCCGTCGGCAGAGCCTGGTAGCGACAGCAACGCCTCGCATTCCTGGCTTGTGGCATCTGGCGTGACTTCCTGGATTCCCAATCACGGCCAGCTACCGTTACTATAACTGCCAAACCAACCATCCTCGAGGTGCCCATGAAGATCCAGCGTCAACTTCCAACCCTCCTTGGCAAGGCGATACAAGGGTTCCCAGGCGGTCGGTTAGCGGCCGCAGTGGTCCTTTCCGGGCTCCTGGCTGTTCCCGGTCTGGGGCAAGAGCCGGTCGAGTTCGACGTTCGGACATCGAAGCCCACAGCGGAGCCGGTAGCCACCACTCCCACGGACACCGCCGACCCATCGATCGGAGTATTTTCAGAATTCGTCGACGTCGAGGTCATCAATGTGGAGGTCTTGGTTACCAACAAGGCGGGCACACCCGTAGCCGGGCTCGGTCCCGAGGACTTCGTGCTCCAGGTCGATGGCAAGCCGATGCCGATTTCGAATTTCTACGCCGAGGCGGGCGGCG
>JADFQD010000211.1 GCA_022561975.1 Acidobacteriota bacterium
TATTCTTTGCGGGGGTTGTGAATTACACTCGGGCGAGGATTGGTGGCAGTGGGAGTGGCCTGGCGGCAGAAGCGCCCAGCGCGCGCGGTGACGCCGAGGACCTGGCTCACGCGATGACCTCGAGCGCTCGGTGCGATGGATGAACCGAGGACAATAGCCGGCCATTCGGTGCTGAAAGCGGCACCCGCTAGGGAACCCAGTCGTTACAAGGTCGTGATTTGCCAGCTACCCAAAAAGAAGGGGGAACCCCGCTACGTCGTCTGGTACATCGACGACAAAGACAAGCCCACCGGCGGCAAGTTCTACGAAGAACGCGAGAACGCACAGTCCGAATTCGACCGGCGTACCTAATCTATTCCCCCATGGGGAAGGCCAGCGCCCCTCGCCCGGCCCACGTCGACGACACTCGTGCCGATAGCAGACGGTTGATCGTTGATTTCAGACGTCGAGTTGTGGGTGATTTTGTGGGGACTTTCGTTCCCAAACGGTCACGATCGGACACGAAATCGGGCTCTAACTGCGCTCTGGAGTGCCTTGCGCGCTCCCTGCGCTGCCTGCTCGCTTTCCCAAGCTGAGGGTCGCGGGTTCGAGCTGTTCGTTCTCAAAATTCGTCCAACGTGGTCGTTCGGGGCTTCGCGTGAGCGAGGGCAGTCACTACGCTGCCTCGCTCCAGGTGTATCGGTGATGCAGACCGCCCACGCGCGGCAGGCCGACGACTCGGGCGTTCGGCGACGGCCGATGCTCTGTCGACCGGCCCGCCGGTGAATCTCTCTGCCTCAAGAAGGAATCGCACCAGCGCTGTTTCCGTCAGCGGGGGAGCAATCCCCGGGGGTGCCAGAAACTGTATTCCGAGCAACAGCTTAGGATGCCGCTCGGCTTTTGCGCTCGTCGCTTGTAGCTTCCGTGTAGCTTCTTGGCGTTCCAAGGTGGCGACGAAGCCTCGCCCGGGGCCCTACTGCGACTCAGGTCGGCGTAGCCGTCGCGACCTACCCGCGGCGCCGGTCGGAGCCCTGTCTTTTCCATGATCTGGTCCTTCACCCCCGAACTTCAGACTCACGACACTAGGTCTCGGAGAGAAGTATCCTCCGCTTGAGCAGCTGACGGACGACCTCCGCGCTCGTCGAAAACTGAATCGCGAAGCCAGAGGTGCTGTGTCGAACGGCGATGCCGGCCAGTGCCAAGGGCTCGTCATCGTTCGGCTGGCGGATTCGGATCTCGACGGCAGCGCCGAGCGGGGGTTGAATTGACGTTGTCTCCAACAGAGCGCCCGAAAGGGAGAGGCTCGCCAGGATTCCAGAGCCCCGGTCAGTTCCTGAGGCGCACAGGACGACGATATCGACTTCGGCGCGCGGGTGTGACCGCTTGTGCAACATGGATCGAACCTCAGCTCGACCTTATCGAGAGGACGAGGCTAGGACTGAAGTGAATTCAGCACAGTTTCACGCCGGTAAGCCGAGCCGTTCACAGCTCGATCTCGGCGTCCCTGAGGGGGCCTCAGCGCATCTCGTCTGGCTGTCGGTTCTCAAATTTGGTCCTCCGCGAGACGATTGAGTTTTCTTCTCCGGCATCAGACCGTCCAGCCGCTGATGGTATTCCAGATCGGAGCCGAGAATCAGTCTCGTGCTCGACCCGGGCATCGAGCAGAATCCCGCACGCCATGCGAGCTCTGCTCAACTTCGCGATGCTGCTTCTTCGCTGTGTGCCGGCCCTCCTCCGAAGTCGGAGGGAGCAGGCGATCGTGGAGCTTGCACTGCGCCAGCAGCTCGGGACCTAGGCTCGCAAGCGATCGAGGCCCCGGCTCACAGCGCTCGATCGCAGCTTCTGGATTGCGCTGTCCAGCTTCTGGCCTCCCTGGAAGGAGGCCTTGGTCATCGTCAAGCCCGACACCGTGGTCCGCTGGCACCGCAAGGGCTTTCGCCTCTATTGGCGAACCATCTCGAAGAAGGGTCCGGGGCGCCCGCCGATCTCCGGGGAGGTGCAGGCGCTCATCGTTCGACTGGCGCGCGAGAACGGATGGCGGGCACGAAAAATCCAGGCCGAGCTCGAGAAGCTCGGATTCACCGTGAGCCTCGCCACCGTCTCTCGCTATCTCCCGAAGAGAAGACCTGACGAGCAAGAACGGCAGCGCTGGATCACCTTCCTCCGAAATCACAGGGACGTGATAACGGGCATGGACTTCTTCGTCGTTCCCACCATTCGATTCCAACTGCTGTATGCATGGTTCATCATCGATCACGGTCGCCGGGAAGTCCTGCATTTCAATGTCACCACGAATCCCACGGCACAGTGGGTGGTTCAACAACTTCGGGAATCGTTCCCAGATGCGGCCGCTGCCAGCTATCTGATCTTCGAC
>JADFQD010000212.1 GCA_022561975.1 Acidobacteriota bacterium
TGTGGCGAGGATCCCGTGTGGTATCCGCTCGACACTGATCTCCTCTTGACCTTCGACCAGCAGGAGGACTTTAGGGAACTCGATGGCTTTCCCTTCCCGGCCGAGACCCAGCGCGTTTCGATCGGCAAGAGGCCGTTCAATTCGGGCTCGTTCAGGAGTGGTTGGGCCTATTTCAACCTGGAGACCAGTTCGGGCGAGGTGGAGCGCGCCGGGCACGGCTACGTGATGGCCCGGCAGCGGTACAAGTCCCGCCAGGGAGATGCCTGGGGTAACCTTCTCTCTAGCACGATCTGTGGCGAACAGGTACCGGCGAACATGCGGACACGTGCGCAGCGCGCCAGAAAGAACAGCACGCAGAGCAGCGGCCGGAAAAGCAAGAGGATCCGTGCGACTCCGGCTATTCCTCGTTCTCGCCGGCCTGAGTAGTGCGTCCGCGATCGGCTCGGACTCTCCGGCGAGCTGGGTCGAGATCGGTGGCGGCCTGCCTCGGACAGGTCAGTGGCGCAACGGCTTCGACCTCGCCGATTTCGATGGCGACGGGCGCCTGGATCTAGCCCACGGACCGCCTCGACGCAGTCTGGGCAAGCCCGCGATCTTTCTCGGGCGAGGCGACCTCCACTTCCAGCGGTGGGAGCAGACCTCGTTTCCCCAGCTGCCCTTCGACTACGGCGACGCTGCCGCGGCGGACTTCGACGGCGACGGTCATGCCGATCTCGCGCTGGGCGTACATTATCGAGGCTTGGTCGTACTTGCTGGCGACGGCCATGGCGGCTTCAGGGTGCAGACCAGTTATCTGGCTGTCGAGCCTCCCGACCCCGGAGCGCCTGCCTTTTCCTCGCGCGCGCTGGTGGTAGGCGATATCGATGGCGACGGCCGGGCCGACTTGGTCGCGCTGGGCGAGGGGCCGCGTCCCGGAAGCGCACTTCCGCGTGGCGCCTACGGCGTTCGGGTGCTGCTCAACCGTCTACCCGGACCCTGGGAGTGGCGAGAGCTTCATCCCGCCCAGGGCCGTCTCTTCGGCAATGACGTCACCCTGGGTGACTTCGACGGCGACGGGCGCATCGACCTGGCCGCCGCCTCCAGTGTCCAGAGTCAGCGCCGGGTATTGTTCTGGGGAGATGGCGCCGGCGGCTTTGTTTCGGGCGAGCTCGCCGCCGCCCGGCCGCGAAGCTATATCGAATCGATCATCGCCGCGGACTTCGATGGCGACGGCGACGATGATCTGGCGCTGGCGTTTAGCGACCTCCAGGGAGCGAACGAGAGCAACGGGGTCGATCTCCTGACGTCGCAGGGAAATAGATCTTGGCGGAGCCGCGAGCTGCCTTGGGACGACGAGTCGGGTCGGCCGACGGCGGTCGGAGTGGGCGATTTCGACGGTGACAGGGATCCGGATCTGGTCGTCCTCACCGCCTCGGGGGCGCTCGCTTTGTTCGAGAACGATCAAGGGCGGCTGCGCCCGGGTGCGGGGCTGTCGTCCGACCGGGCAGGAAGAGGATGCCGTGGCTACCACGTCCAGCTTGCCGATCTGGACGGCGACGGGCGGGACGAGGTTCTGGCCGGATTCGCCGACGAGAGGTGCCCGGGCGGCGGCAGCCTCAGGGGTTGGAAGTGGTCGAGTGGTACCGAGAGTGCTCCGGAGTCTTGAAGTTTCGAACTCGTTCTGCGAGGCTTTGCCTGTCACCCGGCGGCCGTCCGGTCGTCCGGCTCTATGAGCGGGAGTAACTCAGTGGCAGAGTCTCGGCCTTCCAAGCCGTTGGTCGCGGGTTCGATTCCCGTCTCCCGCTCCATTCTATTCGCCTTCCAAAGTGCAGTAGAATCAGCACTGAGAGAGAACTCGGAGGTGCGCTGGTGTTCCGCAAGCTTTCTCCTGATTCGCTGGTTTGTGTGATTTCGCAACCAGGAGTCGATGGCACCTACTCGGACAACAGCGGCAGTCCGGTCACTACTTCGAGCGTGCCGTCGTCAAAGACCGCCAGGTCGGAGAAAATCACTCGATTTCCAGCATTGAAGACGGCGTGTCCGTTCGGTCCGAAGATCGAGACGCTCGGACCCACCAGAATCTCATTGCACGCCTCGATGACCTGCCTCGCCAGGACGGTGGTGTCCATGACCGTCACCTGATCCGCGGCGGTGCAGACCGCCACCGGCGTCGTCCGAGACGAGTCCGGGTCGACCATGAGTGACGAGACATCGACGGCTTCGAAGTCGGACCCCTTGACATCGGCGAGCTCCCGAAGCTCGTCGTTGTCCCAGCGCTCATCGGGGACACCTGAAAGAAACCAGGCGGAGCCATTGTCGGCCAGCATCATGCCGTACTCTTTGAGTGCCTGGAGGAT
>JADFQD010000010.1 GCA_022561975.1 Acidobacteriota bacterium
TATCGACCTCCTCGGCGTACTTCGAGTACGCCTGCGTCGGACTCAGTCGCAAGCCTTGTACCTTCAGCCTTTTGCGGCGTCTCGTCACGAATCTGGTGAGAAGGTCAGGCTAGGAGTCTGCGCGGCCTGAGTTTTATCCCCGCGTCAAAAGTTCTTGCCAAGCCCAGGTGGCCTGGATGGCTGCAGGGAGCCGGCGGAATCTTCGTCGTTGCGAGCGGCCTGACTCTGCTCATGGCTGCTCCGGTGTTGCGCGACCCCGGCTCGCGGCTCTTCGGGTCGGAAATCGTCGGGCGCCACGAAGCGCCCTTCATCGTCGCCTACCTGTTCGAGAATCCACGCGGGCCGGGTCTTTTTACTCAGCCGGCGACCGACTATCTGGGCGCCGCCGTTGCCGCGATCACTGGAGACGGCATCAGGGCGCTCAACATCGTCGTACTGGCGAGCTTTCCGCTCGCCGTTCTTTTTTCCTACCTTTTGGCGTTTCGTCTGTCCGCATCCCGGCCGGCGGCTTGGCTGGCCGGTCTGTTGTACGGCTTCGCTCCCTTTCACCTCGCCCAATCCGCCTACCACCCGCACGGTTCCCAGACCCAATGGCTGCCACTCTATCTGCTGGCACTCTGGCTCTGCCTGGAAGGGTGGAGTCTGGGTCGGAGCTTGCTGTTGGCGCTGGCGACGGCTCTCGTCGTGCTGTCCAACTACTACTATGGCCTGATCGCGGCCGTGGTGACGCCCTTCGTGCTCCTCGGATTCTGCCTGGGCCGCGCGGCCGAAAAGCGGTCGTGGGCTCGCGACCTAGCAACGACGCTGGCATCGCTCGCGGCGGTCTCGATAGTGGGTCTGGGCTACGTCGCTCGCGCAGCGCCGGCGGTTCTCGAGAACCCGGAGGCCCTCGCGTTTCCACGAGAGGATCTCCTGCTCTACGGTGCGCGATGGTGGAGCTACCTGATCCCGCCGGTCGAGCATCCGCTCTTCGGCTCCTGGTCCCGCGACCTCTGGGCCCGACAGGGCCTCGGAGGACTACTCGAACAGCAGGTCACCGTCGGAGTCGGACTTATGCTGCTCAGCGGTGTGGCCCTGGTGGGGTGTTTTCGGGGCGAGCGCGAAAACGGCCTCACCGCCGTCTCGGCCCTCACTCTTGCGGCGGGGGGCGCATTCTGGTTTTCGCTGGCGCCATCGGCGGCGGGGGGTTGGTCATCACTGCTGCGACCCTCGGCGGTGATCTACGAGGTCTTGCCCATGTTCCGGGCACACGCGAGGTTCGGACTGGTGGTGTTTCTGGCGCTGGCGATCCTGGCGGCGATTGGAGCCGCCCGACTGGCGCGAAGCCGCTCGCGCACGGCCAGGTTCTGGGCGGCTGCGCTGGTTGCGGTCGCCATCGTGGAGCTGGCGCCCCTGCCGCCGTTCCGGTGGCGAGAGGTGCTCCCCACATCCGCCCATCGCTGGCTGGCACAGCAGACCGAGCCGGTGCGGGTCATGGACTGCGTGCCGTCTGGAAGTACCGGGGAGCGGACGTTCTTCCTTCGCTTCGCGCCCGAGATCTCGGTGCTCAGGAACATCGAGGATTGCGGAGATCCCGGTTTCATCGCCGGGCTCGCGCAGCGCGGCTTCAGCCATATGCTGGTACGAGGATCGAGCCCCTTCGGTCGCTGGCTAGCCGCTCGCGCCGCGCCCGACGGGTTGCGGGCAGTGGGCAGCTTTGACGATGCCCTCCTGTTCGAGGTAGACGACGGCCCTCCGCAGCGGCTGTTGACGAGTTTCTCGGGTGGTTTCCATTGGCGCGAGTACAAGGATGCCAGAACCTATCGGTGGATGAGCCAGAGTGGCACCCTGACGGTGACCAACGCCACCGCCGAAGCCCTGAGTGCAAGACTCGAGTTGGAGCTTCATGCGTTTGCCGGTTCTCGCCGACTGGACGTGAGTCTCGATGGCGACCGGGTCGAGGAAATCGAAGTGGGTACCGAGGTTGGGGCATACTTGCTCGAGTCCTTCGAGCTAGCGCCCGGAGACCATGTCATCGAACTTAGATCCCGATCGCCTGCGACCGTGGCCGACGAAGTCCTCGGCAACCTCGATCAGCGGGCGCTGACCGTCGCCCTGTGGGACTTCCACTGGTCCTTCGATGACGGCCCGGAGTAAGATAGTGGCCTCGATGGCTTCACACCATTTCGTTGGCAAGGGACTGGTTTCCAGGGAACTCGCCGAGGCTGTCCGTGAATCGGGCAGCTTGATCGGGAGGGTTACGGCCCTGGTCCGTGGCGCCGGGCTCGAGGTCGTGGGCCACCGGCTGGTTGAGTTCGACAACGGCGGCCTCACCGCCGTTTGGGTGCTGGCCGAGTCGCATCTGGTGCTCCACCACTGGGGCCACGAAGGGTACGCCACCATCGACCTGCACGTCTGCGACTATCGGGTCTCGAACGCCGTCAAGGCCGCGAGCCTGATCGAGAGTCTCACCGCGTTCTGCTTCGCGGACGCCACTGTGACCTGGCGGGAGCTGCACCTCGAGGATCCGGCGCCCGCTTTGAAGGCGCCCGCCTGAAACCACACCGAAGGGCCGGTCAGGGCCGCGTTACGATCGCGGCGATCAAGTAACCGTGCCGTCGAAGGCGCGGGAATTTTCGGTAGAGTCAAGCAAACGCTCTGACCGCGAGACCCGTGATCCGCGCCAGCGGCGGCCACCAGGCATGACAAGCGAGGTCCAGCATCCGCAGCCATCCAGGGATGAATAGAATCCCGGTCTCGGCAACGACCTCGAAGCCCGTAGCGACCAGCATCCGCCGCAGAGCCGAGCGAGAACAGGATTTCTCGAAGCCGTAGCCGTAGAGCCCGATCCTGTCGAGCACCGCGACCATCAAGGGACGCATAAACGGGTCATGGCGGTTGGGCACCCCGACGATCGCGCCGCCCACTGCAGGATGCGCGTGTTTCTGGCTTCGTCCCAGAGATCCGTCTTGAGCACCTTGAGTTCTTGAAGGGGTTGGAGATGCTCCTCGAATAGCCTCTGCTCGTTGTCACGGTAGTACGCGGTCGATACCGCCCCGCCCAGGTCGGGAAACGTCGACCCCACGCGTGCCCAGAACGCCTGATAGCGATCAGTGTTCTGATCAAATGTATCTTTCCAAGCCGGTCAAGAAGCGCGCATCAGATCTTTGCGTGATCTCGGAGGAAAAGCGGCGAACTGGAAAGGGTGACGTGGGATGGATGGTTCCATGACGCTCGAAAACCCCGCCGGGCAGTTCGGCCGCAAGCCAAGTCCGACGGAGCGATTATCCTTGGTTGCGGGGGCAGGATTTGAACCTGCGACCTTTGGGTTATGAGCCCAACGAGCTACCAGACTGCTCCACCCCGCGGCAAATGTCCCCGAATCCGGGGGGCTGGATCGTGCCATACGACGGATTTCGTGTCAATTGGAAGGCGGCGGTTCGCTCGACTTCCGGTCGGACGAAAGTCCACGCTGATAGAAGAAGGACAGAAGCAGGAGCACGAGGCCCAGCACCACGAACGAGACGATGCGATAGCCGCGCTCGAGGAATGAGAGGTCGAACAGGAACACCTTGGCGATGGTGAGGCCGATCAGAAGGAGCCCCTGCCAGCGTAAGGCCTTCGAGCCCTTCTTGACGCCGACTGCGATCAGAAGACTGCCGCTTAGGGTCCACAGGAGGGAAAGGCCGAGCTGCCGGGCGAGCCGTGGATCGAGGCCTCCGCTGGCAGTTCCTAAGATTCGCCAAACCTCCTCGGAGAGACCCCACACGGCAACCGCGTTGGCGGCGAATCCCGCGATTCCGAAGAGCCGGCGCTCGCCGGGCTCGATTCGACTGCGCTGGGAAGTGGCCCAGTAGGTACTCGAGCCCAGGGCCGTCACGAGCGCGACGAAGGCCAGAAAGCGTTCATTGAGCAGAAACCTCTCGGGTGCGCCCGAGGTGTCGAGGAGCAGTGCGACGACGACAGCCAGGAGAGCCAGACCGGTCAACCGCAACGCCTGGACGCCCCCGCGAAAGCCCGCCCATACGAGAGCGGCGCCCTCGACGGCCAGTGCCGTGCGGATCCATTCGCCCTCCAGTCGAATCGGGATGGCGGCGGTCGCGAAGGCCAGCGCCAAGCCGGCGAAGAGATAGCGGGTCGTAGCCGCGGTCGCTCTCCGCGCGAGGGCCAGGTGCGCGGCAGCCAGCGCGAGCACCGCGAGCGTCAACCACCCTCGATGGTCGTCATAGAGCATCAGATGAAGGCTCAGAGAGAACCAGAAGGCGTTGGCGAGAACCAGGAAGGTTTCTTCCAGGTGAAGAGTCGCACCCCGGCGGGAGCGGAGAGCTGCGAGCGAGGCGAACAGGACGAAAAACAGCGTCGCATAGAGGAGGGTGGGCAGCAGTTTGGCGGGCTCGTAGAACCGGAGGTACCAGGAAAAGAAATAGAAGACGACTCCGGCCAGAGCGATCGGCGCGATCCAGCGCCAGGTGCTGTACCACGCGAGGCTCAAAAAGCCCGCTACCAGTGCCAGCAGATAGACAAAGAGAGTCGTCTGGCTGTCGACACCCGTGCTGAGCAACCCAGGGGTCATCAGGCCGCCGAGGAGCGCCAGCACCGCCAACCTCTGGGAATTTCGGCCTCTTGCCAAGCCCGCCAGGGCCCCGGTGACCATGATCATGCCGCCCAAGGCCGCGGCCTGCGGGATCAGTTTGTAGAAGTCCCACGCGGCATACAGAGACAGAAACAGAACGCCGCCGCCAAGGGCGGCAATGCCTTCCGAGAAGTAGCGATGACCGCGGCTCAGGAACCACTGGCTCGCGGCGATGAGAGTCGTCCCGGCGAGCAGGCCGATGGCGACCCTGCCGGACGGCCCGATCCAGTTGTTGTCGAAGGCGTATTTCAAGAAGAACGAGGTTCCCAGCAGGACCGCCACGATGCCGATTCGGTTGAGCCACTGGCCGGCAATGAGAGCCTCGAGGTCGAAGGGGCGGCGTTCGGGTGGAGCCGCGGGAGGCGGTGCCTCATGGTCTGCGACCCGTGGCGTAGCCGGAGTTTCTTGGTCCCGACTTTCTTCTTCCGGAGCAGGCCGATCAGGCCGCTGCCGACCGCCTGCTTGTGGCGCGCTTTCCGTACTTTCGCCGGCGGCCAGAATCGCGGAGAGTTGGTGAACTTTTTGATCCAGCGTCTTCAGTCGAATGAAGTTGAAGATCGCCAACGCCGAGCCGCCGGCCATGAAAACGAACAGCAGGAAGGCACAGCCGAGAAAGAGGGATTCAGCCATCGTATTGAGCGATCCCGCTAGGTGAGAAGCAGGCTTCGCTCGATTGTAGCGGGTCCGCCGGGTCCGGTCGGTAGAGAGAAGGGGGACAGGTACGAATCTCTCACCAGCACAGCAGACCCCGGGGAAACCTGAGATTTGTACCTGTCCCCCTTCTCCGCGCGAGTGGCGTTTGCGGCTGTACCGCTTGCGGGGTTACGCTTAGTGCTGGGGCAGCTCCCAATGGGGGCGGCTCGCACGGAGGGATCATGTTCGAGATCGAAGAATTGATAGGTCGGGAGATTCTGGATTCGCGCGGCAACCCGACGGTCGAGGTGGACTGCTTTCTGAGCGGGGGAGCCTTCGGTCGGGCGGCGGTGCCCTCGGGGGCCTCGACCGGCAAGCGCGAGGCGCTCGAGCTGCGCGATGGCGACGAGCGCTTTGGAGGCAAGGGCGTCCAACGCGCGGTGAGTTCGGTCAACGATGTTCTGGCCGACGAACTCGCCGGCATGGATGCGCGGGATCAGGCGCTTGTCGATAGCGCAATGATCGAGCTGGACGGGACGAATGACAAGAGCCGGCTCGGCGCCAACGCGATTCTCGGGGTTTCGGTGGCGATTGCCAAAGCGACGGCTCGGCAATGCGGTCTGCCGCTCTACAAGTACTTGGGCGGCGCCAACGCCACCGTCATGCCGGTGCCGATGCTGAACGTTCTCAACGGCGGAGTCCACGCCGACAACTCGGTGGATGTGCAGGAATTCATGCTGGTTCCGATCGGTTTCGAGCAGTTCAGTGAAGCTCTGCGCGCGGGGGTCGAGACCTACCACGCGCTCAAGGAGGTTCTGATCGAGCGGCATTTGGTGACGGCGGTCGGAGATGAAGGCGGTTTTGCGCCCAACCTGGCAAGCAACGCCGAGGCCCTCGATCTTCTGATCGAAGGTATCGAACGCGCGGGATACACACCGGGCCAAGAGTTGGCGCTGGCGGTCGATGTCGCTGCGAGCGAGTTCACGGAAGAGTCCACCGGTGACGCTACGAGCTACGCGCTTGCCGGTGAAGGCAGGACCGGGCTCACCAGCGCGGACCTCATCGGGATGTACGAAGATTGGCTGGATCGCTATCCGCTGGTTTCCATCGAAGACGGCTTGGCCGAAGACGATCATGAGGGCTGGCGTCTCATGACCGAGCGTCTGGGCGGGCGCGTCCAACTCGTGGGGGATGATCTCTTCGTGACCAACCCGGAGATTCTCGCCGGTGGTATTCGCGACGGCTTGGCCAACGCACTGTTGGTCAAGCTCAACCAGATCGGTACCGTGACCGAGACTCTGGCTGCGGTCGAACTGGCGAGAACCAATGCCTATGCCAACGTCATCAGCCATCGCTCGGGAGAGACCGAAGATTCAACCATCGCCGATCTGGCGGTTGCCGTTCGCAGCGGCCAGATCAAGGCCGGCGCGCCGTGTCGCAGCGACCGGGTAGCCAAGTACAATCGCCTCCTGCGGATAGAAGAGGAGCTCGAGGGAATGGCAACCTATCCTGGCAGCGCAGCTTTTCCCCGATATCGATCGTGACCCAGAACGACGACTACGCCGAAACCCCTACCGAGACCCCCACCGAGACCCAGAACTCGGGATCTTCCTTTCGGGTACTCCTCGTTGGGGCGTGTGCTGTGGTGTTCGTGATTCTCCTGGTGGCAGGGTATGACGGCTCGCGAGACCTGGCGCGGCTCAAGTCGCGAGAGGCTCAACTCGAAGCTCGATTGCGAAAGACCGAGGCCAGCGTTAGCGCACTGCGCGACCGCATCAGTCGTCTGCGCTGGGATCCATACATGCTCGAGCGGGTGGCTCGGGAAGAACTCGGTCTCTCGCGCCCGGGTGAGATCGTGGTGATTTTGCCGCGGGCCGACATCGGTGCGGCAGGGAAAGTTACTCCTTCCTCGACGCCTTGATCCGGTCTCCGCGCGCCAGAGTGATCTTGAGCAGCGGTGGCGTGATCAGCGTGGTCACGATCACCATGATGACGACGGCCGAGAAAATCGTGCCCGAGATCACCGGCTCGCCGTGCAGTATCAGGGCCGCGCCAATGCCGGCGAAGATCAGTCCGACCTCGCCTCGCGGAACCATTCCGACGGCGACCGAGAGCCGATCCAAGCCCTTTTCGACGACTCCCAGGGCACAGATCATTTTTCCCGCGATGGCGGCCAGCGAGAGCAGAGCGGCGAAACCCAGCACCTCGACCTGGCCGAAGGTCGACAGGTCCACCTTGATGCCCATCAAGACGAAGAACACCGGCACCAGAAACGTGTTGATCGGGCGCAAGAGTTCTTCGACGCTGTGATCGCCTCGATCCAGAAAGTCCCGATAGTGAACCTCGTCTAGGACCAACCCGGCCGCGAAGGCGCCGACGATGGGCGCCAGCTCAATGACGTTGGCGAGGTAGGCGAGGAGGAAACAGAACGTCAGGGACACAGTTAAGAGGAGTCCTCGAATCCGCAATCGGCTGGCCAGGCGGAAGACTTTGGGCGAGAGCCAGCTTCCGACTACGATCGCGCCGACCAGGAACGCCGTGGCCTTGAGAACGATCACGACAACGTCCGAAGTTGCGATCGAACCGCCGGCATTGGCCGCGGCGATGATTCCTGAAACCACGGCCAGAATCATCAGGCCGAGCACATCGTCGAGGACCGCGGCCCCGAGGACGATCTTGGCCTCGCGGGTCGAGATTTTGCCGAGATCGGTCAACACCCGAGCGGTGATGCCGACGCTGGTCGCGCAAAGCGTGGCGCCGATAAAAACATGTACCAGTGCGTCCTCGGAGGGCAACAGCCACGTCGAAAGGCCCCAGCCCAGGAAAAACGGCGCGATCACTCCAAGGCAAGCCACCAACAAGCTCGACGCGCCCACCGAGAGCATCTCCTTGATGTTGGATTCCATGCCGACCTCGAAGAGAAGCAGCACGACCCCCAGCTCGGCCAGAATCACGATGCCCTGGTTGGTTGCGAGAAAGTCGAAGCCATGGAATCCCACCAGTGCGAGGTTGCCCAGGACGACGCCGGCGACCAGCTCACCTAGCACCGCCGGTTGGTGAACGCGCTCCGCGAGCTCTCCTCCGAGCTTGGCGCCGATGAGAATGATGACCAGTCCCAGGAGGACCGGCGTCACCGGGCTCTGATGCCCTCCGGCTTGCGAATGTTTGGTTTCGGTAGCCGGGTCCTCGGTCGTGGCCACGGCGGCGGGGCCCTCGGTGCCGGCAGTCCAGCCGGGCCCGACGCCGGTTGCGACCAGAACAAGGCCGCCAAGCAAAAGCGCGAGTATCGCTCGTCTCATTCGCCGATCTCCTATGAGTTACAATCGATGCGAGCGCGATCGTAACATCTGAAAGCTGCCGTCCGGATCGGACCGAAATACAATGGGCGGCGTTATGAACGGTTGGGGGTCTCAAAACGAGCGGCTACGGGCGTCTGATGCCTATCAGCGGCTGCGCCGAGATCTCGGGCCGGCAAGCGGTTTACCGGCGGAAGCGGCGGCCTGGATTCACGCCCTGCTGGCCGAAGAGCGCGAGCAAGATGCTCTGGTGATCGTGCCGCGGGAGTCGGCGGCGCTGGCCTGGCAGGCCGCGGCGGAACTGTTCGGACACGCCGCGACGTTTTTCTCGCCGCCATCCTTGACGCCCTATCAGTCCGCGGCCCTGCCGATGTCGATCGCGGTGCGCGAGGTCGTGACGCTCGACCGGTTGGCCCGAGGCGAGGCCAGGATCTTGATCACCACGCCGGCCGGACTGTTCCGCAAGCTGCCGTCGCAGAGCGCGCTCTCGGGGCGGGCGATCACGGTCGAGCGGGGCGAAGAGCTGGATCTCGACGCCCTGATCGCAGGGCTTCTGGATTTGGGCTTCGAGCGCGTCGATCTGGTCGAGGAAGTCGGAGGGTTTGCCGTTCGCGGCGGCATTGTCGACTGTTTTCCTCCGGGCCTGGAGCTGCCCCTGCGGTTCGATTTCTTTGGCGACCAGATCGAATCTTTACGATCGTTCGATCCCGGAGATCAGAGGTCGCGCGAGGAGATTGCGAGCGCCAGGCTCTTGCCTCTGACGCTCTTCGAAACCGGAGTCGAGCGGATGGCGCGACTCGGCGCGATCCTGCTTCGGGAAGGGGCTGACCTGAGCGGTGAGGAGAAGGCTCGCGTTGCGGGCCTGCTCGAGGGGGTTTCGTTTCCGGGCTGGCAAGAGCTTTTGCCGGTGCTCGAAATCGGGGCTTCGACCGTTCTCGACTGGTTGCAGGACGAACCTTTGATCTGCGTCTTCGAGCCCGGTGATGTGCTGGCCGAGGTGAGCGCGTACGCCGAACGGCTGGCGTCCGATCGCGAGCACAAGCGAACCATCGGCGAACTGGCGCTAGCCGAAGAGCGGTTGCTTCATTCGAAGCGGACGGTCGAGACGATGGTGGAAGCTGCGGCCCTGACGATTTCGAACAGCGTCTCCGAGGTCGAGGCGGTGAGCTTCGGTGCCAGCTCGACGGACCTCTTTCACAATCAACTGCAGCGTTTTCCGGCCGAGGTGGCCGCTGCTCTCGCGCGCCACGAGCGAGTCGTGATCGCGGCGCCGAGTGAACATCGAGGCCGGCTGGAGGCCTTCTGCGAGAGCTATGGACTGGCGTTCGGAGCGCAGGGAGTCAGCGTTGTTGCCGGCGAGCTGGACCGGGGATTTCGGCTACCGGCTGCCGGACTGTCTCTGTTCTCCGAAGATCAACTGTTTCGTCGGGTAGCACCACGCCGGAGCCGGCGGCGCGGAGCGGTCTTCTTTTCGGGACTCCGGGATCTCAAGCTCGGCGATTTCATCGTTCACGAGGACCACGGCATCGGCCAGTTCGTCGGCCTGCGTAGCCTCGGCAAGGCCGCCGACGATGATTCACATGTGCCCGAGACGCTCCGCTTGCCCGTTCGTGGGTCCACGTTGGGCGGCGTCGAAGCGCTCGAAATTCGGTATGCGGGCAGTCGCACGCTGCTCCTGCCGCCCTCCGGCCTCGACCGCATGCAGCGCTACATGGGGTTCGACGGCGTGGCGCCGAAACTGGACCGGCTGGGCGGTACGTCGTGGGTGCGCAAGAGGGATCGCGTCAAGTCGGGCATGCGAAGAATGGCCGGGGATCTTCTCAAGCTCTATGCCGAGCGGCAGCTCGCCCGGGCTCCCGAAATGGCCCCGGATTCGGATCTGCAAAGCCAGTTCGACGCCGCCTTCGATTACGAGCCCACAGAAGATCAGCTTCAGGCGATCCTGGCGGTCAAGGAGGATCTCGAAGACTCACGTCCGATGGATCGGCTGTTGTGCGGAGACGTCGGTTTCGGCAAGACCGAGGTGGCGATGCGGGCGGCCTTCAAGGTCGTTGACGGCGGCTTTCAGGTCGCGGTTCTGGCGCCCACCACGATCCTCGCGGACCAGCATCTGGAAACCTTTCGCAAGCGCTTCGCGGGATTCCCGGTCGAGGTCGACATGGTGTCGCGGTTTCGCACGACCAAGGAAGTGGCCGCGGTTCGTGAGCGGCTGAGCCGAGGCGCAATCGACATTCTTATCGGGACCCATCGCTTGCTCAGCCAGGACGTCGAGTTCTCGAAGCTCGGGCTCCTGATCATCGACGAAGAGCAGCGCTTCGGGGTCGCCCAGAAAGAACGAGTACGCAAACTCAAGAAAGACGTGCATGTGCTGGCGATGACCGCGACTCCGGTGCCGCGCACGCTGCAGCTCTCTCTGGCGGGAGTGCGCGATCTTTCGACCATCGAAACGCCGCCCAGAGGCAGGATGGCGGTGGAGACCGCGATCGTGCCCTTCGGACGGGAGTTGGTTCGCGAAGCCATCGAGTACGAACTCGATCGCGGCGGGCAGATCTACTATGTCTACAACCGGGTCGAGAGTATCGAGGAGATGGCGCAGCAGCTGAGCGAGATCTGTCCGCGAGCCCGAATCGTTATCGGACACGGCCGGCTGTCCGAGAACCAGTTGGCCAAGCGCATGCGTGCCTTCAAGGCGGGAGACTACGATCTCTTGCTGGCCAGCACGATTATCGAGAACGGCATCGACATCCCCAACGTCAACACTATTTTAGTGCATCGAGCCGAACGCTTTGGATTGTCCCAGCTGTACCAATTGCGCGGCCGGGTCGGCCGCAGCCGGCGACTGGCCTTTTGCTACCTGATGACGCCCCCGCGGCAAGCTCTCACGGCGCTTTCGCGCAAGCGCCTGGAAGCGATTCGCGAGTTCACCGAGCTCGGCGCCGGCTTCCGTGTTGCCGCTCGTGACCTCGAGATTCGAGGCGCGGGAGATCTTCTGGGCGCCGAGCAGAGTGGCCACATCGCGGCAGTGGGCCTCGAGACCTATCTCAAGATGCTGGATGAGACCGTGCGAGAGCTGCGAGGGGAGGTGATTGTCGACTCGATTTCGACCGCGATCGAGTTGCCGTTCGAGCTGGTGGTGCCCGAGGAATATCTCGCCGAACAGAACCTCCGGCTCGAGTTGTATCGCCAGATCGCAGCCGGTGAAGGTTCGTCGGAGGAGCTGCTGGCCGAATTGCGCGACCGCTACGGCGAGCCTCCCAAGTCTGTTCACCGCCTGCTCGAGGTGTCGGCCCTCAAGCGCTTGGCCGAGTCGCTACGCGTGCAGTCGATCACGGGTGGGTCCGGAACGCTCAAGATCCGCTTCCGGCACGATACGCGAATCGCGGCCGAGGATCTGATTCGTTTCGTCGGCGAGCGCGACGAACTCTCGTTCAGTCCGAGCGGAGTGCTAACCTGGGCGGGCGTTCCCGACGAACGGTTGGTGATGTGGGCTCACCAGGCTCTGGAGGAACTCTCAGCCAATTGAGGCAAACGATTGCAACCCTCACGCTGAGTGCCGTCGCCCTGTGTTGCGGCATCGCCTGCGGTCGGAGGGCTCCGGCGGCCGACGTCGTGGCGCAGTTGGGTCGTCAGCCGGTCCCCTACGCCGAGTTCGATGTTTACCTGGCCGCGAACGCGATCGTTGAAGCTCCTTCGCTCGACAGCGAGGTACTGTCCAGCCTCTTCGATCAGTTCCTCGAGGAACTTCTCCTGACCCGGCTCGCGGCCGACGAAGGGATCGAAGCGGGCGCTGCGCGCGTTGCCGTTGCCCGCCTGATCTCCGAGGCCAGTGAGCCGGTCGATCGCGGCGAGGTCGAAGCCTTCTTTCGAGCGAATCCGGACCGATTTCGCCTGGCCGAGAGTGTGCGATTGCGTCAGGTCCTGGTGGAGGAGCGTGCCACCGCCGAGCTCGCGGCTCGAGAGCTGGCCGCCGGCGTGCCTTTCGAGGAGGTGGCGCGGCGATACTCGCAGGGTCCTCGAGCCGCTGAGGGTGGCGATCAGGGTGTGCTGACGCGCGAAGACTTGCCGCCCGAGATCGCCCATCAGATTTTCGGACTGCCTTCGGGAGAAGTCAGCGAAATCATCGCGGCCGAATACGGTTTTCACATCTTTCAGATCTCCGAGCGCTACCCGGAGACACAGACACCGCTCGACGCGGCCGCTAGGGAGATCGTCGAGCTGCTCGAGGAGAGGAAGCGGGGCCAAGCTGCGCGAGTCCTCCTCGAACGAGCGGTCAAGCGCTACAATATGCGTCTCTACCCACGGAATCTTCCGTTCCAGTACCTGGGGAAATATGACTAGACAGAGCACTCTCAAGGGCGGTTCAATCCTTCTGGTAGCCGCCGTCCTATCCGCGACGGTTCCAGCTGTTGGTGAAGTCAACCGGGTTGTCCTGCGGGTCAACGATCGCATTGCCACTCTCGTCGACTACGAGAATCTCAAGAACGAGAGGGTTCGAGGGCTGGCGCGCTCAGAGATGTCGGAAGAAGAGCGGCAGCGACAGCTGGCCGGCGTTGGGATCGACACAATGCGCAACCTGTTTCAAGAGATGCTCTTGCTGTCGCGCGCGGACCAGCTCGAAGTTCGAATCGGGCCATCGCAGATGCAGGAGGCGGTGGAGAGCACCAAGAAGAGCTTCGGGATCGACACCGACGAGGACTTTGAGGAGGCTCTACGCCAATCCGGGCTGACTCGCGAGAGTTTGCGCGAGCAGATCGAAAGCAGCCTGAGGATTCAAGAGGTCTTCGGCCTCGAGGTCTATTCGCAAGTCGGCGTCGAGGAAGAGGACCTGAGGCGCTACTACGGGTCTCATCCAGATGAGTTTCGCACCACCGCCGCCGTGTTGCTGCGGGAGGTGATCGCTCTCGAGTCGTCGGGTCTGGATGAGGCGGCATTGTCCGACTTGGCGGCCAAGGTCAGGGAGGCGATGGCTGCCGGCAAGGCCGATCAACTACTGGCCGAAACCCAGGTCGACGGTTTGACGACCGGTTGGATCGACTTGGGGTGGGTCGAGAGCGGCGACCTCGACCCGCAGCTCGAAGCGGCGATCGCAGACGTCGAGGCGGGTGGAGTCAGCGAGCCGACGGCGGCTCGGGGCGGACTGCACCTGCTGCAAGTACTCGAGCACCGGGACGCGCGAGTGCGTGAGTTCGCCGAAATTCGAGAGCAGCTGGAGCTTGCCGAGCGAAGTCGCCGGATCGAAAAGCGACAGGCCGAGTACCTGCGCGAACTCGAGGACGCGGCTTTCATCGTGGCGAATCCGCCGCCCGAAGCGGCGGACTTTCGTGCCGAGTGGGCCGGCGTTGGCCAACCGGCTTTCATCGAGCGCCCGGACGGCGTCGAACCCGAGTCAGAGAGCGGCTAGCGGCGCCTTCGTCGCGGACGCTACAGTCCGCTGTCCGGAGCCTCCGGGGAGGTGGTTGGGAACGATGGGGCAGCCCATTTACGCTTGGTTTTCGGTTCCTGAAAAAAGGTGGACTAAAGTGGACAGAAGTGGAGTCTGATGGTAGGGTCACTCAGATTTTCATGGAAGGTATGTCCTGTTCATGTTTCGCGGAAGTGCGCCAGCAAGGATCGACAATAAGGGCCGGTTGAAGGTCCCCACGACGTTTCGACGTGTCCTGGAGGAGCGCTACGGCCGCGAGCTGTTCATCACCTCGATCGTCGGTGAGTCGGTCCACCTTTACCCGCTCGAAGTCTGGGAAGAGTTGGAGAATCGTCTGGCCGGTCTTCCGTCCACCGATCGGACCAAGATGCGGTTCCTGGAACGCGTCGCCTACTTCGGTCAGCAGGCACAGTTGGATTCGCAGGGGCGGGTGGTCGTGTCGCCGCTATTGCGCGAGAGCGCGGACATGACCGGTGAAGTGGTCGTGGCCGGCCGCTTGGATCACCTAGAGGTTTGGAACCACGACCGACTGCTCGCAAGATTCCGGGAACAGCCGTTCACGGACGCGGATTTCGAGTACCTGAGCGAGCGCGGCATCTAGCAAGTTCATTGAAACGAATTGAGTGCAACACCAACCAGTCCTGCTTCGCGAAGTCAGCACCTTTCTCCGGCCGGAGCGAGGAGGGTTGTTTGTGGACTGCACCGTGGGTCTCGGAGGCCACGCGGAAGCGATCCTCGGCGCAAGCCCGGAGGTTCGCGTTCTGGGTGTCGATCGTGACCCGCAGGCGCTGGCAATGGCGCGCGAGCGTCTCGAGCAATTCGGTTCGCGCGTGCGGCTGGTGGAGGCGGATTTCGCCGACTTGCCGGAGGTTTTGGAGCAGCTCGGTGAAGGGCTCGCGACGGGTGTGCTGGCGGATCTCGGAGTCTCCTCGCTGCAGCTGGATTCGGCAGAGCGGGGGTTCAGCTTCAGGCGGAACGGGCCCCTCGACATGCGCATGGGAGACCAAGGTCCGACGGCGGCTGATGTCGTCAACACATATTCGGAGGAAGCTTTGCGAAATATTCTTTGGCAGCACGGCAACGAGAGACAGGCGCGTCGAATAGCGAGAGCACTCGTTCGGGAACGTGAGATAAAGCCGCTCGAGACGACGGACGACTTGAAGAGAATTGTCTACCGGGCCAAGAGCAAGTCCGGCCGCCCCGGGCGCGGACCCTGGAGAAGAGAAGGCCGCGTCGATCCCGCGACCCGCGTGTTTCAGGCGCTCAGGATCGAGGTCAACATGGAGCTTTCGCGACTCCAGACGCTCTTGGACAAAGTGGTCAAGCTGATCGACGCCGAAGGTCGGCTGGTGATGATCTCGTACCACAGTCTCGAGGACCGAATCGTGAAGAACTCCTTGCGCCAACTGGCTCGAGGCAAGATCGACGGAATCACTGGCCGGACCCATTCGGAGACCCGAGTGATCGAAGTCTTGACAAAGAAACCGGTTCGGCCCTCGGCGGAAGAAATCGCGATCAACCCACGGTCCCGGTCCGCGCGGCTACGCGCCGCAAGGAGGCTTTAGTTCTCTCGTGAGGCGTTCGTATGCCGTTGTCCGGCCGGTCAGTAACACCTACCTGATTCGGGAGCGTGATCGCCGACGCCGTCGAGAGCTTCTGTGGGTCGCGAGCGTCTTGGTCCCGCTCGGACTCTGTGCTCTGGTCTACGTATGGCTACAGGTCGAGGTGCTGCGGGTAGGCTATCGCATTCACGACCTCGAGAAACTTCTGGAACGGCGCGTTGGACTCGAAAGGCAGCTCGGGCTGGAGGCGGCTTTTCTCGGGAGCCCGCGACGGATCGAGCAACGCGCGGTCGCTGAATTGGGGATGTCGGCACCGGCTGCGGAGCAGCTGATCTTTGCGGAGGCGACGCCGTGAACGGCCGGCTCGCAGTCTTTTTGGTGATGATGGCTCTGTGGGCCGTCGCGATCTCCGCCCGGCTTTTCCAACTGCAGGTGGTCGAGCACGAGAGCTACCGGCAGCGGGCGTTGGACCAGCAGCTCCAAGTGGTCGAGCTGGCGCCGCCGAGAGGCACAATCTTCGATGCCCGCGGTCGCCAGCTGGCGGTCTCGATGGCGGTGGACTCGGCGTATGTTCTGCCGCACAAGATCGCCGATGTCCAAGACGCCGTCAAGAAGATAGCCCCGATTCTGGGCCTGACGCCCGAGGCAACGCTCGAACGACTGACCGACCGGCATCGATGGCTGTGGCTGGCTCGCCAGCTCGATCCTCCGGTTGCCCAGGCGCTTCGAGACCTCGAGATCGAGGGTCTTGGTTTCGTGGAGGAGAGCAAGCGGTTCTATCCTCTCGACGAACTGGCGGGCCCGGTGCTCGGTTTCGTGGGCACGGACCATTCGGGGCTGGCCGGTCTGGAATCCGCCTACAATCAGGTCGTCTCCGGTAAGCCGGTGCGCCGCCGTTTCCTGAGGGATGCTCTCGACGGTGGCGTGGTGGCACCGGGTTTTTCGTTTATCGACGCCGAGCCCGGTGCCGACCTCCACCTGACGATCGACGCGACGGTTCAGCACATCGTCGAAGCCGAGCTTGCTCGAGCACTCGAGACGAGTCGAGCGCGGGCCGGTGTTGTGGTGTTGATGCAGCCGCGAACCGGCGCGATTCTCGCGATGGCCTCGCTGCCGACCTACAACCCCAACCGGTTCGCTGACTACCCACAGACTCGATGGCGCAACGCAGCCGTCGAGTTTGCCTTCGAGCCTGGATCGACTTTCAAGGCCATCACCGCGACTGCGGCACTCGAAAGTAATTTGATCGATCCGATGGACATCATCGACTGCGGGCAGGGCGGGATCACGCTCGGTTCCATGAGGATCCGGGATCACAAGCCCTTCGGACGCCTCACCTTTCGCGATGTGATCGCCCGATCCAGCAACGTCGGAATCATCAAGGTCGGGTTGAGACTCGAGCGCTCGGACCTCTTCGAGCAGATCCGCAAGTTCGGTTTTGGCTCTCCGACCGGCATCGATCTTCCCGGCGAGAACGCCGGGATCTTTCGCAGTGTCGAGAAATGGTCGAAGTACGAGGCCGCCTACCTTTCGATCGGCCAGGGAATCTCGGCCACGCCGGTTCAGCTAGTGCGGGCATTTGGCGCCCTTGCCAATGGCGGAATTCTGGTCCGGCCGCACATCGTGGCGAGTATCGATCACGGCGACCGCGGCGATCTCCGATGGGCGCCGGCACACGGCAAGGCAAGCGAGGCCGTGGCGAGCGCCGCGACGCTGCGGACGGTCACGCGCCTGCTCGAGGCCGTGGTCGAGGAGGGCGGGGGAACGCTGGCTGCGGTTCCCGGCTATCGAGTCGCCGGTAAAACCGGCACGGCGCAGAAGGCGCTGCCGGGGGTAGGCTACCTCCCGGACCGCCATGTTGCGAGTTTTCTGGGCTTCGTCCCGTCACGCCGTCCGGAAATCGTGGCTCTGGTGATGCTCGATGACCCCGAGGGGCGTTTCTACGGGGGTGAGGTCGCGGCTCCGGTCTTCGGCTCGATCATGGCGCGGGTTCTTCCCTATCTGGGCGTCGCCCCCAGCCTACCCGATGGCTTTGACGCGCAGCCGGAGACGAGAACGTCGACGGCCACTCCGGCGCGGGAGGCGCGCGCCCTGCTGGTCCGCGCCATGCGGCCGGCGGCCGGCGGCGTATCTGAGCAGGGGGAGCGACTGGAGCTGGGCAGTGTGCCCGATGTTCGCGGCCTGACCGCTCGGGAGGCGATCCAGGTGCTGGCCGAGACCGGTCTCATGCCCAGGCTGCATGGCAGTGGCTTCGTCGAAACCCAGGTCCCGGTCGCGGGCCAGCCCCTGGAGATGGCGGCAGGAGAAGTCGAAATTTGGCTCGGAGCGAGCTCTTGATGGTGCCCGAAGTGATGCGCGCGTCAGAATTGATCAGAGGCTTGCCGATCGAATCCCTGGAGAAGGATTTTGAGATCACAGGGGTCACGCATGATTCCCGGAAGGTTCGTGACGGCGACCTCTTCGTGGCTCTGGTGGGTGATCGGTTCGATGGACGCGCCTTCGTCGCAGAGGCCAAGGCCCGAGGTGCCGCCGGCGTACTTTCGGTGGGCAATCCGCCGGCAGAGTATGACGGTCCATGGCTTCGCGCGGGCGACCCGCGCGCGGCCATGGGACTTCTGGCAGCTCGGCTTCACCAGCATCCGGACCGCAACCTGGTGATGGTGGGCATCACCGGCACCAATGGCAAGTCGACGGTTCTTGCGCTGGTGGCTGCGATGCTCGAATCGGCCGGCCATTCCACGGGAACGATCGGCACTTTGGGGCATCGATTCGGGAACCTCGAAATCGAGGCCGGCCGCACGACTCCCGAAGCGACCGATCTGTACCCGCTGCTGCACGACATAGTAGAGCGCGGAGGTCACGCGGTGGTGATGGAAGTGTCGTCGCATGCGCTGGCTCTGGAGCGCGCCGCCGGCTTGGGTTTCGATGTCGCCGCGTTCACGAATCTCTCTCGGGATCACTTCGACTTTCACCGCGGTTTCGAGGACTACTATGCGGCCAAGCGCCGGCTTTTCGATCAGCTCAAGCCGGGAGGTTGGGCGGTCTTGAATCGGGACGACCCCTACGGGCGCAGGCTGGTCGCAGACCTCGAGGCCCGCTCGGTAGCGGTTATCACCTTCGGCGAGCGCGACGCCGACGTCTCGGTGGTCGGCGCGACCGTGACCATCGAAGGAATCCGAGCGACTCTCGAGACGCCCCGGGGAGAGCTTGCGGTTGCCTCGCGGCTGCTGGGGCATTTCAATTTGCTCAACCTGCTGGCGGCGGTGGCTTGCGGCGAAGCCCTGGAGCTCGACCGCGGAGCGATCATCGAGGGAGTGAGAAGGCTCGGACCCGTGGCCGGCCGTCTCGAGGCGGTGGATTGCGGCCAGCCGTTTCCGGTATTTGTCGACTTCGCCCACACCGACGCGGCGCTGGCCGCGTCGTTGGGATCTTTGCGCGAGATCGCGTCGGGGCGAAAGATCGTGTGCGTCTTCGGTTGTGGTGGCGATCGCGATCCCGGCAAGCGGGTGCTCATGGGGCGCGTAGTCGGCGAACTGGCCGATCTGCCGATCGTCACGTCCGACAACCCACGGCACGAGGACCCGATGGCGATTATCGCCGCCGTCGAACAGGGACTCGAGCAGAGCGGCAATGAGGCCTACAGGGTGGTTCCCGATCGCCGCGAGGCGATCGCACGGGCGGTGGCCATCGCCGATGAAGGTTGGCTGGTCGTGGTCGCCGGCAAGGGCCACGAGGAAGGCCAGATCATCGGCGACGAGGTCCGGCCGTTTTCCGATCGCGACGAGCTGATCGCAGCGCTGGAGGCCCGTTTTGGCTAGAGGAACGCTACGCGAGGCCGCCAGCGCGATGAGCGGTCAGCTACTTCACGGAGATCCCGACGCGCACTGGTCGGGCGCGGCCCTCGACTCGCGGCAGATCACCGGAGGAGAGCTGTTCTTCGCGCTCTCGAGCGGGCGAACCGACGGCCACCGGTTCGTTGGTGAGTCGCTCGCTCGTGGCGCCGCAGGCGCCGTGGTCGAAGAGGCGGTGTCACCGCCGGCGACCGGCGGGTTGATCAAAGTCGACGACTCTCTGGGCGCGCTTCATTTGCTGACCCGTCACGTTCGCGCGCGCCTGCCGGAGCGCTTGGTGGCGGTCACCGGGTCTGTGGGCAAAACCACGACCAAAGATCTCTTGGCGTTGATGCTGGCGAAGCGGTACGCGGTGGCGCGCAATCCGGGCAACCTCAACAATTTGTTTGGATTCCCGATTTCGCTCCTCGGTGTGCCTGAAGGGACCGAATGGATGGTCGCCGAGATGGGCATGTCGACGCCGGGCGAGCTACGTCAGCTCGCCGATTTGGGCCGTCCGGATTTCATCATCTACACCAATGTTCGCCCCGTGCATCTCGAGTTTTTCGAGAGCTTGCGAGGTATCGCGGAAGCCAAGGCGGAACTCCTCGAGGGACTTTCGAGTGAGGGCATCGTGATCGCCAATGCCGACGATCGGGAGGTGGTCCGAATCGTCGCGAGACACCCTTGCCGGAAAGTCTGGTTTGGACTGGAACAGAATGCGGAGTTTGGAGCTGAGAGCGTGGTTGAGCTTCCGTCCGGTGGCAGCCGCTTCGTTTTCCGGGTCGGTGACGATCGCTACCCGGCGAGTCTGCCACTGTATGGGCGCTACAGCGTCGAGAACTTCCTGGCCGCCGCGGCTTGCGCCCATACCGTCGGTCTCGATATCGAGGAAATCCTCGAAGCCGCCGCGCAGGCCGAACCCGGGTCGGGGCGGGGAGTGGTCCACCGGTTGCCCGAGAATGTTCTTCTCGTCGACGACACCTACAACTCGAATCCCGATGCTCTGTCCCAGGCGATGGTCAGCGCGCGCGCTCTCGAGGGCCGGCGCCATTGGGCGGTGCTGGGATCGATGCTCGAGCTCGGCGCGGGTGCGGCCGACTTCCATCGCCAACTTGGTCGAGAGGCCGTTGGCTTGGGGTTCGCGCCGGTTCTGGCGGTGGGCACCGAGGCGCGCGCTCTGGCCGAAGGCGTCAGCGAAGCGGGCGGCACGGCCGTCTGGATGGAGAGTGCCGAGGAGGCCGCAGTGAGGGCCGGCAAGGAGCTTGCCCCCGGCGACGTCGTTTTGATCAAGGGCTCGCGAGGCATCGGACTCGACCTGGTGGTCGAGCACCTGCTTGGTGATCAGAGCCAGCAGAACCAGCAGAGCCAGCAGGTCGAAGAGGAAGACGAGTAGTGCTCTATCACCTGCTCTTCCCACTCTCCGAACAGTTCGCGGCGCTCAATGTGTTCCGCTACATCACGTTCCGCTCGGCGGGTGCGATCGTGACCGCGGTCGCACTCTCGCTGGTTCTCGGCCCGTGGTTCATTCGCCGGCTCCAGAGCTGGTCGATCGGTCAGAGCATTCGAGAGGAAGGTCCCGAGCGGCATCGGGCGAAGGCGGGAACGCCCACCATGGGCGGACTGCTGATTCTGTTCTCGGTGCTGCTTTCGACGCTGCTGTGGGCCAAGCTCGCGGACCCCCTGATTTGGCTGGTCGCTGGGGTCATGGTTTCCTTCGGGCTGATCGGCTTCGCCGACGATTGGCTCAAGATTCGCCGGCGCCACAACCGCGGTCTCAGCGCCGCTACCAAGCTTCTCTTGCAGACCCTGGTCGGGGCCGGGGCCGCAGTGATCATGCTTCGGCTGCCGGAGGGCTTCGAAGTAGCCTCTACGATCGCCCTGCCGTTCTTCAAGAACGCGGTGTTCAATATCGGCTGGCTCTTCGTTCCTTTCGTCGCGCTCTTGCTGGTTGGGTCTTCCAACGCCGTCAATCTGACCGACGGGCTCGACGGCCTGGCGATCGGCGCGGTACTGATCGCGGCCGCGACCTACGGTATTTTCGCGTACGTCGCCGGCAACGCCGTGGTTGCCGCGTACCTGCAGGTTCCATTCGTTCGCGGCGTTGGCGAGGTCGCCGTTTTTTGCAGCGCGCTGGTCGGAGCGAGTGTCGGATTTCTATGGTTCAATGCTCATCCGGCAGAGGTTTTCATGGGCGACGTCGGTTCGCTCGCCTTGGGCGGCGCGATCGGAACCGTGGCCGTGCTTGCCAAGCAAGAGATCGTGCTGGCCCTGGTCGGCGGGTTGTTCGTGATCGAAGCCCTGTCGGTCATCGTCCAGGTGACGTCGTTCAAGCTCACCGGTAAGCGTGTTTTTCGCATGGCGCCGATCCATCACCACTTTGAGTTGGGCGGTTGGTCCGAGCCCAAAATCATTGTGCGTTTCTGGATTCTGGCGTTTCTCTTTGCATTGATAGGCCTTTCGACCTTGAAGCTGCGATGACCGACGAACGCGAACAGCAGTCCTGGCACCGGGTTCTTGTGTATGGTCTCGGCGTCTCCGGTTCCGCGGCGGCGAGCTTCCTGCACGACCGCGGTGTCGAGGTGCTCCTCGTGGACCAGCGCCGCGCCGAGGACCTCGTACTCGACGCCCTGGTCGACGTCGTCCCCGGCTCTGAGCCCTCCGCCGTCTCCGCTGGCTCCGTCGGCCGCGCTGGTGCCAAGATCGAGTTCCTTCTTGGAGAAGAGCCGAGTCGCTTGCCGCCCGGGATTGATGCGGTCGTGGTCAGTCCCGGGGTGTCGCCCGAAAGGCCGCTCTTGGTCCAGGCTCGGCGCCGGGGCATTCCGATTCTTGCCGAGGTCGAGCTGGCCTTTCCGCATTTGGACGGCCCGGTGATCGGCATCACCGGCAGCAACGGCAAGAGCACGACCACCGCGATGACCGGGGCGTTGCTCGAGGCCTCGGGTTTCGCGCCGCAGGTGTGCGGCAACATCGGAGTTCCTCTGGTGTCGGTGATCGAAGGCGCGCCGGGCAGGGTCTTCGTCGTCGAGCTCTCGAGCTTCCAGCTCGAGACCGTGTCCAGATTCCGGCCCAAAGCGGCGGCGCTGCTCAACCTGTCGCCCGACCATCTGGACCGCCACGGCAGTGTCGAGGGCTACTTAGCCGCCAAGGCGAGACTGTTCGCCTGCCAGGGAGAGAATGATTTCGCGGTTCTGAACGCGGACGACCCGCTGGTGCGCCAGGTCGGAACACGCGCGCGCAAACGCTACTTTTCCCGCCTCGAAAAGGTCGAGGACGGCTGCTATCTCGACGGAGACCTGGTGGTGGAGGTCGATCCCGAGACCGGAGCTCACGAGCTTTTCCGGCGCTCTGACGTGTCCCTGCAGGGCGAACACAATCTCGAGAATGCGATGGCGGCTGCGCTCCTGGCTCGCTCGGTAGGGGCCTCTCCGGTCGGCTTCGGCGCCGCGCTGGCCGGATTCGAGGGACTCCCGCATCGGCTGGAGACCGTGGGCCTGCTCGACGGCGTCCAGTGGATCGATGACTCGAAAGGCACCAACGTCGGCGCGGTGCTCAAGTCGTTGGAGGCCATGCCCGCGGGTAAGGTTCATCTGATCCTCGGGGGTCGAAGCAAAGGCGAAAGCTTCGTGCCGCTGCGTGAGCCGGTGGGAGAGAAGGCGGCGCGCGCGTATTTGATCGGCGAGGCCGCGGACGAGCTCAGGGCCGTTCTCGAAGGCTCGGCGCCACTGGAAGAATCGGGAGATCTCGAGACGGCGGTACGTCACGCGGCGGAAGTTGCCGTGCGCGGTGAAACTGTCCTGCTGTCGCCGGGGTGTACCAGCTTTGATCAGTATGCGAACTTCTCGGCCCGCGGCGACCATTTTCGCCGGCTCGTGCGGGCTCTGGCGTCGGACCAGGCTATTGGAGACGGTGAAGACGACGGAGATGGCGGCGATGGCGCCGTTGTCGGTGGACGAGGAGCCAATGGCTAAGAAGCTCGCATTCGACGCCGTGCTCTTTACCACGGTGCTGGTCCTCGTGGGTTTCGGCTTGACTGCGGTCTATTCGGCCAGCGTTGCCACGGCGCAAAATCAAGGCTCTGAGAGCGCGCTGATGGTGAAACAGTTTTTTGCCGCGGTGGTCGGCATCCTCCTCATGTGGATCCTGATGCATTTCGACTATCAACTGTTCGGGCGCAAGCCGGTCGTTTGGAGCCTGTTCGCGCTTACCGTGGCGTTGTTGCTCCTGGCGCTGCTCTCGCCGACGCTCAACGGCACCAACCGTTGGTTGATCATCGCCGGAATGTCGTTTCAACCGTCGGAGCTGGCCAAGTTCGCCCTGGTGCCTCTGCTGGCATATCAGTTGGCAAAGACGGACACGCTGCGCGACAACCGGAGGTTCGTCTTGCCGGCGATTCTGACCGCAGGAAGCCTGGCGACTCTCGTGCTTCTGGGGCGTGACCTCGGCACCGCGGCCATGCTGATCGCGATGACCGCTCTGCTGCTTTTCTTCGCCGGGCTTCCGCTGTGGCGCATTCTCGCGGCGGCAGCACTGGTGGGTCCTCTGGTGGCGGCGGCAATCTACTTCGAGCCCTACCGAAGGGCTCGTTGGCTCGCCTTCCTCGATCCCGCGGCCGATCCTCTGGGTACCGGGTTTCAGGCCTTGCAGTCTTTGATCGCCGTTGGTTCCGGAGGAATCTTCGGCCTGGGCCTCGGGCAGGGCTTGCAGAAACTACACTTCCTGCCCTATCCGCATTCGGACTTCGTATTCTCGATTGTTGCCGAGGAACTCGGACTCCTCGGCTGCTTGATCCTGGTAGCGCTTTTTGGCGTGCTTCTATGGCGCGGCGCCCGCGCAGGTCACCGGGCCCCGGACGCCCTGGGCCGCTACCTGGCTTGGGGTCTCACCGGTGGGCTTTGCGTCCAAGCTGCCATTCATATGAGCGTTGCTCTGGCCCTGCTTCCGGCGACCGGTATCACTTTGCCGTTTGTTTCGTACGGCGGGTCCTCGCTGGTCGCGAGCCTGGCCGCGTCCGGAGTGATTCTGAACGTGTCACAGCATGCATGATGAAGATCGCGGCAAGCGCCAAGAGTCGATCCACATCCTCATGGCGGGGGGCGGGACCGGGGGCCACGTGTATCCGGCGCTGGCAATTGCAGCCGAGCTTGCCGAGCGAGGTAACTTGGTGAGCTGGATCGGACGCCCATCGAGCATGGAAGAGACGCTGGTGCGTGCGGCCGATGTTCCGTTTCACACGCTCGAAGCCAAGCCATGGGTGGGCAAGGGGCTTGCCGCGAAGGCGGGGGCGGTCGCGACCCTGATGGCCTCCAGCCTGCGGGCACGGAGCCTGGTGCGCCGGCTCGCTGCGGACGTCGTTCTGGGCACCGGCGGCTACGTCTCGACACCGGCACTTCTTGGCGCGAGGCTGGCCGGGCGGCCGGTGTTCTTGCTGGAGCCCAACGCCGTCGCGGGGTGGGCCAACCGGATCGCCTCGAGGTGGTGTAAGGCAGCCTTCGTGGCTCATGAGGATGCCGCTCGGCTGCTCGCGTGCGAGACCGTCGTCAGCGGGACTCCGGTGCGCAGGAGTTTTCACGAGGTCGATCCGCTACCGGCCCAGGATCCACATCTGCTGGTCTTGGGAGGCAGTCAGGGAGCGGTTCAGATCAACGACGTGATGCCATCCGTCGTGCGCCGCCTCTCGAGCGCAGCCGGCCTGGCTGGTTTGAGTATCACGCACCAGACCGGGCGTGCAGACCTCGCGTCGGTACGGACCGCGTATGCTGATCTCGGGATGGCTGATCTCGGGATGGCCGATCTCGGGAGGGTCCAGAGCCCGAAGCTCGAGCCTATGGTCGAGCCTAGGGTTGAGCCGACGGTTGAGATAGTGCCGTTCATTGACGACATGGCAGCGGCCATGGCCAAAGCCCAGTTGGTGGTTTCGAGAGCGGGCGCCCTGGCGATAGCGGAACTCGGCGCTGCCGGGCGTCCGGCAATCCTGATTCCCTTGACCGCAGCCGGAGCCGGGCACCAGAGATTCAACGCCGAGCGGATGGCGGATTCCGGCGCCGCCGTGGTCCTGGCCGGCGAGGAGGTCACAGCCAAGAACTTGGGAGACACGATCGCACAGCTCTTGAGCGATCGCCCCCGGTTGGAGTCGATGGCGTTGTCGGCTCGGTCGCTGGCAAAACCCGCGGCGGCGGCGGAGATTTCCGAAGCTCTCGAGCGAGCCGCCAGGACGCAGAGGGGTGCCGCCTGATGTTTAGCCGTTTCGCGGACCTTTCGAACGTTCATTTCATCGGCATCGGTGGCGCCGGGATGAGCGGCATCGCGGAGGTTCTTACGGACTACGATCTTACGGTCACCGGCTGCGACCTGCGCGAGAGCGAGGCGACGCTAAGGCTACGCAAGCTCGGGGTGAAAGTCGAGATCGGCCATTCGCCGGCGCATCTCGATTCGGTCGACCTGGTGGTGGTGTCGTCAGCGATCGACGAGGCCAACGTCGAGGTCCGAGGAGCGCGCGAGCGAGGCCTCACGATCGTACGCCGAGCCGAGATGCTGGCGGAACTGATGCGTCTCAAGTATGGAATCGCGGTGGCCGGCACTCACGGCAAGACCACCACGACATCTTTGATCGGGACCGTGCTGACCGAGGCCGGCCTGGATCCGACGGTAATTGTCGGCGGCCGGCTGCGAGTTTCCGGCACCGGTGCCCGGCTGGGCCATAGCGATTACCTGGTTGCGGAGGCCGACGAGTTCGACCGGAGTTTTCTCAGGCTGCAGCCGATCCTGGCGGTGGTGACCTCGATCGATACGGATCATCTGGACACCTATCGAGATCTCGATGATATCTGCGATGCCTTCGTTCGATTTGCTTCGAAGGTGCCGTTTTTCGGCGAGCTCATTGTCTGTCTGGACGACCCCAACGTCCGCGCGATTCTGCCGAGATTGAGCGACCGGCGGACACTGACCTACGGCTTCTCGCCGCACGCCGAATTGTCGGCTCGAGACCTCGAATTCGTCGACGGGGGAGCGAGGTTCACCGTGCACTCCGCCACCGACGGACGGCTCGGCTCAGTCAGGATCCCGCTGCCGGGACGACACAACACCCAGAATGCGCTGGCTGCAATAGCCGTCGGCCGGGCCGTCGGTCTCGACTTCGAGCAGATCGCCTCGGCGCTGGAGAAGTTTTCCGGCGTTCATCGTCGCTTCGAGCGCTTGGGAAGTTGGCACGGCGCGGAGGTGATCGACGACTACGCCCACCATCCAACCGAGGTGGCGGCGACGCTGGAGGCCGCCCGCTCGGCGTTCCCCGGCAGAAAATTGCACGTTGTCTTCCAGCCGCACCTCTTCAGCCGCACGCGGGATCAGGCGGAGGCGTTCGGCCAGGCGTTGCTGGCTGCCGACCATGCCATAGTGACCGAGATCTATCCGTCCCGAGAGGCGCCCATCGAGGGGGTGAGCAGCACTCTGATCTCCGACGCTGCCAGGCGAGTCGGCCATCCAAAGGTGGAGGACGCGATGGGGTTTGTGGAGGCGAGAGCACAGCTCGAGTCCGCGGTTGATCCCGGCGCCGTGGTGATTACCATGGGGGCCGGCGATGTGTATCGACTCGCCGCCGAGCTGGCTGCGGAAGGCGCTAAGGAACGAGCGGAGGAATCCGCGTGAGCGATCGACTGAGACGACCGCCGCTGCCCATGCCCGAGCTGGAGCACTTTCGCCGGCGTCAGTTCGTCTCGCGACATCGCCGCCGAAAGCTGATCTTCCGGTTGGCCCGGCCCTTTCTGGCGGCCGTAGCGATCGTCGGGCTGCCGAGCGCGCTTGCCGGGTGGATTCTTCTTTCGGACCAATTCATCGTGCAAGAGGTGAGCGTCGCGAGCACCCGAAGGGTGTCCGCGTCCTGGGCCGAGCAGCGACTCACACCACTGGTCGGGAAGCACCTCTTCGCCGTGGATCTGCGCGACGTGGAAGCGGCGCTCGCCGACCACAATTGGGTCAGCGGGGCCCGGCTCAGGCGGTGCCCGCCCAACCGCTTGGAGGTCGAGATTCTGGAGAAAGACCCGGTCGCTTTGATGGTGCAGGGCGAGAGTCTGGCGTACTTGGATCCGGCCGGTCGCGTCATAGGGCCTTTCGATCCGAATGATCCGAGCATCGACTCGGCTGACTTGGTCTTGATGTCGGCTCCGCAGGACCGGTTGGACCTGGTCGCCAGCGGCCTCGCTTTGCTCGACTCATGGCGCCGAAAGCGGCTGCCTTTCAGCGAGGGTTTGTCCGAGATCAGCGTTTTGACGTCGACCGATTTTCGGGTGATCACAGCAGGTTTGCCATTTCCGATCTTTGTGTCCTCGCTGAACCTGGCCGACGGACTTGCCTCGCTGGTCCGGTACGGTCCCCAGCTCGAACGACGATTATTCCGGCTGTCTCCAATCGGAGCGGTCGATCTGAGATTTGGTGGACGAATTGTGTTTCAACCGGCGGTTCCGAAGCCGCACAACCTGGAGGGCCAAAGAGATGCCTAAGCCGAGTTCCCGCACCGTTGTCATCGACATCGGCTCATCAAAAGTCGGTGTCTTGATCGGTCAGGCCAATGAGCATGGCTTCATGGAGGTCGTGGGCAAGGGCTACGCCGCCAACCGAGGCACGCGCAAGGGGCACGTTGTCAATGTCGAGGCCACGGTCGCCGCCTTGAAGAAAGCTTCCGAAGAGGCCGAGGTCATGGCCGGCGTCGAGGTCGATCGCGCCTACGTAGGCATGGCGGGCACCGATGTGCGCTGTGTCAATTCGCGCGGAATGGTTTCGGTGGCAAGAAAGAACCGAGAGATCAATCGCCTCGACATCGAGCGAGTGCTCGAGGCCGCGCAGGCGGCGGCGCTGCCCTCGGATCGAGAGATCCTTCATGCTATTCCCCAAGAATTCATCGTCGACGAGCAGGGGGGCATTGCCGATCCGCTCGGAATGACGGGCTCGCGGCTGGAAGTGGCGGTGCATCTAGTGACCTGCAACACGACGCGCTCGAAGACGCTGCTCACTTGCGTCAACCGTGCCGGTATCGAGGTCGTCGAGATGGTGTTCGAGCCGCTTGCGACCGCCGAGGCCGCGCTGACTCACGACGAGCGGGAACTCGGCGCTCTGCTGCTCGATATCGGCTCGGGAACCACCGAGTATGCCTACTTCTCAGAGGGCGAAGTCCGGCACAGCGGCGTGTTGCCGATGGGATCAGGGCACTTCACCAACGACCTCGCGATGGTGCTGCGCACGCCCTTTGCCGAGGCCGAGCAGATCAAGGTGCGCTACGGATGCTGCCTGGCCGGTATGCTTGGCGAAGAGCAGGGGATCTCGATTCCGGCGGTTGCGGGTGGTCCACCGCGGGTGGTCCCGAAGGCCGAACTCTGTCAGATCCTCCAGCCGCGGGCGGAAGAGATTCTGACGCTGGTGCGCAACGACCTGATACGTTCGGGAATGGAAGCGGATTTGCGCGGCGGCGTGATCTTGACCGGCGGCGGTGCCCAACTCGACGGCTTGCTGGAAATGGCGGAGCAGATTTTCGATACCGGCGTGCGCTACGGTCTACCCCAGGGATTGGGAGGGCTGGTGGACGTCATCAGCTCGCCGATCTGGACGACGGCTTCCGGCCTCCTGCTCTACGGGCAGGCCACTGAGATGAGCAAGCTGCGGGCCTCCAAGAGCAAGGGCTCCTCCATCCGGGCCGTAGTCGGCAGCTTTAAAGAAATGTTTTCGGATTTACTGTGATGGACTCAGTCTTCAAAAGGAGCACGTCATGATTCTATTTAGTGACCAAGACTTGGGCAGCGAACTACCGATCACGTTAGAGGAAGATATCGTGCCGGCTCGGATCAAGGTTATCGGGATTGGTGGCGGTGGCGGCAATGCGGTCGATCGCATGATCGACTCGCGTATGGGCGGTATTCAGTTCATTGCCGCGAACACCGATCTTCAGGCCTTGAGGAAGTGCCGGGCCCCGGAGAAGATCCAGCTCGGAAGTTCCCTGACCCGAGGCCTGGGTGCGGGCGGTAACCCCGAGATCGGGCGCAAATCCGCTCTCGAGGACACCGACCGGATTTTGGAGCTGCTTCAGGGCACCGACATGGTGTTTCTGACCGCAGGCCTCGGTGGTGGCACCGGCACCGGTGGGATACCGATTGTAGCTTCGCTGGCGGCGGAGATCGGAGCGCTGACGGTGGCGGTCGTGACCAAGCCTTTCGCGTTCGAAGGTCGCCGCAGAATGGAGCAGGCCGAGCGTGGCCTCCAAGAATTGGAAGAGGCGGTGGATACGTTGATCACCATTCCCAACGAGCGCCTGCTCAGCTTCGTCGAGCGGGGCACGCCCCTGTCCGAGGCCTTCCGCATTGCCGACGACGTGCTGCGACAGGCGGTCCAGGGCATCAGCGACTTGATCACCGTCCCGGGCGAGATCAACGTGGATTTCGCCGATGTCAAGACGGTGATGACCGGCATGGGCATGGCGATCATGGGTACCGGAGTCGCCAGGGGAGAGAACCGAGCCGTCGAGGCCGCACGGAGCGCGATCTCCTCGCCGCTTCTCGAGGAGACGTCGATCGAGGGTGCGCGCGGCGTCCTGCTCAATATTTCGGGAGGTCGCGATCTGGCGTTGGACGAGGTCGCAGAGGCGGCGCGGGTGATCTCGGATGCCGTCGATCCGGATGCCCACATCATCTCGGGGATGGTGATCGACGAGTCCCTCGAGGACGAAATGAAAGTCACGGTCATTGCGACCGGTTTTGCCGGCCGCGAACGGACCCCGACCGAAAAGCCGCTGGCAGGGCAGGACGACTTCTTCAGTCCGCAGCCATCGGCTGGCGGCGCGGGTGCCGCTGCCTCCGCCGACTCCAAGCGCAGGGCGCCAAGAGTGGCTCGGTCGCTCGGAGAGACCGAGCTGCGGCCTCGGGCGCAAGCCAATCAGCCGCGACCCGAGCCGCCCGAGAAGGTGCCCTTCTACCGCAAGGTCATTGCGCAAACCCGAGGTGAAGATCCCGGAGGCTTCGGTCCGAACTGGTCGAATGTCGATGATTTTGACATTCCCACGGTGCTGCGCAAGCAGATGGATTAACCTGGCGGCGGATGAACTGGTCGGAACGAGAGCGGCGATGGTGGATCGCCGCTCTCGCGCTGATCCTCCTGATCTACGCCACCCTCTACTTCGTCCGTGGACCGGTCGAGTTTCTGAGAGCGCACGGTGTGCTGCGCCTCACGGTCGGAGCGCTCTTCGGAGTTGCGGCTCTGGGAGTCGTCCGGCAGGTTTGGAAGCGCGGTGCCGGGCCCCGGGAGAGGGTGGTGCTGCTGGCCTTTGCCGGCGTCTTTTGCGGGGCGGTTCTGCTGGCCGATTTGCCGGAGGAGAAACTGCACTTCCTCGAGTACGGGCTGCTCGGAAGTGTTCTGTTCCAGGCGTGCCAAGAGCGCTCGGCGAGACTCGGACGTGGCCGCCTGAGCGCGGCATGGCTCGCCATGGTGCTGGCCGGGCTGGCGGGATGGGGTGACGAAGGCATCCAGGCGGTACTCCCCAATCGCTATTACGATCTCCGGGACATTCTCTGGAACCTGCTCGGCAGTTCGATCGTGATTCTCGCGCTCTTCTCAGCCGCGGCCGCTCGTAGGCGCGATTCTCGGCTCTAGCTTATAGCTAAGCCAGCGTGGATCAGCTATCCGGCGAGCAACCACTGAGGAGCGACGTCGGCCCGGTCCTTCCCCGATCTGATCATTCGAAGTAGGGTAAAGTCAGGCAACGTCATTTACCGGCTGAGGCCCGAAGCGAAGGGCAGGTTCTTGCAGGCAATTCGCGGAGGCGCCTCGGAGGGGTAGCAGATCTTTGGTGACACACGAGAGGAGGAGCTAATGATTGGTGCAGTCTGTCCGGGATGGGGGAGGGCCCCAAAGGCCATCTTGGTGGTAGTCCTGGGAGCCTTGCTCGGAGCCTGCGATCCGCACGATCGCGTCAAGTTCACGAACCCATCATCAACCGGCGAGATCGGGATTCTCCTCGACGGTACTGTCGATGGTTCGGGTGAGAACGACAAGAAGTACATAACCACCGCGGATGGGCACGTCGATCCGGGGGGCGTCACTTCGGGAGCCAACAACGAGGTGATCGCGTGGCAGAAACGGCGCCCGGTAGCGCTCGAGGAAAGTGTCGGCTGGACAGCCGGTAAAGAGGATGTGACCGTGCCGTTCGCTAACCACATGGGGATCCCGTTCGAGGTGTGGCTCGTCAAAGGGCCTACAGCGGATCGCCAAGCGCAAGCCGTAGCAGCTTGCGTCAAGCTGGATCAGATTTGGCGCGACGAGCGCATGGGCGCGTTTATTTCCTCGTTCTCGATGAACGACGTGACGGGTGATCCGGACGCTGCTGATTTTCACGATTTTACCTGCGCCAAAGCGGCGGACATCAAAACGGACATCGGTTTCAACGCCAGCCGCATCAACATCTATTATGTGGATCGCGTGGATTTCGGAACCGGATTCGGAACCGGCAAGGGCGTTTGGTGCGGCGGTGGCTTGGTCGCCATGGGCAGAACCACGAGTGACCACTTGTCGGCCCACGAAGCCGGGCACGGCTTCGAGCTCGATCACGTCAACTCGCTGACGACGAACTTCGACACGACCAACGTGATGCACAATGCCAGCAACAACAGAGAGTGGTTGACTGAGGGGCAAACGTTCCGAGCGCACCTGGAACCGAACTCGGCGATCAACGACCTGTACGCGCTCCGGCCCGGGCTGCCAACGCGCGATTGTGGAAATCTCTCGGAGACGGTGTCGCTCAAGGCCGTCGTTGAGTTTGGCAGGGAGGCGGTTCCGTTTCTCTTGCGCGCGGTGGCGGTAGGCCCGTCGCCAGAGCGGGTTCGGTCCTTCGACTCGAGTTATCGGCAACGAGCTCTCAACGCCCTAGTGGCCATTGGACCTGAGTACGTTGTCGAGGACTTGCGAACTGTTGGGGATTCGGCCGAGGACGCAGACCTTCGAAAGTGGATCGAAGACGCGGTGCGCAAGTTGAGCGGCGGACGATAGGCGCTTGCTGCGTCCTTGGCGGCTTGGCTCTTCCTCGAATTAGGCCGAAGATCGAACGTCCGATCGCGCGCCGGGGGGCAGGGTCTCGCCTTCGCTCGCCGGCGCTTGCAAAAGGTACTGGACGTCCTCGAGGAAGGTCTTCTTCTCCTGCGCTCCGAGGTAGGAGGAGTAGATCAGCCCTTCCCGGTCGAGGATGAAGGTCATCGGGTAGCCTTCCAACCCGCCGAACATTTTTGTCGAGACGGCCGCCGGGTCGAGGAGAACCGGGTAGGCCATCGCCAGTTTCTCGGCGTACGGGCGGACGATGGCCAGCCCTTCCTTATCGGTAGAGATCCCGAGGATTGCGAGCTCCCCGGCAGGGATTTCCCGTCGGAGCTGGTTCAGCTCGGGGATCTCGCTGCGACAGGCGATGCACCAAGTGGCCCAGAAGTTGAGCAGCACGACCCGGCCCCGGTGATCGCTCAGCCGGTGAAGCTCGCCGTCGAGACCCAGAAGCTCAAAGTCGGGGCCGGGCAGCAAACGGGCCGCCGAACGGGCGTCGATCGCCTGCTCTGGGGGCTCCGGCAACTCAGCCGGCCGGGCGGTCCTTTCTCCACCGCAGCCAAGGCCGGCGAACACCAGGACCATCGGTAGTAGAGCGAGAGGCGTCCAACCCGGCCTAGCGATCGGCAGCCGCGGCCTCCCGTTCGCGATGCAGCTCATCGATGGTACCGGTCATCTCGCCCCGACCCTCGCAGTGCGCGCAGGTCAGCACCAAGGTCTCCGGGTGCTGTTGTCGCCACTCGCCCCAGCGAACGACGCCCCAGGCTTCGGCGGGCAGCTCTTCCAGCTTCTGCCCTCGGCGCGCACCCTCCAAGCCCTCTCCCGAACTCTGCAGCCAGAGCGAGTCGCTCTGTGTGTCGTACATCACCAAGTTGCCATCGACCAGTTTGCCCGACACCCCGAGGGTCAGCTCCTTCCCATCTACGCGGCGGTCGTGAACCACGACCGATTGTTCGGAAGGTCACCACGATGCCGCGATCGGCACCCCCCCCAGCGTATCGTTGACGATCTGGTGGTTCTTGAGCACGTAGAGAGGGTAGGCGCGGTGAATGCCGCCGAGGCTGACCCCGACCACGCTGACGCCGCTCGCGAGGCCGGCCTCCGCGCCGGTCACGAACGTCGGACGGACGAGGGCCAGTTTGGCGTCTCGGGCCCGGTATTCGAGCAGGCCGTGAAACGCCTCGCCGCCGGTGATCGTGAGCTCTTCGGCGGCGTCCGCGGCCGGCTCTGCCGTCGAATCCTGGGCCTGGCTGCAGGCCGGGATTATCAGTAGCCCCAGCAACGCGAGCGTGGCGGCGGTGAGCCATCTTCTGTTTCCGGATCGTCTGCTCATCTTTGCGTCTCTTCTGTCGGTTGGTCTTCGCCCCAGGGTCGCGAAGGACGGGGTGCCGCTGGAACCTCCGTCCAGCCGCTCCTATCCTTCCACAAGCGTATACGCCTGTCGGCGCCAACCGGACCGGTTTCGGTGACCCCACCGCCCGGCCAGCGGACCTCGATCCGGCTCGCTTCGCTGGCGCCTCCGAGGCCGAAGTGGAGAACCGGCGAGTTCGACCCGGCCCAGCTTTCACCCACCAGCAGTTGGCGGATCTGGCTCTGCCCGCCGCTTTCAACCGTCACCTTGGCGCCCACCGCCCAGCGATTCGGCGCCTCGCCCACCAGCTCGATCTCCAGCCAGTGTCCCTGGACCGGCGAACGGTTGGCGAGTAGGAGAATCGGTCCGTTGTGGACCAGAACCGCGACATCGATCAGTCCGTCGCGGTCGTAATCGGCAAAACTGGCGCCGCGGCCGACGATCGGCGCCCCGAAGGCGGCCCCGGCCGTCGAGGAGACATCCTCGAAGCGGCCGTTCACGTTCTGATAGAGAAGCATCTTCTGAGGGATCATCTTGGGGTCTCTCAGCACCTCGAGCGTCCACTCATCCTCGACGGTGGAGCCGTTCACGACCAGCAGGTCGTCGTCGCCGTCGAGTTCGAAGTCGAAGAAACCGGTGCCCCAGCCGACCAGCGCCGGATCGATCGGCGCCAGGCGATGCTCGATCGTGGTGTCGGCGAAGAGCAGCAGTCCGTCCTCCGACAGGTTGCGGTAGAGGGCGTTGTCCTCGCCGACCCAGTGGGTGAGAAAGAGGTCGAGCCGGCCGTCCCGGTCATAGTCGGCGACGGCGGCACCCATGCCGGCGCGAGGGTCGCGGGTGCCGGCTTCGATCGAGACCTCCTCGAAGGTGCCGTCGCCCTGGTTGCGGTAGAGCCGGTCGAAGCTCTGGTCATTGCTGACATAGAGATCGGGCCAACCGTCGTCGTCGAAGTCGGCAAAGACGGCCTGGAGACCCCGCCCCGTGCTGTCCGCCAACCCCGAGCGCTCGGCGATCTCGGTGAACCGACCGCCGCCGTCGTTCTCGAAGAACAGATCCTGCTGGGGTGGGTAGTCGGCGGGGGTGGTCATGGTGGCGGGTCGCCCTCCCACCTCGGGCCGCTCGGGCACCCGGTCCCACGGAAAATCGACATAGCAGGGAACGTAGAGATCGAGGTCGCCGTCGCGGTCGAAGTCGGCGAGCGCCGGGCCGTTGGCGATGCAGTCGACCCGGCCGAGACCGGCGCCGACGCTGGCGTTCTCGAAGCTGCCGTCACCCAGGTTCCTGAACAGGACGATCTCGTCCAGGCCGGTGATCAGCAGGTCGAGCCAGCCGTCGCCGTCGACGTCCGCCCAGACGGCGCCGTTGTGCCAGCCGACGTGCTCGAGGCCGGCGGTAGTGGTGACGTCTTCGAAGGTGCCGTCGGCCAGATTGCGGAAGAGCTTGCCGCCGGTACGCTGGGCCAACTCTTCCCTCGATAACAGCACAGACCCGGCCAGGTTGGGGACAAAGAGGTCGTCGAAGCCATCGTTGTCATAGTCGCCGAAGGCGAGTCCGGAGCCGTTGTCTTCGGGCAGGAGGGCGTTGCGGCGGTCGTTGAAGTGATGAAAATCGAGTCCGGCCTGGGCGGCGACCTCTGCGAAGACGATCGCGCCGGCGGGTGGCGAGGTGGAATCTACCGGGTTATCTCTGGCCGCCTCGTCTCCGCCGTTTCCAGTACACGCGAGGATGGCGAGCGGAACGAACACAGCGAGATAGCGAATCGCGCGCATGGCTTTCTTGGGTCGAGGGTGCCGGCCGGCGTGGCCAGGCGGCGGGAACTCCACCTCGGGGAGGTGGGGAGCGCGAAGTATAGCGGCGAAGAGGCCGATCGACCGGGCAGGGCGCAGATTAGGTCCAATCCGTCGTCCCGTTCGGGCTGCACCCGTCTGGTACCATTGGGTTTAGTGACCCCCGGAGAGTCGAACCAGGAGACAATCTCATGGGTAATGGCCGCCATCGACCCGGGCCAGAGCCGTCTCGAAGCGATGGCAAGCCGGTGGAACGAGTGCAGGGTGCTGATCGGAAGCGTGGTCGAGTCGTCGAGTCGTTGAGCTCGCCTGGGCCGGGGCCTGGAGGAAGAGCAAGCGGAGGTTTCATAGAGCCATGAAAATTATTCAATACGTCGATCCGACGGGCAATGCCATGGTTGCCCGGGTGCCGTCGAGAGGTACCGAGGCGATTGCGCTCGGTAGCCAGTTGATCGTAGAGGAGAGCCAGCAGGCGGTGTTCTTGCGCGACGGCAAGGCCCTCGACACCTTCGGTCCGGGGCGCCATACGCTGGCCACAAGGAACCTGCCGTGTCTGGCAAAGACCCTGGGGATGCCGTTCGAGGGCGAGTCACCATTTCAGGCGGCGGTGGTGTTCGTTTCCACAAAGACCTTTCTGGATCTCAAGTGGGGCACCAAGGAGCCGGTGGCCTATCGGGACAAAGAGCTGGCGATGGTTCGCCTGCGCGCGTTCGGAAAATTCGCGGTTCGGATCAGCAACTCCCAGCAATTCGTCAACGAGATCGTGGGCACCCAGGGCGTCTACACCACGGACGGTGTCGAGGCCTATTTCAAGGATGTCATCGTTGCTCGCCTGACGGATCTGCTGGGCGAGAACCTGGAGTCCATCTTCGACCTCCCCAAGCTCTACGACGAGTTCGCCATGGGGCTCGAGGCCGCGGTCAGCGAGGACTTCAGCAAGTTCGGTATCGACCTCGTCGATCTTTCTCTGGGCGCGATCACTCCACCCAAAGAGGTCCAAAAGCGGATCGATGAACGCGGCGGCATGGAAGCCGTCGGCGATACGAATGCCGACCTCGAGTTCAAGGCCGCGCAGGCGATGGGGGACGCCGCCAAGGGGAGCGGTGGGACGGCCGGCGCCGCTGGCGCTGATAGCGCCGGCGCGCCGCAGGGGAGTCAAACAGCTCCGCCTGTCCCCCCAGTGGCTCCCGTGGATTCTGGAAGCTCCCCGGCCTCTGGAACCCCCGCGGCTTCAGCGGCTGCCGATGGAGCCACGGCCGCGGGCGTAGCGGTCGTGGCAGCCTCCGGCGCCAAGTTCTGTCAACAGTGTGGTGGCACGCTGCCGGGCGGTGCAAACTTCTGTCCGGTCTGCGGTACCAAGGTGGCGGGTTAGCGGGTTACGGGCTGTTAGAGCGTGGCAGCTCGGGCCGATAGCGAGTCACCTCGAGTAACTTGCCCTCAGCACGCGATCGTCGAGGGATCCACGGGCAGCGTATTGGCGTCGGTCTATCCCGAAAAAGCGCAGAGCCCGTACATCCTGGTGGCGATTCTGGGCTTGATTCTGTTCGGAATCGAAGGCCTGATCATCACCGATCCGTTCCTGAAATTGGCGGTCTAGGTGTTCACCAGTGTGCCACTTCTGTTTTCGTCTTGGTGGGTGACCCGCAAGGTATGAACGAACTCACGGAGTCTCGGCAGTCGGCGAGCCCGGATCTCGGTGTCCGAGCCAGCGGCGCCAGGGCCGGCGACGAGGCGGTGCAAGAGGTCGAAGAAGTTCCGCATCAGCTTTTGGATCGGGTCGAAGGTCTTACCTGTCCACACTGCGGCGGCACGCCCGACGTTAGGAGCGGCCTGCGCGTGGTATTCTGCGAATTCTGCCGCACGCGGATCTAAGGGGGGAGGCTCTCACCGTTCGACCGGCGGTCCTAACCGCGCCTGCGCAGTCCGAGGAGCAGCGCGAGCCCATCGTCGATGGCCTCCAGTTCGTCGGTCGCGATCTTGCCGAAAACCTTGTGGACGTGTCGCTTGTCGATGGTGCGGATCTGATCGAGCAAAGCAAAAGAACGCCTGCGCAGGTCACCGGAACCGGACGCCAGCGCCGGATAGAGAGTACCTCTTCCGGGCGTGCCGGTGATCGGTACGACACAGAGCAGCGGATAGCGTTGGTCTTCCGTGACATCGGGATCGCTGACAATGATGCACGGGCGCAGGCCCCGTTGCTCATGACCGAGGGTGGGGTCGAGGCTGACCAGAACGACGGTACCGCGGTCGAGCTTCACTCGTCGATCTTGACCCAGCCCTGGCCTGGAGACCACCGGACCGAACTGCCGCCCTGGGTATCGAGCAGCTCCTCGTCTTCGGCGGTGCCCCGGTCAGCCCATTCGCTCAGGCCAACCTCGGCCACTTCCCCGCTCTGTGGATGGGGGCTTTCGACCGATGCGAGCAGCTCCTGGCGCCGTCGGCTCTCGAGCTCGTGCTCGACAGCCTCGAGGATGAACCGGCTGCGGTTCCGCTCACGTCGATCGATGTCTCTCACTAACTCGTCGGGCAGGGTAATCGTGATGCGAGCCTTCGGCACAGCGGTATGATCATACTATATTTCATACTCTCAACGATGCGTTCACGCTCGACCCGCCTGGAGGTTTCGCTCGAGCGAACAATTGGGGCTATTGACCTGATCATCTGACCAGGTCATAATGGCCGCATGAAGAAAATGGCCGTTTCCGAATTCAAGGCGAAGTGCATCGCCGTTCTCCGCGAGGCCCAGCAGACCGGAGAGTCGATTCTCGTAACCAGAAGAGGGCGACCTTTCGCTCGGGTCGAGCCTGTTCGAGAGACTTCTTCGGAACGGCCCCTGGGCGTGTTCAAAGGCCGGATGAAGATCCATGGAGACCTCGTCCACACCGACTCTTCAGCCGACTGGGAGGTACTCGGGTGAGGCTGCTGCTCGACACCCATGTCTGGATCTGGACTCAGGAGCAGCCGGGTCGGTTGGGCGACGCCACGACTCAGAGCCTGGCGGATCCCGAGACGAGCCTGCACGTCTCGACCATCTCCACCCTCGAGATCTCTCGCCTGGTCGCGATGGGGACGATAGAACTCTCCGGCTCGCTGGACTCATGGGTGACCGATACTCTCGGCTCCCTGTTCTGCTCGACCATCGAGATGTCACATGGGATCGCTGCGGGAGCGTACTCACTGCCTCCGAGTCTCCACAAGGATCCGGCGGATCGCGTCCTGATCGCCACAGCGAGACTGCACGACCTCACTCTGCTGACCGCCGATGAGAGGATCCTCTCTTATCCCCACGTACAGACTCTCGACGCCCGGAGGTAAGCGACAACCCGCGGACCGGGACCTACGATTGGCCCCGGGGGAGCCCCAATCGGAGCCGAGCTTGGTGGGAAGATCAGGCTAGAATCCTCCCGAAATGACGGGCAGTTCCTCTCTCCTCCGATACGCGTTCATGCGGCTGACGCGAGATCTCGATGCGAGGTTCGAGTCTCTGTTGCTCACCGGCCGGGTGTCGAAGTGGTACAGCGCCATCGGCAACGAGGCGACGACCGTTCCTGCCGGGCTCGCGCTGCAGCCGGGTGATGTGCTGTGCACGCTCCATCGGGATCTCGGCGCCATTCTGACGACCTACCTGGACCCCGCGCGGACCTTCCCGGGGCTCGGTTTCGGGGTGCCGGACGGCCGCCGGCCGGACCCGGTCGAGTTGCTCGAGCGGCTGGCCTGCCAGCTGCTCGGTAAGGAGCGAGGTTTCTCACAGGGTTTCGAGCGTTCGTTTCACTACAGCTACCTGGCGCCCGAGGCCGGAATCCAGCATGTTGGAATGATCAGTCATCTGGGAGCGATGATCCCGGTTGCCGCGGGGTGCGCGTTCGCTTTGAAGCAGCGGGGGTCCGACCGGGTAGCGCTCAACTTCATCGGCGACGGCGGCACCTCGACCGGTGACTTTCACGAAGGCCTCAATATGGCGGCGGTCTGGCGGCTGCCGCTGGTGTTGATTATCGAGAACAACCACTATGCCTTCTCGACACCAGCCGAGTCTCAGTACGCCGTGGAACGGTTGAGCGACCGCGGACGCGGGTACGGAATCCCCGCCGAAAGTGTCGACGGGAACGATCCAGACGAGATGGCCAAGGCCCTGGAGCGAGCCGTGACCCGTGCCCGTTCAGGGGAGGGCCCGACGCTGATCGAGGCCATTCTGGGGCGCATGCGAGGGCACAGCGAGGGCGACGACTCCTTGAAGGTGGTGCCGAAGCGGGAGTTGGACGCCTATCTGTCGTCGGATCCGCTGCCGGCCTACGCCGAGCGGCTGCGCGCGGAAGGGACTCTCGACTTCGAGATTCAGGAGACGATTGGGCAGCGGTGTTCTTTCTTGATCGAGGCGGCTCTCGAAACCGCGATCGCGGCCGCACCACCCGAGGCGAAGACCGCGCGGCGAGCGGCGCTGGCTCCCGCTCCACCACCGGAGCCGAGTTCGGATGTCGGGAAAATGGGCCAGAAATCGGGCGAGCACTCGGGCGAGAAATCGCGCGAGACATCGGGCGAGCGATCAGGCGAGCTGGCCGGCGAGGCCGTGTCCTACATCGACGCCATTCGTCTCGCGCTCACCGAGGAGATGGAACGCGACGATCGAGTGATTCTCATGGGCCAGGACATCGGGCGCTTCGAGGGTGCTTTTCGGGCAACTCGCGGGCTTCACGAACGCTGGCCGAGACGTGTCCTGGACACGCCGATCGCCGAGAGCGGCGCCCTCGGGATGGCGATCGGTGCGGCGATTCTCGGCTACCGAGTCGTCGTCGAGATGCAGTTCGCCGATTTTGTTTCCTGCGGCTTCAATCAGATCGTCAACGTCGCTGCCAAGCTCTTCTATCGCTGGCAACTGCCGTGCCCGATCGTGGTTCGCTTGCCCTCGGGGGGCGGCGTCGGCGCCGGGCCGTTTCATTCGCAGAACCCAGAAGCGTGGTTTACCCACGTTGCGGGGTTGAAAGTCGTCTGTCCGTCGAGTGCCCAAGATGCCCGCGCCCTGCTCAAGGCGGCGATTCGCGACCCCAATCCGGTGATTTTCTGCGAGCACAAGTTCCTGTACCGACGGATCAAGGAAGAGCTGCCCGGAGAATGGGACGTGGCTCCGATCGGATCGGCGGCCGTGCGACGGCAGGGCGCTGATCTGACCCTGATCGGTTACGGTGCCAGCACCTGGACCTGTCTCGAGGCCGCCGAACAGCTTGCTGACCAAGGTGTCTGCGACGCCGAGGTGATCGATCTCAGGAGCCTGGTGCCACTGGACTGGCCCACGATCGAGTCCTCGGTGCGCAAGACGTCACGTGTCGTGGTGGTTCATGAGGCGCAGCGCACCGGTGGCTTTGGAGCGGAAGTCGTGGCCGAGATCTCCGAGCGAGCGTTCGCCTGGCTCGACGCTCCGGTGGTGCGCGTCGCCTATCCGGACCTCCCGGTTCCGTACGCGCGCAATCTCGAGCAGGAACTTCTGCCCAACGCCGCGCGCGTGGTGGCTGCGGCGAAGAAAGTCCTGGCGTTCTAGAAAAGAAAAGCGGTGACAGTCACCGCTTTTCACCGCTTTTCGCTGAGCGCCTCTGTCGCGCTGCCGTCGAGGTCGTAGCCCAGCCACAGGAAGGCGACCGGACGACCAGGGGCGCCGATTGGGCCGGCAAGTTCGATCGAGCCTTCGACGACGCCATCGCGCATCGAGAGTTCGGTGGCTGCCCGAGCCCAGTCACCGCGCTCGCCGATGCGGCCGGTGCGGGCCAGCTTCTCGTCACTCGACGCCAGTACGAAACCGGCCGGTGTCAGGATGTGGACGAAGGTGACTCGGGACTCCTCGAGCAGATCGCTCTTGGCGCGGTTGACGTAATTGCCCCAGCGGGAAGCGACCGCTGTGCGAACGCCGGCCTCGAAGGCTCGAAATACGGCTTTGGCTTCGTGCACGCGGTAATCATGCGCGCGCCGCTCGAAGTCCGCCTCGAGTCGAACCGCGGTTCGGCGTTGCTCATCGGCCGCGGCCGAGATCCTGGCATCGAAGTCGGACTCCAGCCGTCCTCGATGGTGCTCGACACGCCCCCCCGACCAGATCACCGTTCCTGCCAAAAGCAGCAGGAAAACCACAACCGTGACCGTCTCCCAAAGAACGCGTTCTGCAGTAGCCAAGAACTCAGCCCCCCTAATTCGTATCGCGGCGGAGTGTACCATCGCGGTAATTCCTCTTCGTGTGCCTCCGAGGTGCCTTTTGGCAGACTCTTCGTGATTTACATCCGCTCCGGGATCGGCAGTCCCATGAGTTCGGTGAGCGTACGCAAGCCTTTGGAGAAGATCCGAGCGGTAGCCAGGCGGGCGGTGCGTCGCTCGACGTCCCCCTCTTGGAGAATCGGATGGCGATGGTAGATTGTGTTGAACTTCTGCGCCATCTCGAGGGCGAAGCGCGCGATCTGAGATAGCTCGAGAGACGCGATGGCGGCTTCTGTTCGCTCCTGAATCTCCGCCGTAGAGAAAATCAAATCCCAAAGATCATCCTCCCAAAGCTCCGCCGGGAGAGCCGCGGCGTGCTCCGGCTTCACTTCATCGTCGATACTCTCTTCGCGAAGCCGACGAAAGATATTGGCGGTGCGCACCAGGGAGTACTGCAGATATGGACCTGAGTCGCCTTCGAAACTGAGCGCTTCCGCGAAGTCGAAGGCAATGATGCGGTTGGTCGTCGTCTTGATCATGAAGAAACGCAGGGCCGCCAAGGCGATCGCGTGCGCCCGGCTGTCCAACTCCTCGGGAGGCAACGAGCCGTCGCGAGCTTGTATTTCCTCGCGACTCTTGGCCTCGAGCTGATCGATCAGGTCATCGGCCTTGACTCCGATTCCCTTTCGACCCGACATCTCGAGGCGCTTGCCGTCAGTGGAGGCCTCGCTGTATCCCAGGCGAGCCGCTGCCGCCGGTGACAGGGCGACCATTTCGTAGGCAAAATGTATGGAGCGCGCCGCTTCGTCCGGATAGTTCAGTCGTTCGAGTCCGGCGCGCACGATTTTCTGCAAATAGCTCTGCCGTTTGTCGATCACGTTGATCACCTGGTAGGCAGAGCCGAACGCGGGATGATCGTCGACACCGGTTACGGCGGACTCCCAGATCTCCTCTTCCTGCCAATATCGATATCCGAAGTCCAGTCCGAGCAAGCCGAATTTCCACAGTTGGTAGGCGATGTCCTTGCCGACATAGGTGACGGTGCCGTCGGAGCGAACGATGATCTTGTCGGGGTCCTCCAATCCGGCAAACTCGGAACTGTCCGAGAGCGGCATCAGCCAGCAGCCCGCACTTTTGCCTTCGGTCTCGAGGCGGATCGCGCCCGCGGCCGCGAGCCGCTCGAAGGCTTCGCGAAAGAAGTCGAGCTGCAGGATGGCGCTCTCACGGGTCAGGAGGTCATAGTCGACTCCGATCCTGCGCATCGTTCTCAGGTGACGCGACACGATTCGGCGTGCCACCAGCCGGCCAATCTCGGCTCGAGCTCCCTCCCCGGATTCGAGTTCGTGCAGGGTTTGGCGGCGGAGCGCCTGGCGCTCGGTGTCTTCTCCGAACCAGCGCCCGACTTCGGCGTAGAGGTCCCAGCAGGTGTAGTCGAAGGGCTCGGGAAGGTCTCGAATGGCATCGATCGTCAGGCCTCGCAGGTCGACAAAGCCCACGACGACGTCGGCCACTTGCACGCCGGTGTCGTCGATGTAGTTTTGGACCTCCACTGTCCCTCCCAGCGCGCGCAGAAGGCGGGCCAGGACGTCGCCCAGAACTGCGTTGCGCAGATGGCCGATGTGCGCGGCCTTGTTGGGGTTGATGTTGGTGTGTTCGACAATGGTCTTCTTGCCGGTCTCTTCCGGCACCGCGATGAGCGGCTCTCTCAGCAGGGCGGCAGTCATCCGTCCACGATCCAGGTAGAAGTTGAGAAACCCGGGCCCTTCGACCCGGACCTCTCGGACGCCCTCGGGTAGCTCGAGCCCGGCGACGATCTCTTCGGCGATCTGGCGTGGACTCTTCTTGACGTCACGAGCCAGCTGTAGGGCCCCTGGAAACGAGAGGTCACCCAGGTCGCGACGGGGCGGAATCTCTGGCCGGGCTTGGTGAGTGAGGCCGTAGAGGTCTCGAATCCTGGCTTCGATTCGAGTTGCCAGGGTGTTGCGGATTGCCGTCAGCATTGCGGCCGGGAGTGTATCGCATGAAGTGGCCGCCTTTGGATCGGTTCTCGAAGCTGATATGATCCGGGATCACGGCAAAGAAAGCTCGCTGTATGGGAAAGAACCACGTAAAGATTCAGCTAAACGGCACCGAGCTCGAGCTCCTCGAGGGCGACATCACGGAACTCGACGTCGATGCTGTGGTAAACCCTGCCAATGCCGACCTCAAGCTCGGAGCCGGAGTCGCGGGAGCAATTCTCGAGAAGGGCGGCAAGTCGATCCAGAAAGAGTGCAATCGGATCGGCGGTACCTCGGTGGGTACGGCGGTCATCACCGGCGCCGGCGAGCTCGGGGCCAAGCACGTGATTCACGCGGTCGGTCCAAAAATGGGCGAGGGCGACGAGGATCGGAAACTGTCTTCGGCGGTGCGCTCGGCCTTGGCGCTTGCGGATCGCCACGGGCTCAAATCGATCGCCGTTCCGGCTATTTCGACCGGCGCGTTCGCAGTGCCGATGGATCGTTGCGCACGAGTGACCTTAACCGAGATCCATCGGTATTTGCAGGGCGGTACCAAGCTCGACCGGGTGGTCGTGTGCCTTCTCGATTCTGAGGTCTTTGGGACCTTCCGAAAAGAACTGCGGCGCGGTTTTCGCTAGCAGCCCGTGGTAGAAGTCCTGCGGGTCGCGTTGGGAGCGCTTTAGGGTGCGCGGCAATGCGGCGCGACGCAG
>JADFQD010000213.1 GCA_022561975.1 Acidobacteriota bacterium
CGACCTCCGTGTCGACCGTCAGCCCAGCTCGACCGCCACAAGGGACCCCGTCCGTTTGTAGCGGTCGACCTCCGTGTCGACCGTCAGCCCAGCTCGACCGCCACAAGGGACCCCGTCCGTTTGTAGCGGTCGACCTCCGTGTCGACCGTCAGCCCAGCTCCACCGCCATAGGGGCCTTCCCTATCTGAAGTGTCTAAACGACCCTTGCGGTTTCGGCGCTCGGCGCGGCAGCCGCACCGGTCGCCAGCCTCTTCAGGTCACGCGCCAGCAGCTTCTCGACACCGATCACTCCGGACTCGATCCACCGATGCTCGCCTTCCATGACCTTGACCCCGATCTTGTACTGCATGGCGTCATCGTTGTGCCAGAGATCGCGCAAAAGCCGGTTGACGGTGCGCTGCGAAAGGCGGCCGAACATGTCGGACAGCTCGGCTGCGTTCTTGGCGTCGGGCGAGCCCGCGGCCTCGAGCGCGGCGGCCCGAGACACCGAAGCCGCGATCGCGAAGAGCTCGTTGGCGATATCGACGACCCGAAACAGGAAGCCCTGCTTGTTCTGCATCCGGGCTCGGTGGACGATCATCCCGTGAAAGATCTCTCGCGCCAGCTTGCGCGCTTTGCGATCGACGAAACGTAGGTGCTTGGCGTTGCGGCCGAAGCTCGAGAACTTCGGCCAGAAACTCCAGCCCAACCAGCGGGTCGGGTACCAGCCCAGATAGAAGATTGCGCTCCTCACCAAAGCGGCGAGCTTGGCTCTTGTGCTCTGCTTCGGATCGATCAGAGCCCCGGCCACCTGCAGATGCTTGTCCACGGCCTCCCGCGCCATGAGCAGGTGCATGATCTCGCTCGAGCCCTCGAAAATTTTGTTGATCCGGTAGTCACGCATCATGCGTTCGACGCCGATCGGCTCCTCGCCGCGATTGGCCAGCGAAGTCTCGGTCTCGTATCCTCGGCCGCCCCGGACCTGCATGGTTTCGTCGATGATGCGCCAGGTCTGCTCGGTATTCCATTCCTTGCAGGCCGCCGCCTCGAGGCGCAGGTCGCGGTCACCGGCATCGGCCATCTCGGTGGCGAGATCAACGATCGACTGCATCGCAAAGGTGGTGGCGGTCATGTCGGCGATCTTGTGAGCAATGGCCTCGTGTCTGCCGATCTGCTTGCCCCACTGCACCCGGCTCTTCGCCCAGCGACGGCATATCTCGATGCAGGCCTTGACCGTACCCACGGAGCCGTTGGGGATCGACAGCCGGCCGTCATTGAGGGTGGTCAGCGCGATCTTGAGTCCACGGCCCTCCTCGCCGATCAAATTCTCGGCGGGCACTCGGACGTTCTCGAAGGTAATGACGGCGTTGGCCAACGCCCGCAAGCCCATGAAATGGCAGCGATCCGTTACTTCGACACCCTCCCAGTCGGTCTCGACCACGAAGGCGCTGATCTTGTCGATATCGGGCTGCTGAGCCATAACCACCAGCAACTTCGCCAAGGTGCCGTTCGTACACCAGAGCTTGGTGCCGTTCAGGATGTAGTCACCTTCCGGGGTCTTCTCCGCGGTTGTGCCCATCCGTGCCGGATCGGAACCGACGTCCGGCTCGGTCAGAGCAAACGCCGAAATATCGCCTCTCGCGCAGCGCGGCAGGTACTTGTCCTTGAGCTTCTCGGTTCCGAAGAGCTTGAGCGGCTGCGGCACTCCGATCGACTGATGGGCGGACAGAAGAGCGCTCAAGTTGCCGTCGACGCTTCCCATCAGGTGCATGACGCGTTGGTATTCGCGGTTGGTGAAGCCCATGCCGCCGTACTTCTTCGGAATCTTCATGCCGAACGCGCCGAGCTTGCGCAATCCATCAAGGACCGACTCAGGATACTCGCCCGTCCGATCGATCTCGGTGGGATAGACCTCGCGCTCGATGAACTCGACCAGGGCGTTGTAGAACGCGGCGAACTCCGGTCGGTCTTCCCCGGCGAGAGGAAAGGGATGGATCAGATCAAAGCGAAACTTTCCCAGAAACAACTCTCTCATGAAGCTCGGCTTGAGCCATTCCTTTTGGCGTGCGGCCTCGGCTACTTCGATCGCCTTTTCTTCGGAGACGTGGCGTACCTTCTGCTCGCTCATCGGCTTCTCCTTTGCGGGCGGAGTGTGCTTGCCCAAGAACAGCTTACTTTACCGACCAGTAAACATCAAGAACTTGCTGCCGCACTGCGGTACGTGACCCTACGAGCAATGAACCCAGTGCAGTACTCCCCGAAAAGGGTCCTCCCGAGTCAGAACTCCTGTCAGCCCGGCGG
>JADFQD010000122.1 GCA_022561975.1 Acidobacteriota bacterium
CCCGAATCAATGAGGAAGTGAACAGCCATTGGATCTGCGATGAGGGGCGGTACTGTTTCCACCCCCTTACCGACGGTGAGCGGCTCACTTCCCCGTTAATTCGCCAGGAGGGAGGACTAGTGCCTACGGACTGGGAAACGGCCCTCAAGACCGCCCTTTCCGGTCTCAGAACCGCCGCGGGGCTAGGCGGCCTCATCTCCGGGAGAAATACCAACGAAGAGGCCTTCCTCTTTGTCAAGCTCATGAAAATGTTCTCTCCCCAACCCGCCCTGGAGGTCTTTTACCAGGAGAGAGAGCTTACGGAAGTGGCGAAAATTTTAATGAGCCCGGACCGCTCTCCCAATTTCCGTGGGGCCAGAGAGGTGGGGGTCACTTCCAATGGAGGCCTCAACTCGTGGGTTCAACGATTGGTCCAAAGGCAATTCCAGAGCGCCTACGTCGTAGGAGAAGATTTGCTCTCCTTGCTGCCGGACGGGGAAAAAATAAAGAGCGCTCTGGAACAGCTCTCTTTCCTGGTCGTTCAGGAAACCCACCTTACCCCCACAGCGAGACTGGCCCATGTGGTTCTTCCCGCTACGAATTTTGCGGAGAAGGAAGGGACCTATACGAACCGCAAGGGAAGGGTACAGAGACTACACGCCGCTCTAGTTCCGCCCCCAGGCCCACTTCAGGACTGGGAGATCTTTACTCGCCTGTTGGCCATTGCCGGGGAGAAATCCGCTTATCAAAGCCCTGGTCAAATCTTTCTGCAAATAGCCGCAGAATTTCCCAGATACAAGGGACTCACCTACGAACAAATGGGGAGCCAAGGAGTTCAACCCGAGCAGTAAGATTAAGCACCGATGGTCATTGAACTCAGCATCATTGCGGCAAAGGCCTTGCTTGTCCTGTTCATGGTTTTGAATCTTGCGGGTATCATGGGCTGGATCGAAAGAAAAGGAAGCGCCCTGATCCAGGACCGCATCGGCGCCAACCGCGCCGCCATCTTTGGCTTTCGGTTTCTGGGACTCTTCCACGGCCTCGCCGACGTGCTCAAGATGTTCACCAAGGAGGACATCGTTCCAGCCGGCGCAAACAAGACCCTGCACACCTTGGCGCCGCTATTCTCGGTCTTCTTCGCCCTGGTGGCCTTCGCCGCGATCCCATTTGGTGACCGCCTTTACGTGGGTGACCTTGTTTCGACCGGTTACATCGATCTTCAGGTTGTCAAGATCGACGCGGCGCTGCTCTACGTCTTCGCGATGCTCTCCCTGGGGGTCTACGGCGTGATCCTCGCCGGCTTTGCCTCGCGCAACAACTACGCCATCATGGGGGGATTGCGGGCCACCGCGCAGATGATCTCCTATGAGATCGCCCTGGGCGTCTCGATCGTCGGCGTGATCATGGTGTACGGGACCATGAACCTGGGTGAGATGGTGCGGGCCCAGGGGCACTTGATCGGCGGTTGGATCCCGATGTGGGGAATCGTCACCCAGCCCGTCGCCTTTCTCGTTTTCGTGACCGCGGCCCTGGCCGTCACCAAGAGGCTCCCCTTCGACCTGCCGGAAGCCGAGTCGGAGATTATCGGGTACTTCGTCGAGTACAGCGGAATGAAGTTCGGGATGTTCTTCCTCACCGACTTCCTGGAGACCATCGTGGTGGCGAGCCTTGCGACCACGCTCTTCTTCGGCGGCTGGCAGGTGCCCTTCCTGATGCCGGACGGCTTCCATTTCCCCTGGGGAGGCGAGCTCCTGGTCTTCAACTGGGTCTACGCCCTGCTCGGGTTCGCGAGCTTCTCGATCAAGGTCCTGATCTTCTGCTTCGTGTTCATGCAGCTGCGCTGGACCGTGCCGCGCTTCCGCTACGACCAGCTCATGAACCTCGGTTGGAAGGGGCTGTTCCCGATCGCGGTGGTCAACGTCGTGGTGACGGCGGTGGTGCTGGTTTTCCTAGGGGAGGCGTCCTAGTGCTCTCGACGAAGCCAGGACTGGGTGGGGGCGTCCCTCTCCCCCCGGAGGGTGGGAGAGGGAAAGAGGGTGAGGGGGGCGGCACGGTCAAGATCGTCCGCAGGCCCGAGCTGACCTTTTGGGAAAAGCTCTACCTTCCCCAGATTCTCTGCGGCCTCAAGATCACCTTCGGCCATTTCTTCCGAAATCTCTTTCTCCACATCGCCCACCGCTTCGGCCGCCTCCGGCACCTACGCGCCGGTGTCACCATCCAGTACCCCGAGGAGCTCAGGCCCCTCATGTCGAGGTACCGAAGCCGCCACCGGCTCACCGTGCGCGAGGACGACACCCCCCGCTGCGTGGGGTGCATGCTCTGTGAGACCGTCTGCCCGGCCAAGTGCATCACCATCGTGCCCGGGGAGCATCCCGACCCCAACGTCGAGAAGTACCCGATCCGCTTCGACATCGACCTGGGGGTCTGCGTCTACTGCGGGTACTGTGTCGAGGTATGCCCCGAGGACGCGATCCGGATGGACACGGGGATCCTCGACCTGGCGGCCTACTCGAGGGAGGAGATGCAGCTCGACATCCATGAGCTGATGGACCCCGAGCTGCGCAAACCGATCAGCGAGTGCGGCCTGGATTTTCCCCACCGGTGCGAGGTGACCGGCGGCGGGATGAAAGGCAGCTGGGACGCCGTCGAGGGGTCATAGGCCAAGTCGAGAGGGACTGAGGACTCGAAACCGCGGGTCCAATTTCCGGCTGGGGTTTCAGAGCGAAAGAAGCGACTGTTCGGACAGCGGTATGATGACCCGCGACAACAAACAACGGGGGGGCAGCAGACGCTCTTTCCAGCTGTGCACCGAGCCCCCCTGGAGTTGCGGGCTCGGTGCATTCGACAGAAGGAGGATGTGATGAAGCGAAACCAGAGAAACGGGATCCGAGTGCTCACGGTGGTTGTGGCCGTCGGCTGGTTGCTCGCCCAGGCCGCCATCGCCGATCGGCCCGCCATTGGCGATCGGCCCGATCCGGCTACGTCATCCCGGCCCGCCAAGCCGGCAACCGCCGCCTTTGAGCAAACCGGAATCACGTTTTCGATCCAGGTCGACAGCGAGTTCCTGCTCACCGTGACCGGGCCCGGGTTCGGTCATCGCAGCCAGGGGCGCGGGACGATTCTGTTTCAGGCCCAGGACGAGGACGGCTATGCGCTCCCCGACGGAATCTACACCTACGAGCTGCGCGAGATCGTCACCAGTCCCGAGATCGAGGCCTGGGAAGCGGAGCCGGATCGCGAACGACGCGACGCCATGAGACGGCGGCTGGTGCGCGAAGGCCGCTGGCCGGCGCGACCGCGAATCCAGAGCGACGTCTTCCGGATCGAAGCCGGCCGGGTCGTAGCGCCCGAAGCCCGGGAACACCACGAAGCTGAGGAGCCGTCGCCCGCCGAAGAATACGATCACCCGCACGCTCCTTGAGCGGCTGCGATTTGAAAAGGGGATCTACCATGCGACCCATTCTTCTTCTTTCTTGTGCTTGGCTGCTGGCGGCCGGCGCCCAGGCGGGCGGCCCGACGTTTTCGGGCAACGTGACCAGCTCAGGCCCCAACCCGGACTTCATTCTCGAGGATACCGATGGGCACGACTGGGCGATCGAAGGCGACGAGCCAGTCTCAAGTGCCTTTGCGGTTTCCTACCGTGATGGAACGAACAATTTCAACACCCATCCCTTCGTGATCCGATACGAGGCGCCCGAGAACAGTTTGCGGATCTCATCTAGTGGGCGGATTGGTATCGGTACCGCCACACCAACATCCGATTTGGAGGTCTTTGATCAGGATGGCATCGGTTCCGCTGTAATCGCCCTTGTCGAAACCTTGGGAGAGCCGCACCGCTGGGAAATATCCGGGAACACTAGCAGTTTCAGGGTCGATAACAAAACAAACGGCGGGAATCCGCTAAACATCTCAGCCAACACGTTGAATCGCATCAAGATCACGACTTCCGCCATCGAGCTCACCGGCAGCCTGATCCAGCTCTCGAGTCGGGAGTCGAAGACCGACTTCCGGCAGATCGAGCCGCGGCAGGTGCTTGCCAAGGTGCTCGATTTGCCCATGGCCTACTGGCGCTACAAGACCGAGGAGGAAGACGTCCGCCACCTGGGACCGATGGCGGAGGATTTCCATGCTGCCTTCGGCCTGGGCCCCGATGACCAGGGGATTCCGCTGCTCGACGCGGGAGGGGTGGCGCTGGCGGCGATCCAGGGCTTGAAGGCTGAACAGGATGAGCGGATGGCGGAAAAAGGCCGCGAGATCGCGGTGCTCGAGGGCGAACTGGCAGAGCTCAGAGAGTTGGTTTCGCAGTTGATGGCAGCCGAGGCTCGACCTGAGACGCAAGCTACCTACGTCGGACACGTGAACTGGTAGCGAGGCGTCTTCTTCGGATGGCCCGGGCGAAGGCTCCATCAGGGACTCCGATACCGTGCGGGCTCTGCGAGGAACCCTGAAGCGTCTGGATAAGAACTTTCTCGAGCAGCCACCAAGGGTCTGAAGATGGGGAGGCTTCTGAGACTCACCAACCGACCCTCCTGGCCTTTGGTTGGTATCATGGCGCCATAGATACGACGTACCGGCGCCGAGAATCGTGGGCCGGGACAGAAGGGAGGTCGGAGATGAGACTGAACGGATCGGACTTGGATCGGGCGGAGCTACGCTTCGGGAGACCAAACCGATCTGTACCGCGCTGTGGACCTACCCGTGGGGTGGGTCATGGGCTGCGACGAAGGGGTCTACGCGTTCGGCGCCCCGGTGCGGGCCCCGACTTCTCCGCGGTTCCAGCGAGCTTTCTGGTGCTGGCCGGTTGGCTTCTCGCTGCCCCGATGGCGTGGGCCGGCGGCGTCTCTCTGGGGGTCAACCGGATGCTCGTGGTGAGCGCCGGAGACAGCCCCGCAGCCAACTGCCAGGGCCTCAAGGACGTTCTGGCCTCAATCACCGACGCCACCGCCGACAATCCTTATCTCCTCAAGCTCGAGCCGGGCGTCTTCGCCTGTGGCGCGACGGGGATCACCATGAAGCCCTACGTCCACATCGAAGGGTCGGGCCAGGAGGTGACTCGGATCACCTCTCTTAACGCCGTTGCGACCGTCACCGGGAAGAGCAACGCCGAGATCCGGCAGCTGACGCTGGAGGCGGACGGGGGCATCTTTTCCTTCACCTTCTTAACTACCGAGAACCCAGCGTTGGACCACGTCACCCTGCGCGCCTCTGGCGCTTCCAGTAGTAACACTGGGCTAATCGCCGACGGGGGCGCCTCGCCGTCGCTTCGGCACGTAACCATCGAGGTAACAGACGAGCTCGCGACCAGCAACACCGGAATTGCCCTCGGAGACGCGGCGGCGCAGCTTTATGCTGTCTACATCACGGTCGCAGGCGGGACCAATGGGTTCGGGCTCCGTCTCACAGGAGCCGATACCGTCGGGCCGGTCACTCGCCTCGTCGTACGGGACAGCTCCATCTACGTCACCGCCGACACCAACGCCTATGGCATCGTCCAGAGCCTGCAGAGCGAGGCACCACTCGTCATGGGCAGCAAGATCCGCGTCTACGGCGCTGCCAATGACAACTTCGCCGTGCACAACAAGTCCTCGCCGATCACCATCCGCCACTCCACCCTCGAGGCCAGTGGCACCGCAGACGAGTACTTCGGGATCTACAACGAGAACACGGCCCCAGGTACCTTCCTCGTGACCGTCGACAACTCCGAGATCATCGGCCAGACGGGAACGGTTCGCAATGGCGTGGGCTTCGACACCAAGATCGGTGGCTCCCTCCTGAGTGGCGGCAACATGAAGATCGACGGCGGCACTGTCGTCTGTGCCGGCGTCTGGGACGAGACCTACGCGTTCAGCGCCGGGCCGACCTGCCCCTAGGCGAGCCGTCGGTCGCCCTGGAGATCGACCGCAACTGTCGCCCACGGTCGGCTAGTCTGACCTTCTCACCAGATTCGTGACGAGACGCCGCAAATGGCTGAAGGTACAAGGCTTGCGACTGAGTCCGACGCAGGCGTACTCGAAGTACGCCGAGGAGGCCGATAGGAGCGTAACGCAGTAGATTCAGGCATTTGCGGCGTCGCAGTAGAAGCTCGGTGAGAGGGTCAGGCTAGTCCGCGAACGGGTCCCCCCAGGCGACAGGGAAACGACAGCACGCGTATCCTCGAGAGCTACGTCGGCCGAGGAGCCGAGGGCCTGAAACCGCGGGTCCAATTTCCGGCTGAGGTTCAGAGCGAAAGAAGCAACTCTTCGGACAGCGGTAGGATAAACCGCGACAACCAGCAACGGAGGGGCGGCCGAGGCTCTTTCGAGCTGCGCACCGAGCCCCCCCTCGAGTTGCGGGCTCGGTGAACTCGACAGGAGGAGGACGTGATGAAGCGCAATCAGAGAAACGGGATCCGAGCGCTGACGGTCGTCGTGGCCGTGGGCTGGATGGTCGTCCAGGCCCCTGCGGCCACTGTGGCCGACCCAACCGATCCGGAAGAACCGCTCGAGCCGGCAACCGCCGCCTTTGAGCAAACCGGGATCACCTTCTCGATCCAGGTGGAGAGCGAGTTCCTGCTCACCGTGACCGGGCCCGGGTTCGGCTATCGGACCCAGGGGCGCGGGACGATCCGGTTTCAGGCCCAAGACGAGGACGGCTATGTGCTCCCCGACGGAACCTACACCTACGAGCTGCGCGAGATCGTCACCAGTCCCGAGATCGAGGCCTGGGAAAACGAGCCGGATCGCGAACGACGCGACGCCATGAGACGGCGGCTGGTTCGCGAAGGCCGCTGGCCGGCGCGACCGCGAATCCAGAGCGACGTCTTCCGGATCGAAGGCGGCATGGTTGTGAAGCCCGAAGCTCGGGAGCATCACGAAGCTGACGAGCCGTCGCCCACCGAAGCCGAACACCATCACCCGCACGCTCGTTGAGCTGCGACCAAAGGAAGGGATCACCCATGCGACCCATTCTTCTTCTTTCTTGTGCTTGGCTGCTGGCGGTAAGTGCCCAGGCAGGTGACTCGCCTTTTCCGGGCAACGTGGTCAGCCAGGGCACCAACCCGGACTTCATTCTCCGCGATACCGATGCCGGTGCCGTGGACTGGGCGATGGAAGGCGGTGAGCCGGTGGCAAATGCCTTTGCAGTTTCCTATGGAGCGCCCAGTTTCAATACCCATCCCTTCGTAATCGAAGACGGGGCGCCCGAGAACAGTTTGCGGATCACGCCTGATGGGCGGATCGGTCTCGGTACCGCTACGCCAGAATACGATTTGACGATCGCTGATCCGGATGGCAACGGCTTGGTTGTCGTTGCCCTTTCGCCAGCCCTTGGAGCCGCGCAGACTTGGGCCCTAACCGCGAGCAGTAGTTCCTTTGAGGTCCTAGACATCACAAACGACGTATACCCGCTAATTATCTCTACCAACTCTCCAAATCAGATTGCGATGTTGTCTCAAGGCATCTTTCTCAGAGGCAGCGTGATCCAGCTCTCGAGTCGTGAGTCGAAGACCGACTTCCGGCAGGTCGAGCCGCGGCAGGTGCTCGCCAAGGTGCTCGACCTGCCGGTGGCCTATTGGCGCTACAAGACCGAGGAGGACGACGTCCGCCACCTGGGACCGATGGCGGAGGATTTTCATGCGGCCTTCGGCCTGGGCCCCAATGATCAGGGGATCCCGCTACTCGATGCGGGCGGGGTGGCCCTGGCGGCGATCCAGGGCTTGAAGGCCGAACAGGATGAGCGGATGGCGGGCCTGATCGCCGAAAAAGGCCGCGAGATCGCGGTGCTCGAGGGCGAACTGGCCGAGCTCAGAGAGTTGGTCTCGCAGTTGATGGCAGCCGAGGCTCGACCGCAGACGCAAGCTACCTACCTCGGAGACGTGAACTGGTAGGGCGGCGCCTTCTTCGGATAGGCCGGTCGGCGGCTGGTCTTCCTCAGACGACGCCGTAGGCAACCATGGCATCGGCAACCTTGACGAAGCCGGCGATGTTGGCGCCGTCGACATAGTCGATGGTGTCGCCATCCCTCTTGCCGTGGCTCACGCAGCGGACGTGGATATTTTTCATGATCTCCTGCAGCCGGCGATCGACTTCCTCGCGCGACCAGGAGATCCTCAGTGCATTCTGGCTCTGCTCGAGCCCCGATACGGCGACACCGCCGGCGTTGGCCGCCTTGCCGGGTGCGAAGAGGATGCGAGCGTCGCGAAACGCACGCACCGCCTCGGCGGTGCTCGGCATGTTGGCCCCTTCGGCCAGGGCCAGGAGGCCGTTGCCCAACAGCTGCCCCGCATCCTCGCCGTCGAGCTCGTTCTGGGTGGCGCAGGGAAACGCGAGATCGACCGCTACCCCCCAGGGCCTCTTGCCGGCGTGATAGGTGGCGCGGGGAAAGACCTCGGCGTATTCTTGAATGCGGCCGCGTCGCACTTCTTTGAGTTCCTTGAGCCATTCGATTTTCTCTTCGTCGAGCCCGTCGGGATCGTGCACGAAGCCGCCCGAGTCCGATGCGGTCACCACTTTGGCCCCGAGCTGCACCAGCTTCTCGATCGCGTACAGAGCGACGTTGCCGGATCCGGAGACCGAGCAGACCTTGTTCTCGACGCTTTCGCCACGCCTCTCCAGCATGTTCTGCATGAAGTAGACGCAGCCGTAGCCGGTGGCCTCGGTGCGAATCAGGCTGCCTCCGAAGGCCAGCCCCTTGCCGGTCAGGATGCCGCTAAAGCGATTCACCAGCCGCTTGTACTGGCCGAACATATAGCTGATCTCGCGGGCTCCGACGCCGATGTCGCCCGCCGGTACATCGACGTCGTCGCCGATGTGGCGGTGAAGCTCGATCATCAGTGAGTGACAGAAGCGCATGACCTCGCGGTCACTCTTGCCCTTGGGATTGAAGTTGGATCCGCCCTTGGCGCCGCCCATGGGAAGGCCGGTGAGGCTGTTCTTGAAAACCTGCTCGAAACCGAGAAATTTGAGCACGCTCAGGGTCAGATCGGGATGAAACCGCATGCCGCCCTTGTAGGGGCCGATGGAGTTGTTGAACTGCACCCGCCAAGCGCGGTTGGCCCGGATGTTTCCCCGATCGTCCTCCCAACTGACCCGGAATATGATGATCCGGTCGGGCTCGGTCATCCGCTCGACGATCTGGCTGCGCAGGTACTCGGGGTTGTCGAGTAGAAAGGGGGTCAGCGATTCGACGACCTCCTCCACCGCTTGATGAAACTCGGTCTCTCCCGGATTGCGCCGCACCAGGCCGTGCATGAAGCGCCGCTGGAAAGCTTGGGCTGACAGTGGCATAGGAGGCCTCTCTTCAGGATGCGGCAGTCTCGATAGGACGCTGAGCCCCTACGCGTTCGTGCCGCGTGGACGGGATGCAAGGGGTAAGTCTATCCGGAATCTCGTAGAGTCTGCTCTTTTGGCGCTCATAGCAGTGTCCACCGTTCTTCACCTCGACCGAGCACGGTTGCGACGCGCACCGAGGCCTCCTCGGCCATTTGGGGTGAGTCTGCGCTGCACCGCATCGCCCAGGCGGCGACCAGCAGTTCGTAGATCCGGCACATGACGTCGTGGCCCTCCCAGGCTCCGGGCTCGGACCCGTAGCCGGCGGCGAATGCCCGATAGTCCTCGGGTGCCACGCCGTAGCGTTCGACCCCCACCTTGAGCGGTGCGAAGTCCCAGCTCGCCGGGCCTTTGCCGGCGTCTTCGAGGTCGAGCAGGATCAAACCCTGCTCGGTCACGATGGCGTTGTCCTGGTGGAGGTCGCCGTGGACGATGACTCGGCCCAACGGGTCGTCGCGGGCCGCCGATTGCCACTCCAGCGCAAGTGCGCCGGCCCGTAGACCCAGCTCTTCGGACTCGTCGGAACCGGACCAAGGAGAGGGCCAGGCGAGGTAGCCGTGGATGATCTGGAGTGGATCAAACGAGGGGAGGTCGGACGGCAGCGAACTCCGGGTTGCCTCGTGGAGCGCCGCCACCGCTTGCCCGAGTGCCGCGAAGTCGGGGTCGGCGACCTGCTCGAGCCACTGCCAGAGTGTTACGGCACCGTCCTCCACGAAGTAAGGTTGAAACTCGGGCTGCACCAGTCGTGCAACCGGTGCGCCCCGGTCGCCGAGCAGCCGCGCAATACGCACCTGGCGCTCGGCCAACCGCTCGGCTCCCGAGGCCTCGACCCGGGCCACGATCTCGGCTCGCGGTAGCTCGACGTGGACCGAGCTGCGCACTCGGAGGAGCTTGGCGTCCGAGACATCGACGCCGGCCTTTCGGCCCGCGGCTTTCGCCAGACGCAGAGCCCGCGCGCCCGGACTCTGATCGGAGTCGGCCATGGAACGAAAGACCCTAGCACGCGCGTGGTGGGGTTATAAATAAGGTCCGCGAATACAACCAGAAATCTGGAACATCGGGGCGCTTCCGGTGGGAGTCCGCGCGCCGAAATAATTATCAGGGAGACTACGGAATGCACCGACTCAAGACGTTCGGAACAGGATTTCTCATCCTGAGCTTGACCGCGATGGCCCTGCCGGGCAGCGTGTCGGGCGACGCCGACGTCACGCCGCGGGGAGTCGGTTCGTACGTGCTCTACGACGACTCGCCGGGCGCCGGGATTCACGCCTATCCGTACTCGACCGATATGGCGACCAACCCGTTGACCTACGGCGATATTCAGACCGCCGGCCAGGAGGGAGATCCTCTTTCGATTCTTCATGGAGTCGGTACGGTCTGGGCCACCGCGGTCTGGGACATGTATTGGAACCTCACCAACGATTAGGGCTTCGATGCCGATCTCTACAACGGTATCGGCGGCAACAACGTGGCCATCCAATTGGTCGTAGACGGTCTCAAGCTTCAGCCCTGCAACCCAACCTTCCTCGACGCTCGTGACGCCATCCTGACGGCCGATCAGGCCAACAACGGAGGCGCCAACGAGTGCTTGATCTGGTCGGCGTTTGCCGGGCGGGGCATGGGATTCAGCGCCGACGACGGCGGTAGCTCCGGTAGTCTCGCGGTCACCGAGGCCTTCGATCTACCCGCGCAATGCATCGTCGGTTGCGGCAATGGCATTTGCGAACTCGGCGAGACCTGTGACGGACGAGGGGGCACCATTGCATGTCCGAGCGACTGCGTCAGCGGCACCAGTTCGGGTGCGGTATGCGGCAATGGCATCTGCGAGGCCGGCGACGGTGAGGATTGCCTCAGCTGTGCGGTCGACTGCAACGGCGTGCAGAACGGCAGACCGTCGGACCGCTTCTGTTGTGGCGATGGCGACGGCCAGAACCCTGTCACCTGTTCCGACCCGCGGTGCACGAGCGGCGGCTTTGACTGCACGACGATTCCGGCGTCCGGCGGTGGCTCGTTCTGCTGCGGTGACCTGACCTGCGACAC
>JADFQD010000123.1 GCA_022561975.1 Acidobacteriota bacterium
ATCTGCCAGTTCAATGGCCCCCCCAGGGGTCAAATCTTGGCCCGCCAGGCCGGGATAGTCCGGGGCATAGCGATTGGCCCGGAAGACGAAGTTTCCTTCCGTGGAGTCGCCTTGTGTTAGCGGCCCCTCGCCGGTCACCGGGTTGACCCCGGCGCGCCCCTTGCGGGAGGCGATCTCGAAGACACCGAAGTTCTGGATCTTGACCGGTCTCCCGTTCAAGAGGTTGGATTTCATGGTGTCGAAGATCTTGTTGACCACTTCCGCAGCCTCGGTCTTGGTCAGGCCGCCATGGCGCCGGTAGACCGCATCGGTAATGTCCGCTCGGGTTATCCCGGTGCGAGGATCAGTGGATAAATGTTTCTTAGAACCCACGGCTAAGCTCGACGGTGCTAAAGGACAACATCAGAGAAACGACTTGAAGTATACAAGCCTCCGGTGGGGCCTTGCAAGCCCAGCGTAAAAACCTGAAGTATCCGATTAGGGGTAGCTTCCGCGCCGCGACCGCGCTTTGATCTTCAAGCGAATCGGCACGCCGCTCAGACCCAGCTCGCGCCGGAGAAAGTTCTCCAAATACCGCCGGTAGGACGAGCTCTTGGGCAGAGAGCGGTTGGCGAACAGGACAAACGTCGGAGGCCCGGTCTTGACTTGGGTGGCGTAGAGCAAATTCCAGGGCTTGCCGCGATCGGCCGGGGCGTGATGGCGTGCCACCGCCTTCTGAAATATGCGGTTGACTTCCGAGGTGGTCAGCATGACGCGATACGCGGCCCGCGCTCTCTCCACCGCCGGAAACACCTTGTCGAGGCTGCGCCCGGTCTCGGCCGAAAGATTGACTCGCTCCGGCTCGAAGGCGAGTTCCGCCAGACGCGGCCAGCTGTCGTCCACAGCCCGGCGGGCGTTCTCGTCGATCAGATCCCACTTGTTGACCAGAATCACCATCGCTCGCCCGAGATCCCACGCGGCACCGGCGATCGCCAGGTCGCCGGTGGTGATTCCGGCGCTGGCGTCCACCACCAGCAGGGCCAATTCGGCTCGTTCGAGCTGCCGCTGCGCCATCATCACGGCCAATTCCTCGGCTTCGCCGGTCACCTGGCTGCGGCGCCGAATCCCGGCCGTATCGATCAACCGGTAGGTTGTGCCTCCCACCTCCAGGATCGAGTCCACCGGGTCACGGGTGGTCCCGGCGATGGGAGAGACCAGGGCTCGTTCGGTACCGACGAAGCGGTTCAGAAGCGACGATTTGCCTACATTCGGGCGGCCGACGATCGCCAGCGCCGGCAGATCAGGTCCCTCTTCCTCCTCGGGCTGTTCCGGAAGCAACTCCTCGACCGCGTCGTGGAGGGCGTCCATCCCGAGCCCGTGCTCGGCGGAAACCAGGACCTGCATCGGAATACCGAGCGTGTAGAACTCGGCCTCGTTGTCCTGCGCGGCCTTGGCGTCGCTCTTGTTGACCACCAGAACGGTGGGCTTGCCGTAGCGCCGGAGAGCCTGCAAGACCTCTTCGTCGCCGCTGCTCCGGCCCTCCTTGCCGTCTACCATCAGGAGGAGCAGATCGCTCTCCTCGGCGGCCATGAAGACCTGGTCGTTGAGGCCCAGGATGTCTTCGGTCATCTGGAGGCCGCCGGTGTCGATGAGGTGCACCGGCCGCCCGCCGAGCGTGGTCTGACCGGTGATCCGGTCGCGGGTGACGCCGGGCAGGTCGTGCACGATGGCCTGGCGCCGGCCGACCAGGCGATTGAACAGCGTAGACTTGCCCACGTTCGGGCGCCCGACGATCGCCACCGTCGCCTTGATCGTCACGGATTCATCCCCCCGCTACTCTACGATCATCCGATAAAATACTCGCCAGCCTTTGTCGCCCCGCTTCATCCGGTACTTGACCCGGTGCGGCTGGTCCAGACTCTCACCGATAAAGAGCCCGGTCCCAGCCGCCGATCGCTGTACATCCCAGATCTCCACGGTCGACACCCAGGCATTGGAGTTGTTCCAGACGGTGACCGATTCGATCGTGATCGTTCGCACGGTCGGCGCGTAGACCTGCCCCCTGGCGGCGAGTTCCTCCAGCCTCTTGCCCACCCGCGCGATCTCCTTCGAGGCCACATACGGCTTGATCTGATAGGGGTCGGACTGGGCGTATGCGGCGCCGAGGGCGGGAAGATACTCCTCTAGGAAGGCCTGAATCTCCACCTTGAAGGCGGCGTCTCGAACCTCGGGAGGCGTGCAGCCCATCACGATGAGGGGTGCGATCACCAGGACCCAACACAGGGTCGAGTTCAGACCTACGGTACGGGCTCTCGGCATCTTCGAAGTCTACAGCCAATCGCGGTGGAGGCGCTCACCGGCATGCCATCAAGAGGTCGGCTAATCCGGCAGGCCCAGGGTCAACAGCCGTCGCATGGGTTCGACGGATGCGAGCTTGACGTCGAGACGATCGGCGAGCCTCAGAATTCGGCCTTTTCGGCCGACCAGCCTGTGTTGCTCGGCCTCGAAGGTGTAGTAGTCGTCGGTCAGCGCCGCGATCGGCAGGAGCCCGTCCACGTAATACCCATCGAGCTCGACGAAGATCCCGAAGGTCTGCACGCCGGTCACTCGTCCCGAGAAGACCTCGCCCTCGCGCGGTGCCAGAAGGCGGATGACCTTCCACTGCAGAAGCGTCCGCTCGGCGCGTTCGGCCCGCCGTTCGGTGGTGCTCGCGTGCTCGGCGATCGCCTCGAGCCGGGCGCGGTAGACGGCCTCGGCGTCGGCGGACAGCCGCTTCCCCGAGAGCAAACGCTTGAGCGCCCGATGGACGATCAGGTCCGGATAGCGCCGGATCGGTGAGGTGAAATGGGTGTAGGTCCGACTCGCCAGGGCATAGTGGCCCTTGCACTCCGGATCGTAGACCGCTCGCTTCATCGCGCGCAGGATCAAGGTGGCGACGAAGGTCTCTTCCGGATGGCCCTCGACTCGACGCAGGACTTCCTGCAAATGGCTCGGGTGAAGCTCTTCCGGGCCCAGTTCGAGCGGTATGCCGAGCGGCTCCAGGAAGCTGCGCAGCTCTTCGAAGCGGGCCCGGTCGGGCTCGGTGTGAATGCGGTAGAGGGCGGGCTCCTCGGCACCCACGAGTTCGGCCGCGACCGCCTCGTTGGCGGCGATCATGAACTCCTCGATCATTCGATGGGCGATATTGCGCTCGCCCGGTTTGATCCCGATGGTCACCCCTTCGGTATCCAGGATGACATCTCCTTCGGGCAGGTCGAAATCGATCGAGCCGCGCTCGGTGCGACGGCGCAGCAGAAGGCGCATCAGGTCGCGGGCCGCCAGAAGAAGTTCGTGCAGCTTCGGATCGCCGACGCTGTCTCTAAGGGGTCTAGCCGGTCTAGCCGGGCTGGCGGGCCGGGCGTTTTTGGCGCCGGGCTCGCCGGGCCCATCCAGAATTCTGCTGACTTCGTCGTAGGTGAATCGCCGGTCGCTTCGGATCACCGACTCACAGAACTCGCGGCCGAGCAGCTCTCCGCTCGGAGAAAACTCGAGAAAAGCGGTCATCGCCAACCGATCGACTCCGGGTTTGAGCGAGCAGAGGCCGTTCGAGAGCGCCTCCGGAAGCATGGGGATCGCTCGGTCAGGAAAATACACGCTGGTGCCCCGATCGTAGGCTTCGAGATCGAGCACTCCGCCTTCCGGGACGTAGTGGGCTACGTCGGCGATGTGGACGGCGAGGTCAAAGCCGCCGTCGTCTCCGGCTCTTCGCTCTCCGGCACGGCGCCGGGTAATCGAGATCGCGTCGTCGAAGTCGCGCGCACTTTCGCCATCGATGGTAATGGTCGCCATCGCGCGTAGATCGTTGCGTCCGCTGATGTCTTCGGCCCGCGGCTCGGCCGGCCTGCCGGCGGCGGCGGCCAGACTCCCGGCCGAGAAGGCCTCGGGAATCTCAAAGTGCCGCAGCACGACCACAACGTCGGTACCGGGTTGGTCGATGGAGCCGAGATCCTCGAGCTGGGCTGCCGAGACCCTGCCCGAGCCGCTGCGCACGTTCTCCTCTAGGCTGGCGACGGCGAAATGGCCGTCGAGATCCGGCCGGCTTTCGTCGAGAGTCACTTTGAGCCGGCTTCTCGAATCGAAGGGAACCAGCTCGCGCGGCCGTTTCGAGTCGATGAATCCGACGATTTCCTTGGCGCCTCGAGCGAGGACCTTGACCACCGAGGCCTCGGGAAGGCGGCCTCGGCCGCCGGTTCCGGGACCCGACGAGGCGCGTGTTCGTCCCCGCGGGCGTCCTCCCCCACCGCCGCGGCCCGGTCGGCCGGATCGATCGGACGGGGCGGATCGAGCGGATCGGGCGGATCGGGCGCCTCGGCTGGGTCGAACCAGCACGAGATCCCCGTCGCGGGCGGCCTCGAGCTTGGCCGCCGGAATGAAATAGCTCGCCTCCCCGGCGGCACCGGACAGCAAGAGCGCGCCACCCCGTGCCTGCGCTCGCACCTTGCCGGCGATCCAGTCGGTGTGGCGAACGCTGATCCAACGCCGGTTCCAGAGCACCGCGACGGCGGCCGCGGTCAGCCGAGCCAGGGCGTCGGCCAGCCGATCCGCAACGCCGCGCTCGGCAGCCCAGGCGTCGAGATCGGCTCGCGATAGACCCTTGCGCCCGGCGGCGTCGAGAAGCAGCTCGACTTCCGCTCGAACGACGCCTTCGTCCCCTGCGAGGCGGCCCGCTTTTCGCCTTTTGCTTTTGGCCTTGCTTTCGGCTCCGTTTACCGCCTTCTTGGCGCCCGGGTCTCCTCTCCCCGAATTGTTTGACACGCTCCTATGCACTCCCTATGATTTGCGTCGGCTGCGAAAGTGGCGGAATTGGTAGACGCGCAAGGTTCAGGTCCTTGTGGTAGCAATACCGTGGGGGTTCGAGTCCCCCCTTTCGCACCATCCACTTCATCCTGACACAAGTCGCGGCGGCGCTCTCTCGACACTCGGCTTGTCACCCGCATAGAGCTTGTGACATTCTTCACGAGCTCGGTTGGACGCTGATTTCGAGCCTGTTCTCTACCCGACGATGCCACAGGATCACTACCCTGTTTTGCTGGCGCTGGGGCTCGCGATAGCTCTGGGCGTCGTCATTCTCAGCCTCTCGAAATTCGTCTCTCGCCGCCTCGGCGGCCGCGTCGATCTGACCCCCTATGAGTCGGGTATGCCTCTCCTCGACCGGTCGCACAAACGGATCTCGGTGTTGTTTTTTCTGATTGCCATCGACTTTGTGGTCTTCGATGTCGAGGCCGCTTTCCTATACCCCTGGGCGCTGGTACTCCGCGAGGGCGGCTGGCCTCTGTTTTGGGCGATGATGGTCTTCATCGGATTGCTTCTGGTCGGCCTCGCCTACATCTGGAAGAAAGGCGGCCTCGACTTGCGGCCGGCTCGCCCCAAGAGGAGCCTCGGCTCATGAGCCGCGAGTGAGGTGCCCGTGAGTGAGATCAAGGACACCAGGCCCGCCCTGCCCCCCCTGCCGGACGACGTGCGCAGCGCCATCACCGAGCTGCGCCGGCACTACCCGACCGAAGAGGCGCTTCTTCTTCCCGCGCTCCATTTTGCTCAGAAGCACTGGGGGGGCTGGCTGCCCGAGGAAGCCATCCTGGGGGTAGCCGACGAGCTGAATCTGGCCCCGGCCAAGGTCTTCGGTGTGATCACCTTCTACGATCTTTTCCACCAGAGCCCGGTCGGCCGCCACCGGGTGCGGGTTTGCACCAATCTTTCGTGTGCCTTGCGGGGCGGCAACGAGATCCTGGAAGCAGTGAAGAAGCACCTGAACGTTGCCGAGAACGAGGTTTCCGCCGACGGACGCTGCTCGGTAGTCGGGTTCGAGTGCCTGGGCGCTTGCGAACAGGCTCCAATGATGATGGTCGACGACGACTACCATCCTCACCTGACGCCCGACAGTGCCAGCAGGATTCTCGAGGAGTTGGACTAGGTGGCGTTCGAGGCGGTCCTTCTCAGACGCAGTAGTGGAGCGACTGCGCTCGAGGTGCCGGTGGGGCTGAAGGAGTACCGAGCCGACGGCGGCTACGAGGGCCTCGAGAAGGCGCTCTCGGTTGGCCCCGAGGAGGTCATCGAGGAGGTCAAGGCCTCGGGCCTTCGCGGTCGCGGCGGTGCGGGCTTTCCGGCCGCGGTCAAGTGGAGCTTTATTCCGAAAAGCGACAACAAGCCCAAGTACCTGGTTTGCAACGCCGATGAGTCGGAGCCCGGCACCTTCAAGGACCGTCTTCTGATCGAAACCGATCCCCACCAGCTCATCGAGGGCTGCGCGATCTGCTGCTACGCGGTCGGAGCGCACACCTGTTACATCTATATTCGCGGCGAGTACGTGCGCCAGGCCGAGATTTTGGAAACCGCGATTCGGCAGGCCTACGACGCCGGCGTCCTCGGCGACAGTGTCTTGAAGAGCGGTTTCAAACTCGACATGCGGGTCCATCGTGGAGCCGGCGCCTACATCTGCGGCGAGGAAACCGGAATGCTCGAGTCGCTCGAGGGGAGGCGCGGCCAGCCCAGGGTCAAGCCCCCGTTTCCGGCGATCGTCGGAGCTTTTGGAGCCCCGACCGTGATCAACAACGTCGAAACGCTGTGCAATGTCCCGCACATCATGACCCGCGGTGCCGACTGGTTCTCGGAAATCGGAACCGATGAGCGCAACACCGGTCCCAAGCTCTACTGCATTTCGGGACACGTCGAGCGTCCGGGCGTGTATGAGTTCCCGATCGGGGTGACCTTGAACGGCCTCCTGGAGGCCGCCGGAGGGGTTCTCGGGGGTAGACCTCTCAAGGCGTTCATCCCGGGCGGTGCCTCGGCCCCCATTCTGAGCGCAGAGCAGAGCCATGTGCCGATGGATTTCGACAGCTTGGCAAAGGCCGGCAGCATGCTGGGCTCGGCGGCGGTTGTGGTCATGGACGATACGACCTGTCTGGTGCGTGCCGTCTACCGGCTGGCCAAGTTCTTCGCCCACGAGTCCTGCGGTCAATGCACGCCTTGCCGGGAGGGCACCAACTGGTCCCAAATGGTGCTCGGCCGTATCGAGAGCGGCAACGGTCGCCCCGAAGATCCCGAGCTGCTCCTGCGAATGACCGGCAACATGAGCGGAACCGCTCTGTGCGCCCTGTCCGACGCCTGCGTCGGGCCGGTTCGCTCCCTGGTGCAGAACTTCCGCCCCGAAATCGAAGAGCACATTACCTCCGGACGCTGCCCGCTACCCTACCGATCGGTGTTCGGCAAAACCGCGGGGACAGGACACTAGAACCAGATGTCGAGCAGCATGGTCAGCGTAACCATCGACGGCCGCACCGTCGAAGTCGAAGCCGGCAGCAACCTGGTGGACGCGAGCTTTAAAGCGGGTGTTCAGATCCCGCACTACTGCTACCACCCCAGGCTCTCGGTCGTCGGCCAGTGCCGGATGTGCCTGGTCAAGATCGAGGGCGTGCCCAAACTACAGACCGGCTGTACCACGCAAATCACGAAAGACGGCATGGTGGTGCGAATCGACGACGACGAGGTTCGAGCCGCCCAGGAAGGGATCATGGAGTTTCTCCTCATCAACCATCCACTGGACTGTCCGATCTGCGATCAGGCCGGTGAGTGCGCCTTGCAGGACTACTCGTTCAAGCACGGGCAGGCGTTTTCTCGCTTCTCCTACGAGGACAAGCGCACGTATCCCGGAAAGGAACGTATCCCCCTGGGGCCGAACGTGGTTCTCAACATGAACCGCTGCATCCAGTGCACACTCTGCGTTCGCTTTACCGAGGAGATTACCCAAACCGGAGAGCTGGGCTTTTTTCAACGCGGATCCCGTGCCGAGATCGGCGTATTCCCGGGCAAGGAACTCGACAATCCGCTCTCGACTTGCGTGGTCGATATTTGCCCGGTCGGAGCGCTGACATCGACTCAGTTCCGGTTTGCCGAGCGCGTTTGGTACCTGGACAAGACGCCCTCCCTGTGCACCGGCTGCGACGCCGGTTGCAATATCACTCTCGAACATCGACAGGGCAAGATCCGGCGCTACAAACCTCGCACCAACGTCGAGGTGAACGACTATTGGATGTGCGACTTCGGGCGCACGACGTTCCTCTCCTACGAGGAGGATCGGCTGACCACACCGCAGCGGCGGGACGCCCAAGGGCAGATGCGAGCCACGACCTGGGACCAGGCTCTCTCCTCGGTGTACCACTTCCTTATCGACGGAGCCGCCATGGGGACCGTTGGGATCGTCGCGCGCGGAGCCGCCACGACCGAAGAAGCGTACCTGCTGCGGCTGCTGGCCGACTCTCTCGAGACGCCGCATCGCGGCGTCTTGCGCGAACCCGGACCCGTGCGAAGCATCCCGAATCTGAACGGTGGTCTCACCGGGCGCGAAATCACTCCCAACAGGCGGGGGGCCCTCCTCGCCGGCCTCGGGCCCGCCGGCCTCGGGCCAGAGGATTCCGAAGCTTCAGCGGATTCTGCGACCTCCCCTGGCGAAGCCGAGAAGATCCTCGGGGGCGCCGTCAACGGCGCCCATTCCGTGCTCCTGATCTTCGACGGCGGGCGTGCGGGATCAGACAACGCCTTGAGCCGGCCGGCGGCTCTCGAGAGCCTGCGGCAGGCCCAAACCGTCGTGGTACTCGGTTGGGCCTCGACCGAACTCACCCAGGTCGCGGACATCGTCCTACCGATCGCCACCCACGCCGAGACCGAAGGGACCCTGGTGAACTCGCAGCATCGGTTGCAGAAGTTCGAACGGGCGTTTTTGCCCCCGAGCGGAGTCAGGACCGGTGTTGAGGCTCTGAGCGACCTGGTGCGCCGGTTTCGGAGCGATTTTGCAGCGCAAACCGTATCCGAGGTGTTCGACCTCATGGCCGGTGAAACCCCGTCGCTCGAAGGAATCAGGCTCGCCGGGCTGCCCGCCGGTGGAATACAACTTCCGGTTCCCCCCGAATGAGCTTCGATCTTCTGGCGACCCTCGCCAAGACCGCACTGTGGATGGCGCTCCTGCTTCAGGTCACTCCGATCATGGTCTGGGTCGAGCGCCGAGGTAGCGCCATGATCCAGGACCGGCTCGGCCCCAACCGCGTGGGGCCTTTCGGCCTGTTTCAATCGCTTGCGGATGCGGTCAAGTTCCTGTGCAAGGAAGACATCACACCCGTCGAGGCCGACAAGTTCATGCACGGGCTGGCGCCGGTTCTGGCGTTGATTCCGGCGCTCACGACCTTCGTGGTCATCCCTTTCGGTCCGGACGTGACCGTCTTGGGTCACCGCGTTCCTCTGGTTGTGGCCGGTGCCGAGACCGGCGTCCTTCTGCTCCTCGCCCTGGCCAGCCTCGGCGTCTACTCGCTGGTCATGGCAGGCTACAGCTCGAACAACAAGTACTCCATGCTCGGCGCCGTTCGGGCCTCGGCTCAACTGATCAGCTACGAATTGGCGCTCACCTTGGCCGTCCTCGCAGTGCTCATGCCGGTGGGTTCGTTCGAGTTGAACGAAGTCGTCCGCTACCAGCAGGGCAGCTTTTTCGGATTGCTGCCGAGATGGAACGTGATTCCTCAGTTCATCGGCTTCCTGGTCTTCGTGGTCGCCGCTTTCGCCGAAACCAACCGCTTGCCGTTCGACCTACCGGAGGCCGAGTCGGAGCTGGTCGCCGGGTATCACACGGAATACAGCTCGATGAAGTTTGCCCTGTTTTTCATGGGCGAGTACATGGGCATGGCGACTCTCTCCTGTCTTGCGGCGACCCTTTACCTGGGCGGATGGCACCTTCCTGGACTCAGTTATTCCGGCCCTTGGTGGTGGGTGGCAGCGCAAGGCATGGGCGTATTGGTCGCCAAAGCAACACTCTTCCTGTTCTTCTTTGTCTGGGTGCGGTGGACCTTCCCCCGCTTCCGTTTCGATCAGTTGATGCGGCTGGGCTGGAAAGTCCTTTTGCCTTTGTCGATCTTGAACCTGATCGCCGTCGCGGCGCTGACCGTGGCAGGAGTGCTCTAGTGGAAGTCGCGGTATTTCTACTCTTCGCGGCCCTCGTGCTGGTCTCGGCACTGGTCGTGGTCCTGCATCGCAACCCGATCTACGCGGTGATGAGTTTGGTCGTCACCTTGGTGTCGATTGCGGTCCTCTTCGTGCTCCTGGGCGCGCCCTTTTTGGCTGCGATCCAAGTCCTGGTCTACACCGGCGCCATTGTGGTGCTGTTCTTGTTCGTGATCATGCTGCTCAATGTCTCGGGAGACGGCTCCACGGCGTTTGGCCTGCAGAAGATCGTGGCAGCGGGCGCTGCCGTCGGCTTCTCGACTCTTCTGCTCGTGCTCTTCTGGGGAAGATTCGAGGGCCTGCCGTTACCCCCCCTCGAGGAGGCCGACGTCGCCTTGAGACCCCTCGCCCGAGCTCTCCTCGGAACCTACCTCCTGCCGTTCGAGATGGTCGGATTGCTGCTCCTGGCCGCGGTAACCGCCGCGACGGTCCTGGCCCGGCGCGCCGATCGTGAGAAGACATGACGGTCCCGATCTTTTGGTACCTGGCGGTCGCCGCCGCTCTGTTCGGAATCGGCACTCTCGGGGTGCTGATCCGGCGCAGCGCGATTATGGCCTTTCTGTCGATCGAGCTGATGCTCAATGCGGTGAATCTCTCGATCGTGGCCTTCGCCAGGTCTCTCGGCGAGCGTACCGGAGACCTGGCCGCGGTTCTGGATGGTCACGTGCTCGTGCTCATGGTGATTGCGGTCGCGGCCGCCGAGGCTGCGATCGGACTCGCGCTCTTCATCGCGGTGTACCGGCGCCGGCGCACAATCGATCTCAACCGCCTCAACCTCATGCGGTGGTAGACCCTTGAACGCGCTCGACCTCTTGTGGCTCATCGTGTTCCTGCCCTTCGCGGGAGCTGCTCTGAACGGCATTCTCGGGCCGCGCGTCTCGAAGAGGGCCACGACTGCGGTAGCTCTTGGAACCACCGGGCTGTCGGCGGTGCTCGCGCTCCTGGCGGTCGTCGAATACCTTCGGGACGCGGCAGGGGAACCGGTTCAGCAGGTGCTCTACGTCTGGACGGCGGGACCGCTCGCGATCGACGTCGCGTTCCTTCTGGACCCGCTCTCTTCGGTGATGTTGTTGGTGGTGACGTTCGTGGGATTCTGGATCCACGTGTACTCGGTGGGTTATATGAGCCACGAGGAGGGTTACCAGCGCTACTTCGTGTACTTGAACCTGTTCATGGGGGCGATGCTGTTGCTGATTTTGGGCAACAACTACCTGGTGGCCTTCGTGGGTTGGGAGGGTGTGGGTCTGTGCTCGTA
>JADFQD010000124.1 GCA_022561975.1 Acidobacteriota bacterium
CTTCACATCCAGCTCCACGGCACCTCCTCCCCGTTCGCCCGTCTCTATTTCAGGTACGAAAGCATTTCTTTGACGGTGCTCGCTTCCGGGTCGTCCGGCGCGAGCTCGAGAAACTTTTCAAACGCCGCTCTTGCGTTACTATTCTCTTGAGCGCTAGCGTAGCAGAGACCCAGCTGATGGTACGCCTGCGGATTGGTCGCGTCGAGCACAATCGAAGTCCGCACTGCCTCGATAGCGTCGGCAATCTCGCCCTCGTTGAAGAAGTTGATGCCGTCGCGAAGAAACATCTCTGCCGCCGCAACAGGGCTGTTTTTCTCCAGTTCGGAAAAAGCCCGGTCGGCTGTCTCCTGGTCGCCTAGCTCCTGATAGCTGAGGTAGCGCACGATATTCGCGCGCGCATTGCTTGGATCATGCTCGAGGTACGTCTCGGTCCTGTCGATCGCCGTCTGCCATTCCTGCTTCGAGTAGTAAATCTGCGCCAGCGGTAGCAGAGCTTGGTACAGAGTCGGATCCAGCTCGTACGCTTGCTCGAAGGCGGGTTTCGCGGCCTCGTAGTCGTGCACCTTGGTGGCGGCCACACCCTGGTTGAAAATCCGTGCGGCGACAGCGCTGCCAGGTTCGACCGCCAGCAGGCGCTGCAGTATCTTGTCGGCGTTCTCTCTGTCGCCCGCTCCCCAGAAGGAGTCGTAGAGCGTTCGCAGTGCCAGGGGCTCGTCCGGACTGACCACCAGAAAGGCTTCCGCCGCCTTCCGGGCCTCGCCCCAGCGTTTTTCCTCTAGGAGAACCCGCCCGAGCGCGGCATGGGCGAGCACGAGGTTGGGATTCGATGCGATAGCCCCGCGAAAGCCGGCAATCGCAGCCTCGAAGTCGTTGGCGTTGTAGGCCTCGGCAGCTTCGTTGTAGGCCTTGGTGGCTTTGTCCTTGGCCTGTAGAGTTTGCAGCTGCTCGCTCTGCTCGGCAGCCTCGGCCAAGGTATGAAGCGTCCACGAGACGTCCATGACCTGGCCGGAGGGTATTTGAAACGGCTCTTCCTGCGTCGCGTAGCCTTCTTTCTCGACCCGAACCAGATAATCGCGGCCGGCGTCTGAGACCGCAAGCTTGAATTCCCCCTTCTTGTTGGTGGTCGTGACCTTTTCGAACGTGAAGCCTTCTCCAAGGAGAGTAATCGTCACTTTCGCCAGCGGCGCGCCACTCGAGTCGGTCACCGTGCCGCGCACTCTCCCTCCGGCCGCAATCGCCGCGGAGGCGACGGCAACGGCCAGCAGACACCAGGTAAGAACGGAATGTGTTTTTTGGTTCATCAGAAATCCTCTTGGAAATGGTTTGATCGCCTACCACCCGCAGGAGAGGCCCTCGGTCTGCTCCTCCAGCCAAGCCTGAAGCGGGGCGAAGTAGTCTACGATCGCCGTCGCATCCATCTCGCGCTGGCCGGTTACCGCCTCCAGCGCATCCGGCCAGGGTTTGCTTGCACCCATCTCGAGCATCTTGATCAGCCGTTCGCCGGCCTCCTGATTGTCGTAGATAGAACATCGATGCAGCGGTCCTTCGACTCCAGCCACTTCACAGAGTGACCGATGAAACTGAAACTGCAGTATGTGTGCTAGGAAGTAGCGCGTGTAGGGCGTGTTCGCCGGTACGTGATACTTGGCTCCAGGATCGAAGTCGGCCTCGCTGCGCTCCACCGGCGCCGCGACGCCCTGGTACTTCTCTCGCAGTCGCCACCAGGCAGCGTTGTACTCGTCCTCGGCAATATCACCATTGAAGACGCCCCATCGCCACTGATCGACCAATAGCCCAAAGGGTAGGAAGGCGACCTTGTCGAGTGCCATGCGCAACAGGACACCGAGGTCGGCGGAAGCATCCGGCGCCTGGTCCAACAATCCGACCTTGACCAGGTAGTCGGGAGTCACCGAGAGCGCGATCGTGTCCCCAACGCCCTCGTGAAAACCATCGTTGGCGCTCTCCCGGAACAGAAAGGGCTGCTTGTTGTAGGCCCGTTGGTAGAAATTGTGCCCGAGCTCGTGATGGATCGTGGAGAAGTCCTCCGCGGTCCGCTCGATGCACATCTTGATTCGGACGTCGTCCTCCTGATCGATATCCCAGGCGCTTGCGTGGCACACCACTTCGCGGTCGGCGGGTTTGGTGAACTGTGAGCGCTCCCAGAAAGTGTCCGGCAAGGGATCGAAACCGAGCGAGGTGAAGAAACGCTCGCCGTAGCGCACCATCTCCAGCTCGTCTACGCCCTTCTTTTCCAAGAGTTCGGTCACATCGAAGCCGGGGTCGGCGTTCTCCGGCGCGACCAGAGGATAGATGTTGGCCCATGTTTGCGCCCACATATTGCCCAGCAGATGCGCCGGTATGGGGCCACTGGCCGGAGCCACGGCATCGCCGTAGGTCTCGTTGAGCTTCGAACGTACCAGGCAATGGAGCGGCTCGTAGAGCGGGCGCACCTGATCCCACAGGCGGTCCAACTCCGAGCGAAATTCGTCGGGCGGCATGTCGTAGTTGGAACGCCAGAGTGCGCCGAGATCGTCGAAACCCAGCTCCCGGGCTCCTTTGTTACCCAACTCGGCAAAGCGCCGGTAACTATCTCGTATCGGCGGCGAAATGGTCCGCCAGCCTGTCCAGGCCTCCAGAAGCTCGTCCGGATCACGGCTCGACGCCATTGTCTTACTTAGCTCTCCGAGCGTTTGGCACTCGCCGTTCTCGGGACAGTACTTCCCTTTGCCATAGGTGGCTTCCATGGAGGAAGCGATCTGAGTCAACTCCGAGCGCTCCTCAGAATCACTCGGCGCCGGCAGGGCCATTCCGGTCTTGAGGATACTGAGTTGGCGCTCGACGCTCTCGGGGAGTTCTAGACCGTCGAAGCGGGTAGTGCCGCGGGCATACTCCATGGCCTGCCCCAGAAAGTCATCATAGGCCTCGGCCGCGAGGGCTTCGGTGTCCTCGGTGATGTAGGTGGCCTGCACCCACTGCGCCCGAGCCAGAGCGATCGCCTGATCCAGCAAATCGCTGTTGACGTCCGACACGAACGCCTCCGCCCCGGCGGCGGTGGCCGGATACGGATCTTCTTCAACCGGCAGCAGGCATCCAGCCGCAGCAAACGCTCCTGCAAGCAAGGTAACTCCGATCACCCTCATCCGATTTCGCCTGTTGATCATGACGGATCTACCTCCAAGTTGATTTCAACCGTACGTGTCCACCTGCTGCGGCGACTACGGCGGCCGCGGCGACGCGGCCCCGCCCGATCTTAACGCGACCGAGAGCCCCCGCAGGCTAGCCAAGAACGGCTCGCAGCCTCTCGACGCCTTCCCTCAATCGCTCCGACGCGCATGCAAACGAGATGCGCACGTGCTCGTCGGCTCCGAATGCGGCACCCGGAACCACCGCAACGCGGCCCTTTTCGAGCAGCAACTCGGCGAAGGCGGTCGAGCCGTTGCAGCCGTCTCGATAGAGAGACGAGACCTTGGGAAAGGCGTAGAAGGCCCCTTCCGGCACCGGACACTCCACACCCGCAATAGCATTCAACCCCTCGAGCAGCAGATCGCGTCGCGCCTGATACTCATCGAGCATCTCCACCACTCGCTGCTCCGCGTCGTCGAAGACGGCCACAGCTCCCCACATCGCAAAGGTCGTGGCATTCGATGTGGCGTGGCTCTGAATCTTCGCGACAGCGCGGACGACGGTCTCCGGTCCCAACAAATAGCCGAGCCGCCAGCCGGTCATGGCATGGGTCTTCGAGAAAGAACCGACCAGAATCACGGTTTCCGGAAACTCACCCGCCAGCGCCGCGGCACTCGGGAATGCCATCCCGTCATAGACGAAGCGCTCGTAGGTCTCGTCCGCGATCAGATAGACGCCGCGGCCCGCGCACTCTTCCACAATTCGTCGCAGATCCGCTTTGGCGACAACCGCACCGGTCGGATTGGATGGCGAATTCAATAGCACGGCTCGCGTTCGGGCTGACATCCGTTCGATCACGTGCTCGGCGGAGATCCGGAAGCCAGCGGCCAGCGGCGCCACCACTTCGACCACCTCCCCGCCCGCCAGAGCGATCTGTGCCGGCAGGGTGACCCAATGGGGAGAGGGCAGAATGACTTCGTCACCCTCACTGACAAGCGCCAGCGCCAGTTCGAACAGAGCCGCCTTGGCGCCAACCGTCACGATGACCTGTTTTGCGCTCCAGGGAGCGCCGTAGCGGCTCGCCAGATCATCGGCGATCGCCGTTCGCAACTCGAGGATCCCAGTGTTTTGCGTGTAGCGCGTGTGCCCCTGCTCCAGTGCGCTGATGGCTGCCGCGACCGCGGTAGAGGGCGAGGAGAAGTCGGGCTCGCCCGCGCTCCAGTCGACCACGTCGATCCCCCGACGGCGCAATTCCTCCGCTCTGCCTGCCACGGCCAACGTCGCGGACTCGGCCAGCCGGTCTACTCGATGTGAAACCATGTCTCTTGGGCCCAGAATACGGCAAGGCCGAGGGCATGCTTACGACCGTATAATCCTCTGGCGCCCGATCATACGGCGTTTTCTTCAACAAACGTCCATTTCACGAGTCTCCCCTGATGAAAAAGCGACCCGCGCTCCCGGCCCGCTTCACTCCGATGACCCTGGCATTGACCCTGGTCCTGGCCCTGACGGGAGCAACCCTCGCGCTCGGCCAGAGCGAGGCCGGCTTTTCGGCGCCGGAAAAAGCGACGATCATGGCTCAGATCGGCCCCGCTCCCGACACTCTCTACGCTCCCGGCGCGGCGGTAACGATCGAAATACTGGTCGAAGTCGAGAGCGGCTGGCACGTCAACAGCCGCCATCCGACCTACGACTACCTGATCCCGACCGCCGCCGAGGTCCACCTTCCCGGTACCTGGGAAAGGGCACGCCTGACGTACCCAGAGGGAGTCATGCAGACCTTCGCATTCGCCGACGAGCCCCTCTCGGTGTACGACGGACAGTTCGTCATCCGGGCCGAAACCGTCGTGCCCGAAGACGCGCCCTCCGAAGCGGTGTCGGTCGAGGTTTCGTTGCGATACCAGGCCTGTGACGATCGCAGCTGCTTGCCACCCGCCACGGCGCGAACCCGCGTTCTACTCGAGGTTGGAGAGCCTGACGCGGCGGAAACCGACCCGAGCGTTGCGTCCCGTAGCACCGACCGGGCCGGTGCGGCTACCGGCCTTGGAGCTTTTCTCTTCTTCGGCTTAGTCGGGGGCCTGCTCCTCAATGCCATGCCCTGCGTACTACCCGTCCTGTCTCTCAAGCTGATCGGCTTGGTCAAGAGTTCGACCAAGGACCGAAAAGCAGTCGTGGTGGGTTCGCTCGCGACCGCCGGCGGCATCCTGGTTTCCTTCTGGGCCCTGGCTCTCGCGGCGATTTTCGCAAAGTCAGCGGGCGCTACCGTCGGCTGGGGGATCCAGTTTCAGCAGCCGGTGTTCGTAACCGCTCTCGCCTTCGTCGTCGCCCTGTTTTGCCTCAATCTCTGGGGCCTGTTCGAGGTACCGCTGCCGCGACGCATCGCGGGCTGGGCCGAGGCCAGCGGCGGCGAGGGATTGCCGTCCCACTTCACTGCCGGCCTCTTCGCCACCCTCATGGCTACACCCTGTTCGGCCCCGTTTCTCGGCACGGCAGTGGGTTTTGCGCTCGCTCAGAGCAGCGCCGTGATTCTGGCGATCTTCACTGCGGTCGGTCTCGGGATGGGGCTCCCCTACTTCCTGCTCGCTGCCGTTCCAGGTGCGATCAAGCTGCTGCCGAAGCCCGGTGCCTGGATGGAGCACTTCCGCCACTTCATGGGCTATCTGCTCGCCAGCGCCGCGGTGTGGCTCCTCTACGTCCTGTCCTCTCAGATTTCGCGCGAGCGCCTGGCGTTCATCGAGATTGCCCTGCTGGCTCTGGCGCTCTTCATCTGGATCAGGCATCGCTCCGGCGGCAGGGGCTTCTGGCGCTGGGTCGGAATCAGCGGGACGGTCGGCGCGATAGCGCTCGGAATGTCCCTCGCGGCAGCGGCCGTCGAGCGACCGGACGGAACGACGAACCACGACGGTGTCCAGAAGCTGATTCCATGGGTCTCTTTCGACCGCGACGAGGCTGAGCGGCTGGCCGCCCAAGGCTCACCGGTGTTCGTTGATGTCACCGCCGCCTGGTGTTTCACCTGCAAGGTCAACGAGCGCCTGGTTCTCGAGACGCCCAAGATCGCCCAGGCCTTCTCGCGCTACGGAGTGGTAGCCATGAAAGCCGACTGGACCAACCGCGACGATGACATCTCCGCCTTTCTGGCGGACCATGGCAAGTACGGAATCCCCTTCTACCTGCTCTACCGGCCCGGCCGGGAGCCTCACCTGTTCGGCGAGCTCCTGACCAAGGACGCGATCCTGGACGTGCTGCGGGAAACCGGTGATACCGCCGATACCTTCTAGTTGCTGAGTTCTCCGAAGGTCGGATTCACCCAGCAGCGCTTTCGATCTCGGCGACCAGCGCATCGGTAAACTCGCTGGTCGAGGCGTCCCCCCCGAGATCACGAGTTCGGCGCGCAGGCTCTGACAGCACGCGGTCGAGAGCCGCGCCTACGCTGAGCGCTTCTTGCTCCAGGCCGAGGTGCTCCAGCATCAGGATGCCGGATCGAATCAGTGCGGTCGGATTGGCGATGTCGCGGCCGGCGATATCGGGTGCACTGCCGTGAACGGCCTCGAATACGGCGATGTGTTCACCGTGATTGGCGCCCGGCACGACGCCCAGACCGCCGACCAAACCCGCGCAGAGGTCGGAGAGAATGTCGCCGTAGAGATTCGGCATCACCAAGACGTCGTAGTCGAGTGGGTTGACCACGAGCTGCATGGCCATGTTGTCTACGATCCGGTCATCGGCCTCGATCTCCGGGTATTCCTCGGCGACTTCGCGGAAACACCTCAGGAACAACCCGTCCGAAAGTTTCATGATGTTGGCCTTGTGCACCGCCGTAATGCGCTTGCGGCCGTTCGTGCGGGCGTGGTCGAAGGCGAAGCGGGCGATTCGCGTGGAGGCGTGGCGCGTGATGATCTTCAGGCTTTCGACCACCCCCGGCACGACCTCATGCTCGATTCCGCTGTAGAGACCCTCGGTGTTCTCGCGCACGACGACCAGGTCGACATCGCCGAAGTGTCCGGGCAGAGCCGCAAGAGTTCGGATCGGACGCAGGTTCGCGAACAGGTCCAGACGCTTGCGCAGCTCAACGTTGACGGATCGAAAACCTCGCCCGACCGGGGTCGTAACCGGCCCTTTGAGAGCGACCTTGTTGCGGAGCACGGAATCGACCAGCTCCTCGGGAAGCGGCTCACCATATCTGTCCATGGCGTTGAGACCGGCGACATGGGGTTCCCACTCGAAATCCACGCCCGTCGCTTCGAGAACTCGCACGGTGGCGGACGTCACTTCGGGTCCGATGCCGTCGCCTTCGATCAAAGTGACAGTGGTCGTCATTCCATTGTTTCCCTACAGACTCCACCGAACCACGGGTCAGGTGCCGCGACGCAATCCCGGAGCCCGGGCCCAGTCCACGAGCCCTTCGCCGACGAATACATCGCCCAGCCGCTCGACTCGAGCGCCACGTTCGAGGTCCAAACACCAATCCTCGTCGTCTAACCCGGCGGCTCCACGATCTTCCAGAAGCCAAACCACGCGGCGGCCGACGCGCAGCAAGTCCCCGGGCTGAGCTGCGGCAGGCGAAACGCCCAATTCGACCGCTTCCCAAGCAAGGTCTTCCCACGAGACTCCCTGAGCCGTGAGCCATTTTCCGAGGACTGCAATCCGGGAAAAGGCAATCAACTCGTCGGTCCACGACACGAGCTGCTTTCCTGTCGATGCGCTTTGGCTTCCGCTCTCCAACTCGAGCTGCTGCAGCCCGAAAATTCGAGACGGCGCTTCCAGCACTCCCGGCAGCACCGCAGTGACGGCCGGAAACTCTGCGGCACGACCCGGCAGCTCTTCCGAGCCCCATGAGGCGAGTCGAAGCTCCGGCGTCAGGTCCTTCTTGCGACGGAAGAGCTCGATGCGCACCTGAAAGCGCTGGGTTCCAAAGCGTTTGGTTCGGCGGACTTGGTCCGCACCGGGAAGAAAATTTTCGACCGTTGGCCGTACGTCCCCGATGACCGACCAGGCTCGTCCCCAATCGGGCTGAAAGATCCCTTGAAACCGCGGAGCGGTCAATTCCTCATCCAAAGGAACCTGCCGAAACGGTGTCGAGCCCTCGACGGTGAACCAGAGAATCCTGGCCTCGAGGCGCCCACTCCAGGGCCTGAGCAACTCGGAGGAAACCGGCTCGCCGAGAAGATCGAGCCGCTTCGCTTCGGTGTAGTAGATCCGCCCACCCCGAAATGTCTCGGCCTCCATCACCGCATGAAGCCGAAAGCCGGTTCCAGCCGGCAGCTCGACCGGCCCGACCCGGGCCACGTCCTCGCCCTCGGGTTGAATCGCTACCCACAGAGCGACCGGAACCGGGGCGACCTTCTCGCTCACCCTGGTGAGAAGAAAAAATACCGCCACCACCGCAAACAGCGCTACGGCGATCCAGATGGGCTTTACGTCTCGCACTGCCAGTCCGCGGTCACAGTCGAAAGCCAATACCCAGGCCGGCCCAATCGGGGGACGCAATCCGAAGATCGTCCGATTCCAAAACGGCGAGTCACGGCAAGAGGCGTGGGGAGAGGATCGGGCTAAGCTTGGCGCAGCTCTTCGAGCTTGGCAACCACGTCCCTGTAGTTCGAATTAGCGCCGTAGATCTCGGCAAAGGTCTCCTTCGCGGTGCCACGTGCGCCGGTGCTCAGATAGAGATTGCCGAGTTCATACAGGAGACCCAGCTTCTCTTCGTCCGAAACTTTGGGCGCCTCGAGCCCGCGCTCGTACCACTTGACCGCGAGCTCCGGGAACCCCTTCTCCAGAAACGAAGCTCCCAGAAGAGAACAGCAGTCGACGAGAAACTGCTCGGACTTGGCAGCGAGCTGAAACTCTCCGATGGCCTCGTCTATCAATCCCATCTCGCGATAGGCAATCCCGAGGTTATAGTGGGTGTCGTAGTCCTCGCTCGAAAGGGTCTCGGCAACGCCCTGCTTGAAACCTTCGACGATTTCTTCGATCGACTGCTCCTCGAGCTGCGGCATGAGCTGGCCGGCAGATCCGGTTTCCTCGGCTATCAGTTCTTCTTCGAGTTCCGCGGCCAGATCGAAAAACTCGTTCTCTTCCCCGAACAGGGTGTCCGAATCGACGCCCTCGGAAACCGCGGATTCTTCGTCCAACCAGCTTAGACGGGCGTCGGAAGCCGGAACGGCCTCGGGCTCCACCGTCACTTCTTCGGCGAGTTCTACGATCGCCGCCGAGGAGCGCACTTGGCCTCCTTCGATCTGGTATTCCCAGTCTTCCAGCAATTCTTTCAATCGGGGCGGCAGAGCACCAGCATCGACAAAGCGCTGCGCAACTTCGACCACGTCTCGGAATCTGCCCTCCTCATGGTGCAGATGCAGCAGTAACTCCACGGCTTCGGCGTGGGTCGGCGCAAGCCGCAGTGCGTTCTCCAGCAGCTCGATCGCCTTGATCTCGAGGCCGTAGTTGGCAAGTACGTTTGCCTCGGTCACCAACTCGTCCGCACGAGTGTCCGGGAACTCAGGTTCGATGAGTTCCGCCGCATCGTCGGACGGCATCTCGACCGCGGCCGGGACACTTTCGTCCCCGTCCGGCGCCTCGAGTTCGAGAGCATCGAGTGTAATCTCGAACTCTCCGGTCTCGTCATCCGAAACAGTTCCCTGAAGCACACTCGCCGTAGGCTCTTGGGGCTCGACCCCCGCCAAATCCGGCGGCTCCGCGACCTCGACCTCCCGACCCGCCCCGTCCGGAGGAGCGGCCGACACGGAGGCTTCCTTCTCCGATCTCCCTTCCGATTCCTCTGCCTCGAGCTTGACAGCCGACTCGACAGACTCCGTGCCGGCGCTTACTGCCCGTGGGGCCCGAGTCTTCGCCGAATCTTCGGCTTGGCTCTTGGGCGGCTCCTCGGGCAGCTGATGGCCCCGTCTCTCCGCTACATCGGGCACCGGGAGGTCAACCAAATCCGCCACTCGCACGGCATCTGGATTTCTTTCGATTGCCCGGTGCAAGAGCCGCTTCGCCACCCGGTCGTGACCGAGGTCCGTCAGTTGGACGATAATGTCGGTCAGAAAACCGAGATCATCCACTTTGAGCTCGTAGGCGCCGAGATAAACCTGGAAAGCCTCTTCGACCTTGCCGTGCTCGAGCATGAAATGTGCGATTCTTTGATACTGCTCCATCGCCTGAGGGATCTGCTCGGAGCCGCAATAGAATTCCGCGAGCTTGAGGCGGTGGCTGGGGTTGTCCGGTTCGAGTTCCACCATCTTCTCGAAGACCGAGACCAGCGCCTTGGTGTCGTCAGCCTGTTTGTAGTAGTCCGCAACCACTTGGTATTGAGCCCCAGCCTCGTTGACCAGGCCCTGGCGGTGGTACAAATCGGCGAGCGTTTCGTAGACCTTGATCAAAGTCGGGTCGAGGCGAATGATCTTCTTGTAGATTGCGATCGCCTTGACGAAGAAGCCTTCCTTGGCGAAGCGATCGGCCGCTGCCGCGAACATCTCGACCGCGTCTTTCACGCGACCGAGCCGGGCGTAGAGATCGCCAAGCCGGTTGAGCGTTCCGGTGTCGTCGGGGCTCTCGGCGAGAGCCTTGCGATACTGCTTGACGGCGGCTTCGAGCCGGCCTCGGGAAACCAACTTCTCGGCTGCCTGGAGCGCTGATCTGCGACTAACGGCCATGCACTCGCTCCAAATCGCTAGGACCATCACACTCCATGGCTGGCAGGACCGAGCGGAAAGTCAAGCGGTGCTCGCAGGTCGGCCCGTACTCACGCAAGGCCTCCAAATGCCCGGGCGCGGCATACCCCTTGTGGCTGGCGAAACCATAGTGAGGATACTCCGTGTCGAGCTCAGTCATTATCCGGTCGCGCGCAACCTTGGCGAGAATAGAAGCCGCCCCAATAGCGTAGCTTATGTAGTCGCCGCGCACCAAAGACAAGCACAGCAGGCCGGGCACCTCGAGCGGTACCGCATCGACCAGCGCCATCTCCGGGCGTGGGCGCAGGTTCATAAGTGCCTGCCGCATGGCCTGCTTGGTGGCTTCGAGCTCCGCGTCCAGCCGCCGCAGGACGGTCATGGGCAGGATCACGTCCCGGTACTTGCCCCGCACGTAGAGGTCGCGCAG
>JADFQD010000214.1 GCA_022561975.1 Acidobacteriota bacterium
GGTTCTTCAGGCTTGCCAAGCAGCTTGGCCATGACCCGTCCGATGTGGAGAAGTTCTGGATTCAGGAGGTCAAGAAGGTTTTCGCTGCCTGGACGGAGTAGTTATGGCAGAAGTGGATCCCGTTGCTGCCGTCCCGTACCTTTTCAAGTACCGGAGTTTCCGGGGGCAGAGTCGCCTCCATGCAGAGCGGCTCCTCGTCCACAACGAGGTCTATTTTGCCCCGCCAGCCAGATTCAACGATCCGTTTGACTGTCAAGTAAGGGTCGGGATCGGTGGTTCAGACGATGCCCACAGGGAGAACCTGCGCAGGCTCTTTCGGGTGAAGATCGGGCACCACGGGCTCGGTGTGGTGCCCGCGGAAACGTCTGAGCCCCCTGAGGCAACCGGGCCAACCGAGCCTGGCGATGCCGCCTCGCTCACCGTGCCCGTTGAGATCACCAAAAGGCTCAGCGCGTTCCTGGCCGAGCACTTTGCGAGCCTTGCGGACGCCGAGGTGGTCGGCACGCGCTTGTGCCCCTACTGCGACACCGCCGACGAGGATCTCTGGATCGCGGCGCATCCGGAGCGGTCGGGCCTGACCGTTGCCAGCGGCGGCAGCGGCCACGCCTTCAAGTTTGCGCCGGTGCTCGGGGCGATCATCGCCGACGCGGTCGAAGGCAAGACCAACTCGTACTCGGAGAAGTTCCGCTGGCGACCCGAGGTGCGGATGGAGCGGGGGCTCGAGGCGGCGCGCTGTCACGAAGATCTGTGGTGACGAGCGTACTCTAGAATCTGCTCGCGACGGCCCCAACGGACCCGACAGGCCGACGGAAAGGACTCACGATGCATCGATCAGCTCTTGCTCTCTCCATTGCTCTCCTCTTGACCCCCGCGGCCAGTCCCGCCAGCCGGGGCGAGCAGCTCCTCGAAGCCGCCCAACAACAGGACATCGCGACAGTGCGAGAACTCTTGGAATCGGGTGTGGACGTCGACTTCAAGTCTCGCTATGGCGCCACGGCTCTGTTCTTCGCCGTCGACAAGGGCAGTCTCGAGATCGTAAATCTGCTGCTCGAGAGCGGCGCCGAGGTCGATGTGAAAGACACCTTCTACAAAGCGACACCGGTAACCTGGGCACTCTTTTCGCTCGACAAGTCTCCGGTACACAAGGAGATTGTTCTCTTGCTCCTGAAGCAAGGATCAACGGCGGCTCCGGACATCCTCCGGGCCGGCGCACGCATCGGCGACATGGACCTGGTTCGAGCTGCGACTGAATCCGGCTTGGTCGAGCCTCCGGCCCTGCGCTCTGCACTGAGTCGAGCCCAGGAGGACGGGCACGAAGAAGTCGTCGCCTTTCTGGCTCCACGAGTTCCAGAAGAGCTTGCAGAGGAGGCGCCGAGCATCCCGATAGAGGTTCTTTCCACCTACGTTGGCGATTACAAGAACAGTGAGATCGGGATGATCGCCAAAGTGTTCTTCGACGAGGAGACACTCAAGATCCAGACACAGGGCCAGGCCGCGCTCAGCCTCGACAGTACCGGCGAACAAACCTTCACCGCTCGAGAGCAAGCCGGGGCCGACTTCACCTTCTGGGTCCGCGGCGACCAGGTCGAAGGCTTCGAGCTTCGCCAGGGTGGGCAAGAACTCTTCTTCGCTCGCTTCGATCCGGCCGCCGCTGCCGCGGACGCGGCGGGAGATCTGGCTGCACTCGCTGAGCCCGCGCCTCTTCCTGAGCCAAAACACAGCACGGCGATCGACTGGCCGAGCTTCCGAGGCCCAGGTGCCTCCGGCATTGGCGATGGCCAAGGGGTGCCGTTCACATGGAACGGGGAGAGCGGCGACAACGTCCTGTGGAAGACGGAGATCCCCGGCCTGGCCCTGTCCAGTCCCGTGATCTCGAGCGACCGGGTGTTCGTCTCGACAGCGGTTTCGAGCGGAGACGACGCGGGACTGAGGATCGGGCTCTCCGGCGACGTCGACTCGGTCGAGGATGATTCCCAGCACGCCTGGCAGATCTACAGCCTGTCGAAGACCACGGGCGAAGTCCTCTGGGTTCGCACCGCCAGCAGGGGCGCTCCGAAGGTCAAGCGGCATCAGAAGTCGAGCCACGCCAACCCAACGCCGGTCACCGACGGAGAGCATCTTGTCGTCCACTTTCCTTCGGAGGGTCTCTTCTGTTTCGACTTCGATGGCAACCAGCTGTGGAAAAAAGACATCGGGGTCTTGTCGAGTGGTTGGTTCTACGACCCGACGTATCAGTGGGGG
>JADFQD010000125.1 GCA_022561975.1 Acidobacteriota bacterium
GCAGAGCCCCGAGAATCTGATCCAGCATCTGGCTTGCAGGTTTGGTTATGTCATCCAACTCCATGGCGCCAAGGGCCGAGATCAGCACCGGTATCAGAACCAGCATGTAGACCAGTAGCCCGATCAAACCCGACAGCTTGGTCTTCCCCAGCGCCTGATCCAATCCGGCTTTGTCGCCCAGAGAATCCAGGCCGGCGGCCGCCAGCAAGCTGGTTACGATTCGCCGCAGGATCTTGGCGATGAACCATCCGACCAGGAAGATCACCGCCGCGCCGAAGAGGTTGGGAATGAAACCCACCAACTTCGAGACCATGTTCTGCACCGGTGCCAGCAAGCCCTCCATCCGAAGCGCACCCAAAACCGCAGGCAGAAACAGCAGGAAAATGAGCCAGTACACCGTCTCGGAGAGCGTGTGTGAAACCGGGATCTGCTTTTCGCCGCTGGAATCGACCATCTCACCGCCCAGGCGCCGATCCAGCCCGACGGTGTCGAGGCCCTTGCGCACCACCAATCGGAGACCGGTCGCCAGCAACCATGCGACCAAGAGCAGAACAGCCGCCTTGACCACGTTGGGCAACGCACCCAGAATCGACTCGACCATGTTCTGCAGCGGCTCGGTGACCGCTGCCATCTGGAGAGCGTTAAAGAAGGCGATAAAGACGAAGATCATCACGAACCAAAACACGACCTTGCCGATCGTAGGCTCGATATCGGGCGTTTCGCCCTCTTCCCCCCGCACCCAACTGACGATCCGATTGTCAATCGTCGTTCGGCGCAGAGCGGCTCGCACCAGCCTCGAGATCAAATAGGCCGCAAGCCAGCCGAAAATGAGAATGAGAAGGGCTCCGAGCAACCTGGGCAGGTAGACGCCCATTTCACCCAGAAGATTCTCGCCGATCGAGGCAAGACTCGTACGCAAATTGTCCATGCACAACTCCTTTAGGGTCTGTTGAAAAATCCCAAGCGCCGCCGCGGCCGGCCGCCGCAACATCTAATTTTTTTGAGTTTTCTCCACACGGGGACATGACAATTATACCCAAATTAGCGAGATAGCCAACCCGTTTTCGCTATTGCCCGATACCTGACGAATTTCTGGTATAAGATCCGAAGCCATCGTGAAGGAGCGGCCATCTTTGCGCCAGGGCTTCGGCCTTGGGCCGAAGCAGCCCACCGTAATTGACCGTCTAGGAGGTTGGAAAATGAAAAAGAATCTAATCGTAGTTTTGGGACTGGCACTGATCGTGATGCTGCCGTTTGTTGCCTGTGACACGGCGAAGGACGCCGCCGACGCAGCCGGCGACATGGCGAGCGACGCCGCTGAGGCAGCCGGTGACATGGCTGGCGACGCCGCTGAGGCAGTCGGTGACATGGCTGGCGACGCCGCTGAGGCAGCCGGTGACATGGCTGACGACGACGCTGAGGCAGCCGGCGACATGGCCGACGATGCCGCTGAGGCAGCTGGCGACATGGCCGACGATGCAATGGGAGACGACCATGAAGAGGGAGAGGGACACTGACGGCTGACCGCTAGTTTTCGAGTGATCTAATAGCTCCGAGTAGAGCAAGCGCCCGGTGATTCACCGGGCGCTTTTTTATCCTTGACTTACGCTCCATTTACGCCTACATTCATCCTCCCCATGACAACCGTTCAGGCGCAACACGCTGTCTCTCCGTCGCCGGAAGACCATCGACAGCCTCGGCACAGTCTCGGGCCCGAATTTCAGAGCGCCCGGTTCCCCGAAGAACTCCTCCACTTCGTCACCCGCGGCACCGAACTGGTCGCTCGGGCAGCCGAGAGACCATCTCCTCCCCTGCCGACGGCAATCTCTCCCTTGGATCAATCGCTCGCTGGCGGCTTACCCCGCGGGGGCCTGATCGAGGTGACCGGCCGGAATACCAGCGGTCGATTTTCCCTTGTGCTGTCTACGCTGGCTGCCACCACCACGGCTGGAGACGTGGCGGCTCTGATTGACCTGGGCGACAGCCTGGATCCAGGAAACGCCTCGGAACTGGGAGTTGATCTCGACCGCCTTCTCTGGCTACGTCCCAAGCATCTGAAGCCGGCTCTGATAGCCACCGAGATCGCTCTTCAAACCGGGTTCCCGCTGGTGATTTTGGATTTGGGTCAACCGCCCGTTCGCGGTGGCCGCGGTCCCGCGGCCGCTTGGCTTCGCTTGACGCGCGCAGCGGTTGCCTTTCAAAGCGTTGTCTGCGTGTCCAGTCCTTACCGGGTCAGCGGTCCCGCTGCGGCTACGGTCTTCGAGACCGAGCGCGCCGAATCCAGCTGGCTCGGCGGCAACCGAGCGCCCTGCCTTCTCGAAGCGATTCGATTCCACTGGAAACTCCAAAAAATCCGCCACAACTCTCACAGCCAACGTGTTTCCTTCGCCCTCTCCTCGCCCGAGGCCTTCCTCGGCGAAACGGCGGACACCGGATTTGTAGCGGTCGACCCCTGTGTCGACCGAAAGAAGACGGTCGAGACGGAGCTCGACCGCTACAGGGCAACGCAAAGCGTTTGAAGTTTTCGGGTCGGTGGAGGCGGTGGCATATACAAGGCTTGCGTTCGACACGCGACGCAGGCGTGCTTCAAGCACGTCAAGGAGCGTGGAGATCGCATAACGCTGTAGATGCCATCACATCCGCCGACCCGCATATGTTGTTTGTACGTGCCGCTGTTTGTGCTCGCCGCCCGCCTGCGCTGCGAGCCCGAGCTACTCGAGGAGGCGGTCGCGATCTTTCAAGGCAGCGGCAGCGCCGCTCGCCTGATCGCGGCTACCCGGCGAGCACGGCGCGGTGCGTTGCGCCCGGGCATGACGTTGTCGCAAGCCCGCGCACTGCTCCCTGAGCTACACGTCAGAGCAAGAGACCCTGAGTGTGAAAAAACCGCCCAGGAAGCACTGCTCGAAGTCGCGGAAAGCTTTTCTCCCCGCGTCGAAGACGCACGAGAAGGCGTCGTCTATCTCGACATTCAGGGCCTCGAGCGCCACTATGCGGACGAAGACTTCGAACCGGCCGAGCGGGCGGCACTCTCTGGCTTTGCGCCCTCTGGATTTGCGCTGGCGGAACTGGCGCTGGGGCGCGAACTGATGGCCGATGCCGACCGCAAGGCCGGCTTACCCGCCTGGGCGGGCATCGCTTCGAGCAAGCTCGGCGCGAGGATCGCGGCGGAGCGTTTGCCTTCGCCTACGATCATCCCCGTCGATCAAGAGACGGACTTTCTGGCTCCCCTGCCTCTCGCCCGTCTGTCACCGGAAGCTCACGTCTACGAGACGCTGTGTCGCTGGGGAATTCGTTCGATCGGAAGCTTTGCCGCCCTGCCGGCCAACGAAGTCGCCGGCCGCCTGGGTAAGACCGGCCAACAACTTCACCAAAGAGCGCGGGGCATCGACCCACAGCCGATCGTGCCCTACCAACCGTGCGAGACATTCAGCGAAGGAATGGACCTCGACTGGCCCCTGGTATCGCTAGAGCCGTTCCTTTTCGTCGCCCGCGCGGCGCTGGGCCGTCTCTGCTCCCGTCTCGACTCGCGAGGGTTGGCCTGCGTCCAGCTCGAGCTGTCCTTGCGTTTGGAGCCCAAAGGATTCTGCGACCGTTCGATTCTACTGCCCGCTCCCAGTCGCGATGTGAAAACCTTGCTCACTTTGATCCGCCTCGATCTGGAGCGGGAACCACCCGGCGCTCCGGTGGTCGGCTTCACTTTCCAGGCCCACCCGGACCGGCCGCGCACCGCCCAGTTGACGATATTCGGTCCTGCCGCGTTGTCTCCGGACAAAATGGCTACGAGTCTGGCTCGGCTCTTCGCTCTTCTCGGACCGGAAGGCATTGGCCGCTGCAAACCCATCGACAGCCACGTACCCGGCCGTTTCGAGATTCTCCAATTCGAGCCACCCACCCCTCCCATCGTCCGGCCCGAAATCCCCAGAAGCAAGGGACTCCTCGCGGTTCGCAGCCTCCGCCCTCCGATCCCTCTGGTGGTACGCAGAGCCGCCGGCAAATTTTTGGCGGTTCAGTCCCGTGCCGAATCCACGTCCTCTCTCCGACTTGGCGGTCGCATTCGAGTCGCATCCGGGCCATGGTCGGTGGAAGAGAACTGGTGGTCGGAGCGCGAAGCCATCAACCGGGACTACTGGGATGTAGAACTCGAGAATGGTGGCATCTACCGGATCTTCCTAGATCAGCTCACTGGAGACTGGTTTGCCGACGGCATTTACGATTAACCCGACCTTCTCGCCCGGGGCTCGGCGCCGCCTTCCCTATTTCGAGTTGCATGCGGCTTCGGCGTTTTCCTTCCTCGAGGGTGGCTCTCTCCCCGAGGACCTGATCGCGCGAGCGGCCGAACTCGGGCTTGGCACCGTCGCTCTGGTCGACCGCAACGGTGTCTATGGCGCGCCTCGTTTCCACCAAGCCGCCAAGAAGGCCGGAATCAAGGCCCTGGTAGGAGCCGAGGTGACTCTGGCAGCCTCGGCCGGCCGACTCACCCTCCTAGTTGCCAGTCGCGCCGGTTACCGCAATCTGTGCAAGCTCGCGACCGCCATGGCTCGCGGTCACCCAAAGGGCGAGGCGATCGCGAACTGGGAGTTGATCGAGCGCCACAGCCACGGTCTCCATTGCCTGGCGGGCGGTCCCCAAGGGCCAATCGCCCAAGCCCTGGCTCCGAACACTCCGGCTGGCCCGGACGATACCCGGTCTCCCTCTCCAGATTCTGCACGAAACATTCTGCATCGTCTTCGGGCGCTCTTCCCCGGGCGCTTGCACATCGAGATCCAGCGCCACAGACAGCCCCGCCAGGAAGCACGAAATTACTTCCTGCTCGAGCAAGCTCGAGCGCACCGCATTCCGATCGTGGCCACCAACGGGGTTCGCTATGCCTGCCCGGAAGATCGCCGGCTCTACGATATTCTGACCGCAATTCGGCACCACACCACACTCGACCAGGCCGGCCGCTTGCTCGACGCCAACCGGGAACGCCATCTCAAGAGCGCCACCGAGATGGCGGAGTTGTTCGCCGATCTGCCCGAGGCTTTGCACCAGACCGTCGAACTCGCCGAGAGTCTCGACTTCACGCTCTCGGATCTCGGGTATCGCTTCCCCGATTACCCCCTACCACCCGGTGAAACCGAGATGTCGTATCTGCGACACATTACCTGGAACGAAGCTCGCGCTCGTTTCCGACCGCTCACCTCGCGCGCGCAGAAACAGCTCGAACATGAACTGGCCATGATCGAACGTCTTGGCCTGGCCGGATACTTCCTGATCGTCTGGGACATCATCCAGTTCTGCAAGCGAGAAAACATCATGGTGCAGGGCCGCGGCTCGGCCGCCAACAGCGCCGTTTGCTATGCGCTCTCGATCACCGCGGTGGATCCGGTCAAAATGGAATTGCTCTTCGAGCGATTCCTCTCCGAAGAGCGCGGCGAATGGCCGGACATCGATCTCGATCTTCCCTCCGGGGATCAACGCGAGAAGGTCATCCAATACGTCTACCGGCGCTACGGCCCCCACGGAGCCGCGATGACGGCCAACGTGATCACCTACCGCAATCGCTCGGCCGCTCGGGAGGTTGCCAAGGCCCTGGGATTTTCGCTCAAACAACAAAACAAGCTGTCCAAGCAATTGGGTAGCTGGCACTACGATCTCGTCCGAGGTGACCCCAAGTCGCTGGCCGAGGAGTTGAAAGCGGCCGGCTTCGATCCGGACGGTCCCCGGATCCGCCATTTCGCCGAGATGTGGCGCCGGATCCACAACATCCCGCGCCATCTGGGCCAGCATTCCGGAGGGATGGTCATCGCCGCCGGCCGCCTGGACGAAGTCGTGCCGCTCGAGCCCGCAGCCATGGAGAATCGCGTCATCGTCCAGTGGGACAAGGACGATTGCGCCGATCTCGGCATCATCAAGGTCGATCTTCTGGGTCTGGGCATGCTGCAAGCGCTCGAAGAGGTCATTCCGTTGATCAAGACCCATGAAAACAAGGACATCGATCTCGCCCACCTACCTGCGAACGATCCGGCTACCTACAAAATGCTGCGCGAAGCCGACACGGTCGGGGTCTTTCAGGTCGAAAGCCGCGCGCAAATGGCATCGCTGCCACGCAACCGGCCCGAGCGGTTCTACGACCTCGTAATCCAGGTCGCCATCATCCGGCCGGGCCCGATCGTCGGCGGCATGGTGAATCCCTATTTCGAACGGCGCCTGGGCCGGCAACCGGTCGAGTACCCCCATCCCTGCCTCGAACCGATCCTGAAGCGCACCCTGGGCGTGCCGATCTTTCAAGAGCAGCTCTTGCGCATCGCCATGGTGGCGGCCGGCTTCTCCGGTGGCGAAGCCGAAGAGCTCCGTCGCGCCATGGGATTCAAGCGCTCGATCGAACGCATGCACACGATCGAGCGCAACCTGCGCCAAGGCATGACCGAGCGCGGAATAACCGGCGACAAGCAAGACGCGATCGTCAAGTCCATCACGTCGTTCGCTCTCTACGGGTTTCCGGAATCGCATGCGGCGAGCTTCGCGCTGATCGCATATGCCAGCGCCTATCTGAGGTGTCATCACCCTGCGGCTTTTTGCGTGGCATTGCTCAACGCCTGGCCGATGGGCTTCTATCATCCCGCCACCCTGGTCAAAGACGCCGAGCGTCACGGGGTCGAAGCCAAGCCTGCGGATGTCAACTTCTCGGGTTGGAAGTGCCGCCTGGAAGACGGCGCCATCCGCCTCGGCCTGCGCTACATTCGCGACCTGCGCAAGCAATCCGGCGAGGGCATCGAGAGTGCTCGAGCCACGGGTCCGTTCCAGAACACCGCCGACCTGGTTCGCCGCTCGAGTCTTCGCGATGACGAACTGACCCGTCTCGCCGAGGCCGGCGCCCTGGCTTCTTTGGGCCTCTCACGACGGCAGGCTCTCTGGCAGGTGGCCTGGGAATCCAAACCCAGCGCGCCGCTGTTCGAAGAAGACAAAGAAGGACCAGAATACGCAACTTCGCATCCGCTGCCGGAGATGTCGGCTATCGAAGAAACTTTCGCGGACTACTCCACAACCGGAATGACCACCGGGGTGCACCCCATGGCTCACTTTCGAGAAGATCTCGAAAGACAAGGCATCTTGCAGACGGCAGCCGTGGGCAAAGTACCTAACGGCAAGAGAATCCGAACCGCAGGAACGGTCATCGTGCGGCAGCGCCCGGGAACCGCAAAGGGAGTCTTGTTCATCACCTTGGAGGACGAAACCGGAATGGTGCAAGCCATCATCCGCCCGGATCTTTTCCGCAAGCACCGTAGAACTCTGATCGGAAACCCGGGGCTGATCGTGGAGGGAACCGTTCAGCATAGAGACGGCTCGCTGTCAATTCAGGGTGAACGATTCTGGCCGTTACCGGAGATCGCCCGCACCCCCAGCCACGACTTTCATTAGCCTGGCCCAGTAGCGTCACACAATTTCAGACCAGCTAAACTAAGTATAACCACGGCGCACCTTGTGCCAGAGTGTCTCCAGAATGAGCTTCGTCGGCCGCCTCGATCAATTCCCGCTCGCGGATCTGCTCCAGATCGTCGCTTCCAATCAAAAGACCGGCAAGCTCCACCTCACTCGCAGTGACGCCGAGGGCATCATCGTCTTTCGTGACGGCCAGATCGTCTACGCCTCGAGTTCAGGGGCCCGCGAGACCCTGGGACATCTTCTCCTCTGCGGCGGATTCGTCAGTCCGGACCAACTCGCCCAGGCTCTCGAGACCCAACACTCCGAGGAGAGCGAGAAGCGCCTGGGCTCCATTCTGATTGACACCGGGCTGATCACCTCCGAAGATCTCGAGCGCGTGCTGCGCCAACAGCTCGAGAGAGTCCTCATCGAATTCCTGAATTGGGATCAGGGCTTCTTCAAGTTCGATTCCTTCGAGCTCATCGACCATGGCGAGATCGGTTTTGACGCCGCCGATTTTCTTCTTACCCGAGGAGTCCCACCGGACGAAGTCCTGGCGGAACTCGAAGCGAGCTTCGACGCAGAAGAAGAAATCGACCCGAATGATCTCGCCTCCACGTCCGGCACTCAGCGACTCGTCGGACTCAGGGCCCTGATGGAAGAGATCAGGTCGCCCCAGTTCACCGGCGAAGTGACTTCGACGCTGATCGAGTTCGGCAAGGGCGTTTTTGAGCGCGGCGTGCTCTTCATCTCGAGCCAGGGCAATTTCGTGAGCATGGGGCACTTCGGATTCGCAGACGGCGAAGGACCCGAGCGAGGCAGCCTCAGGCTCCCCAAGAATCAGCCTTCGATCCTCTCGCAGGCGGCCGAGCACCGCGCAACCCAGCGCGGCAAGATGGAGCGGCTCGAGTGGAATCTGTATCTGGTGAGCCACCTGGGCGGCATCGAACCGACCGAATCGGCCGCCCTGCCGCTTATCGTCAACGGCGAGAGCATGCTGGTGCTCTACGGCGACAACGCCGGGGGCGACCGCCCGATCGGCGAGCTCGACGACTTCGAGCTACTGCTGCTGCAAGCCGGTCTGGCGATGGAAAAGCAGTTACTCGAAAAGCGCATCGAGCAGTTCGAGAAGCTGCGCCGCAGCTAGGTCGGCGCCGCTCCAAGAGCGAGGGTTACTCACCAGGATTCGTAGCGAGGAGGTCCTCCTCCGAGGTGAATCCTGATGAACGACCCAGCTCTTGGAGCTCTTCCTGAAGCGGGATTCAATGTCTCGGGCCGCGTAACGCCGTAGACACTGCCAAATGGCACGCGAACTGGCTGTCTAGCGGGTCAGTTGGCAGTGGCTACAAGGCATCGCGGCTGAGGAGCGACGAAGGCGTACTCAAGTACGCCGAGGAGCCCGCAAGCCGCGTAACGCCGTAGACGCTGCCAAATGACCCGCTAGACGGGGAGGTCCATGCCCATGATGTGATAGCCCGCATCCACATAGACCACCTCTCCTGTAATCCCCGAGGCCAAAGGAGACAGCAGGAACAGCCCGAGCTGGCCGACTTCCTCATGAGTCACGTTGCGCTTGAGCGGCGCGATCTTCTCGAACTGCTTGTACATCGACATGAAACCGGGGATGCTGCGCGCCGCGACGGTCTTGACCGGACCGGCGGAGATGCCATTGACCCGAATGCCCTTCTCCCCCAGTTCGTACGCCAGATAGCGCACGCTCGCTTCGAGGGCGCTCTTGGCGACCGCCATGACGTTGTATTTGGGCACCACACGCTCGGCGGCCTGGAAGGTAAGCGTTGCAATCGAAGCATCTGCTTTGAGCAGCGGCTCGGCATGCCGCGCTATCGCCACCAGCGAGTAGGCGGACACCTCGAGCGCCATCATCCAGTCTTCCCGAACGGTGTCGATGTAGCGGCCGGTCATGGCGGCGCGAGGCGCGAACGCGATCGAGTGCACAAGAATATCGATACCGTCCCATGCCTTCGCCAACCCTGAGAACAGAGCCTCGAGATCCTCTTCTCTCGTAACATCGCATTCGAAGCGCGGAGTATCCGGCCGGTCGGCGGTCAGCTTCTCAACCTCGCGCCGCAGACGTTCACCCTGATAGCTGAAGGCGAGGTCGGCGCCGGCCTCCTGGAGCTGCGAAGCAATCGCCCAGCCCAGACTTCTCTTGTTGGTAACCCCCATGATCAGGGCCTTCTTGCCGGAAAGATCAATTGCTTTGGACATGCGGCGCATCCTACCGCAGCCATCGTCAGCCATCGGCAGCTATCGTCAGTCATCGGCAGGAATCGGAAGCCATGCGGAGCCCGACTCGGCTTGTGAAACAATTTCCGAGTCCGACGGAAACCGGCCGAAGCTCGAAACTCCACGCTTCTCGAACCACAAAAGGTGCAAGACTTCACGCGCACACTGTTTCTCAGACTGCTCAAGATCTGGAGCCGTCTCTTCTACCGATGTGAATTCGAGTGGATGGGAGAGACGCCTGAACCGCCATGGGACGACCTGTACATCTTCACCGTGATGAACCACACGAGTCTCTACGAGTGGCTGTTCACGGGTGGCCTACCCAACCACTTCCTGAAGAGGATCTCTACCCGAGGTCACGTTCCGGTCGCCGACAAGACGCTATCCCGTCCTTTCCTGGGAATCTTCCTGAGACTCCTCGCGCCGCACATGATTTCGATTACCCGCGAGCCCGACCACACCTGGCAGGCGGTCATCGATCGGCTCGACGAGGACTCGATGGTGATCATCTTTCCCGAAGGACGGATGAAGCGGGCCGATGGGCTCGACAGACACGGCAAGCCGATGACCTCACGCGGAGGAATCGCGGACGTGCTCACAGCCATTCCCTCCGGGCGCATGCTCATCGCCTATTCCGGCGGCCTGCACCACGTGCAATCTCCAGGGCAGAGGTTGCCCCGATTATTCAAGACCATTCGCATGGCCTTCGAGTTCGTAGACATCGAGGAATACCGCAGCAGCATGCTCGAGAAGGGCAGCGACGAAAGATTCAAGCGAGCGGTCCGCGAAGATCTCGACGCCCGCCGAGATTTCCACAGCGGCCGCCTGGAAGCCCTGACCTACGGCAGGTCGGACTCAGAGCGTCGAAAAGCGTCATAGAGACCGGGAAGAGCGATCGCCGCCAAGATCAATCCGCCTCCGAACAGAGCCCACCCGGCGACGGCTTCCCCGTGAATCAACCACGCCCAGACCGGGCTCAGAACCGGTTCGGCCATGAGCAAGAGTGAAACTTGGATCGCGGGAACCCTACGCATGGCCGCGGTGAGGAACATGTAGGCCACCCCGATCTGAACGATCCCCAGAAAGCTGACCACCAGGCCATCCCTTGGACTCAAGCCGGAAAGCCCCACGATTCGAGGCAGACACACGGCGAACACGATGACGTTGCCCAAAACCACCGCCGGCATGGCCCCACCGGAGCGGCCACGTGACTGGCCACCTGCCTGGCCGCCGGACTGGCCGCCAGACTCAACGGCCTGGCGGAGGTCGACGAGACCGTAACGCTGGCCGACTATGTGCCCGGCGATCAAGACGAGAAGCTGGAGATCATCGGGACCATGGCGTTGTTCCTTTCGCCCTCCCTGGCGATGGTGGAGCGCAAGGCCGCGCCGACGATCGAGGAGTTGCGGACGGCCCTGGCGACC
>JADFQD010000011.1:0-39608 GCA_022561975.1 Acidobacteriota bacterium
CACACCTTTCTCACGAACTCAAGACGCCGCTTGCGGCGATGTACGAAACCGACTCGCTGCTCCTCGAAGGACTGCCCGGGGGGCTTACCGACAAGCAACGCCGCCTGCTCCAGCTGAGCCTCGACAACAATCGCCGGCTAGAGGTGATGATCTCCAAGCTGCTCGACCTTGCCCAGCTCGAGGAGAGCTCGCTTCACTACTCGATGGCCAACTGGGAACTCAACGAGCTTCTGACCGAAATGATTGAGAGCTATTCGGCACTCGCATGGTCCCGAGGCGTGTCGCTCTCGCTCGCCACCGCCGCGCCGATTGAGATCACCTGTGACCGAGACCGTATCGTCCAGGTTCTCGGCAACCTGGCCGAGAACGCGATTCGATATGCACCACACGGATCCGCCGTGAGAATCGATGTGTCCGCCTCTCCCGGCATGCAGGCGTTGCGGCGATTACCCTCGAAGGATTTCGCAGTGGTTCAAATCGGAGATCGCGGTCCGGGTGTGCCGGACAGCGAGAAAGACAAGGTCTTCGAAAGGTTTCACCAGATCCGGGAAGAAGGCCGCAGCAGCAAGGGCAGTGTCGGGCTGGGATTGGCTATCGCCCGGGAGATCGTGAACGATCACGACGGAGCGATCTGGGTTTCGGACCGCCCCGGTGGCGGCGCGATGTTCTGGCTCGCCCTCCCTCTGGCTGCCGAGCAACAAGAAGCGGCAACCTCCGGATAGAAGTCGCACCGGATAGAAGTCGCAGATGCTCCAACAGATGAAAGCGACCAGCATCGGATTCGTATGCTGGCTCGCCTTATCAGGCTGCAATCTCCTCGGCAGCGCAGGCGATCGCCTGTTTGCGGAGCGCGACTTCGCCACGGCCCGCGATGCCTACCTGCATGTCCTCGAAAGCCGTGACGACGGCCGCCGCGTCGAGAGCGCCCTCTATCACCTCGGCCTGATCTACCTTCAGCCCGACCAGGAACTCTTCGACCCGGAGGCCGCCAAATCGGCCCTCACCCGACTGACCTACATCCGGCCCCGAAGCGAGTACGCGGTCCAAGCGTCGCTGCTCTTGGCGTTGCAGCTCGAAACGGTGAGACTACGCGAGACCATTCGAACCCAGCTGGTGCTGGGCCGGGAGGCCGAGCAAACGCTCGCTTCACTTCGCGAGGAGGCCACCGAGACCGAAGCCAAGTCCGAAGTTCAGTCCAAGAAAGTCGGCCGACTCGGCTACCGGATTGCGGGACTACAGGCCCAGATCGTCAAGCTCCGCAAAGAGCTCGAGGCCGCCGGTGCTGAACTCACCGAGCGCGAGCAGGAACTCGAGCGGCTGAAGCGTATCGATCTGGAAGATCCTGAGTAGTTCGGGGACACCGTTCCAAGGGTGTCCCCTCCCGACCGGTCTCACCATCCTCAACGGGTCTCTTCTTGCTCCGCCGTGACCGCCGGATCCGACCCCGGCTTCACTGGCTCGGCTGGCTCCGCTGGCTCAGATAACCGCGCAAACGAGTACAGTTTCTCCTTCGTGCGGACATAAAGGTGGTCTTCCGCGATCGCCGGCGACGCCCAGATCTCGTCGCCGAGGGCGTTGGTGGCCAACACGCTCCACTGGGCGCCCGCCTGCAGAACCACAACATCTCCTTTCAACGTGCCGATGTAGATCTTGCCGTCCGCAGCCACCGGAGAGGCGTACACCTTGGACTTCTCCTCGCCGCCCAACCGATCACGCCTCAAGAGCTCTCCGGTACTTGCATCCAGGCTGGTCACGATGTCGTCTTTGACCATGTAGTAGACGCCGTCGTGGATCAGCGGCGACGGAATGTAGGGCACATTCTGGCGATAGTTCCAGACCGTCTCGGCAGTGCCGTCCCCTACCCGAATCGCGTGAACGCCCCACTGCTCGTTGACCATCTCCCGTTCGAGGCGTTCCCAATCCTCGGCGGTGATGTTGCCTTCGCCGTCCGCGTTGAGCCATCCGAAGTGCTCCGCGATCCAGGCCTCGGCGACGTCCTCTCGCGACAACTCCCCGTCGCCGTCCTTGTCGTGCTCCTCGAGCAGCGGTCCGAACGGAGCCCAACCGTTCTCGGCATGGTCGATGCCGCTGACGTAGAGCGTGTCTCCCATCAGCACGGGACTCGAGATCGGCCCGCTGGCAACGCCGCCCAGGGTCCAGAGAATCTCGCCGGTCGCCGGGTCGTAGGCGTCCACCCACCGCGAACCGGAAACCAGCAAGGCCTTCGGCTCCTCCGCGCTCGGATACAGAATCGGCGTCGTATAGGCCTCGAGTCGCGCTGGGCGCTTCTTACGCCAGAGTTCCTCGCCGCTGTTCTTGTCGACCGCGAGCAGAAAGGACCCTTCGGCTTGATCGCACAGGACAAACAATCGATCGCCGGCCAACACCGGTGACGCCGCCATGCCGTAGAAATTGCGAAACGGTCCCAACGGAACTCGCCAGCGCTCCTTGCCGCTCCGGTCGTAGGACACCAGCCCCGCTTCGTGGAAGAACGCATAGACGTTCTCGCCATCGGTAGCCGGGCTCGGCGTCGCCGAATCCGTAGCGGTGTGAAACTCGGCCTTCTCGAGCCGCTCGACCTCCCAGCGCCACATTTCCTTACCGGTCTCTCGATCCAGGGCGAGGGTCACCAACTTCCCGTCGTCGATCGCCGTCAGGAAGATCCGATCGCCGGCGATGGCGGGCGACGACCGCCCGAACGGGACGTCCGCGACCCATACCATGTTCTTCCCCGGTCCGAACTCGACCGGAAGCCCGGCGGAGTTGGAAATCCCGGAAGCGTTGGGGCCTCGGAATCCACCCCACTCGAGATCTGCGGCGGGCAGGACAGCGGTCATCTGCAAGACCGCGAGCGGAGCAAAGAGGACGACTGCGATGACTGTTCGTGTAGGTGTCGATGACATGAAGGGCCTCCCGGAAGGTGATTCTCGAGACTCGCGCCCAGCTTACCGGATGCCGACTGGCTAGAATCCCGGGAACCACTACAGGAGGCCCCCATGTTCCAAGTCGTATTTCGAAACTTCCTTCGCGGTCTCTTGATCGTCGCCCCGATCGCGGCGACGATCTGGCTCACCTACGTCACCTTTTCTGCCATCGACGGCTGGCTGCACCTCGACCAACTTCTGGATCGCCGCGTGATCCCGGGCGCCGGCGTTCTGGCGACCTTCGTGACCATCACCCTGGTGGGCTTCCTGGCCCGGATCATCGGCCTGCGCTGGCTCTTCCGCCAGCTCGATGTCCTCTTCGCCCGGGTGCCGCTGGTCAAGATTCTCTACACCGCCATTCGCGACCTCACCCAGGCCTTTGTCGGCGAGCGCAAGCGCTTTGACCAACCGGTCGCGATCGCGCCGACCGCCGATCCCAACCTCCTCCTGCTCGGCTTTCTGACCCGCGACGCCCTCGACGAGTTCGGCCTGCCCGGCTTCGCCTCGGTCTACCTGCCCCAGTCCTATAACTTCGCCGGCCAGCTCGTCCTCGTGCCCCGCGATCGCATCCGCTCACTCGACGCCGGCGCCACCCAAGCCATGAAGTTCATCATCTCGGGCGGGGTGGCGGAATCGGGCGGGAAGAGCAAGAGCAGCAGGAGCTAATACCGCCCTGCAAAAATCGTCAATCGTTACTCCACCGAGGCTGTGAAATCGGGGGAGGGGGACGTCGTTAGAAGCCGGTCGCGAGCCCCGGAGCCACACCCTGAAAGATCGAGTCGCCGTTCGTCGCATACAATCCTCTTCATTCTGCCCACTCCTCCGGAGGCTCTTTGATGCAATTCGACCGGTTCCGTTCTCTTCTGTCGTCCCTCGCCGCTTGCGGCCTGGTTTTCGTGCTCTCTCTCGGCGTCGACTCCGCCGCGGCCGGCTCCGCCCGAACTTCAGCCCAAAGATCAGCCCATAGATCAGACAGACCCCACACCTACGGCGTCTACCCCTCGGCGTCGGTTGGACAGCACCCGGTCGCTTCTGAAGATAGCAAGGCGGACGATTCCCCCGAACGCGACGCCGACCAAGATTCCGACGCCGACTCCGACTCCGAGGAAGAGAAATGGTCGGTCGACAGCGCCCCCGGCCCCACCCACGAGATCCCGATCCAGGTAGACGAGGGCACCTGGATGTCGCTCGACATCTCGCCGGATGGCACCACCATCGTCTTCGACCTCCTCGGCGACCTCTACGAGATGCCGATCGAAGGCGGCCGGGCCAAGTCGATCACCGCCGGCATCTCCTGGGACATGCAGCCGCGGTATTCCCCCAACGGCACCAAGATCGCGTTCACCTCGGACCGGGGCGGCGGCGACAACCTCTGGGTAATGAAGCGCCTGGACGAGAACGACTCGCCTCAGCCCCCCGTAGCGTCGGGACCTGTGCCCGACGCATCCGGCGAATACGACTCCGGGAACGACGGCGACGGCAGCGAAACCGACGACGGCGAAGAGTCCGCAGCTGAACCCGAAGACCCGAACTCCATCCCGGGCATCTTCACAGGCTGGGGCAACCCCAAAGCCGTCTCCTCCGAGACCTACCGGCTCGTCAACTCCCCCACCTGGACCCCTGATTCGCAGTACATCGCCGGCCACAAGCATTTCACCTCGCGTCGCTCCCTCGGCGCCGGCGAGATCTGGCTCTACCACTGGACGGGCGGCGACGGCCTCCAGATGGTCGAGAAACCCAACAAACAAAAAGACCTGGGCGAGCCCGCCTTCTCCCCCGATGGCCGCTACCTCTACTACTCCCAGGACACCACCCCCGGCGATACCTTCCAGTACAACAAGGACTCGAACAAGGAGATCTACACCATCCAGCGCCTCGACCGCGAAGACGGCCGCACGGTTACCTTCATCGACGGTTCGGGCGGCTCGATCCGCCCCACCCCGTCCCCCGACGGCCAACTCATCGCGTTTCTCCGCCGTGTGCGAGCCAAGACCGTGCTCTTCCTCCACGATGTCGAGAGCGGCGACGAATGGCCGATCTACGACGGCATGGAGCGCGACATGCAGGAGACCTGGGCCATCCACGGCGTCTACCCCACCATCGCCTGGACCCCCGACTCGAGTTCGATCGTCTTCTGGGCCGAAGGCAAGATTCAGAGGATTACTACCCGCGGCGCAAGCTCCGGACTGGTGACCGAGATCGCCTTCACCATCGACGATACCCGCACCATCTACGACCATGTCCTCACCCCCCAGACCGCCTGGGAGGAGACCTTCGACGTCAAGATGCTGCGCTGGGTCCAAGTCTCCCCCGACGGCTCCAAGGTTCTCTACCAGGCCCTGGGCTATATCTGGGTCAAGGACCTTCCTGACGGCCATCCCAAGCGCCTCACGACCCAGACCGACCACTTCGAGTTCTACCCGTCCTGGTCGCCCGACGGCGAACGCATCGTCTACACCACCTGGCACGACCGCGAGCTCGGCTCGGTGCGGATGATCGACGCCAGGGGCGGCGAAAGCCACGTCATAACCGAGGACCCCGGCCACTACATCGAGCCCCAGATCAGCCCGGACGGCAACACGATCGTTTTTCGCAAGGTCCAGAGCGGCTGGCTCATGAGCCCGATCTGGTCGAAAGACCCGGGCATCTACGCCGCGACGTTTGCCGAGACCTGGCTCGTGACCCGCGAAGGCTACAGCCCCTTCTTCGGGCCCTCTGGCTCAGATACTGGCGACGGCAACGACCGTATCTTCTTCACCACCCGTGACTCCGAGTCCCCGGACGAAGACAAACGCCTCCTCAAATCCATCGAACTCGACGGCTCGGACGAGCGCACCCATCTCGAGTCCGAGGCCGCCACCGAGTTCACAATCTCACCCGATGGCCGGTGGATCGCCTTCCGCGAACGCTTCAACGCCTTCATCGCGCCGTTCCCACCGACGGGCAAGACCGTCGAGATCGGCCCGAAGTCCAAGTCCATGCCGCTCGCCAAGGTCAACTCCGACGCCGGCGAGTACCTACACTGGTCGGGCGACTCCCAGAAGCTCCACTGGGCGCTAGGCCCCGAGCTGTTCACGCGCGAATTGCGAGACGCCTTCGAGTTCCTCTCGGAGCCGGGGCCGGCTTCTGAAACCCCCGACGATTTGCCGGAGCCTCCGGCCATCGGCTCCGGCATCCATATCGGGTTCTCCCAAACCGCCGACGTTCCGGAGGGCACCATCGCCTTCACCGGCGCTCGGATCATCACCATGGCTGGCCCTGCTGGCCCTGATACCGCCCCTGCCTCCGATATTCCTGGCTCTGAAGTCATCGAGAACGGCACGGTGGTCGTCAAAGGCAACCGGATCGTGGCCGTAGGCGGCGCCGGCACCGCCATTCCCGACGGCGCCCACGTCATCGACGCCACGGGCAAGACCATCATTCCCGGACTGATCGACATCCACTACCACGGCTCCGCGGGCTCCAACCAGATTATCCCGCAGCAGAACTGGTACCACTACGCCGGCCTCGCCTTCGGTGTCACCACCACGCACGACCCCTCGAACGACACGGCCGAAGTCTTCGCCACCTCCGAGATGGCCAAGGCCGGCGCCATCGTCGCCCCCCGGGTCTTCTCGACCGGCACCATCCTCTACGGTGCGTCCGGCTCGTTCAAGGCCGAGATCGATTCACTCGAGGACGCCCAGTACCACCTGAAGCGTCTCCAGGCGGTCGGCGCTTTTTCGGTCAAGTCCTACAACCAGCCCCGCCGCGACCAGCGCCAGCAGGTCATGACCGCAGCTCGCGAACTCGGGATGCTGGTCTACCCGGAAGGCGGCTCGACCTTCCAACACAACCTGACCCAGATCGTCGACGGCCACACAACCATCGAACACTCCATCCCCGTCGCCAACATCTACGACGACGTCAAGCAGCTCTGGAAAGAGGCCAAGGTCGGCTACACCCCGACCCTGGTGGTCGGCTACGGCGGCCTCTGGGGCGAGGAGTACTGGTACGCCAAGACCAACGTCTGGGAAAACGACCGACTCCTTACCTTTGTCCCCAGAGAACTCGTCGATCGCCGCTCGCGCCGCCGCAACCTGGCTCCCGACAACGAGTGGAACCACTTCAACAACGCCCGCATCTGCAAACAACTCACCGACCTCGGCGTCGGCGTCTTGATCGGCGCCCACGGCCAGCGCGAAGGCCTGGGCGCCCACTGGGAAATCTGGATGCTCGTCCAGGGCGGCATGACGCCCCACCAGGCCCTCTACTCCGCCACTCTCCAAGGCGCCCGCTACCTCGGCATGGACTCCGACCTCGGCTCCCTCGAACCCGGCAAACTCGCCGACCTCGTCGTCATCGACGGCAACCCCCTAGAAGACATCCGCCAGTCCGAGAACGTCACCTACACCATGGTGAATGGAAGGTTGTATGACGCCGCGACCATGAATGAGATCGGGAACCGGGAGCGGGCGCGGGAACAGCTGTGGTGGGAGTTTGGGAAGTATGGGGCGGGGAAGTGAGACTTTGGCCTCTACCTGATTCCCAGTCTCCAGGGTCAGAGACTAGGAATCCCTCGTCGGCTCAGCTAACAGGCACGAGGCGATACGCCGCCAGTCTATCTGCTAGTTCGTATCGCGTATCTATTGTAAGTAGTGGTACGTTGGTCAAAACGTACCACTACCGGTATCTAGGGTAGTACGTCCGGCGGCTTGTCGGCCGGAGGATCGCCGGCAGATGTAGGCGGAGGCTACGGGCTCACCCTCTCGCAGCCAGTCAGTACTATCAAGAGGCCCCGACACCGCCTTGTGCATCTCGTGACGGGCATGAGACCTCCGGGAACGCCACCGTCCTCGAGCACCCCGCCTGGCGGAAGCAATGGACCCTCCCCGCCGCCATCGCGGCTCTCCTCGCCCTCGCTGTGGCCACTAGGCGTGACATTACCTCAGAAAAAGGATCGCTTCCGGCTGGCTCACTACTGTGATGGGCCCCGTCATTTCTTGCCGGTCAGCGTGCGCCCCCTCTTCGCGGAGGACGAGGACAAGGAACTCAAAGAGCTCATGAAGAAGCTCACGTCGGTTTCGACGGTCGAGAAGAAACTGATGGTGCCGATGCGCGACGGCGTCAAGCTCGCGGCCGATGTCTATCTACCCAAGGGGGTCGCCGGCTCTGAAGGCTCCGCTGGCTCCGATAGCTCCGCTGGCTCCAAGACCATGCTGGTACCGACGATCTTCTGGCGCACCCCGTACAACTTCAACAAGCTCCGAAAAAGCCGCCTCGAGTTGATGATCCCGGCCCTCGAACGCGGTTTCGGCTTCATGATTCAAAACGAAAGAGGCAAGTTTTTCAGCCAGGGCGAGTGGGAGATCCTCGGCTTTCCGAGAACCGACGGCTACGACACGCTCGATTGGATCGCGGCTCAGGAGTGGTCGAACGGCAAGGTCGGAACGCTCGGCTGCTCGTCATCGGCCGAATGGCAGCACGCGCTCGCGGCCACCGATCATCCGGCCCATGCCGCTATGGTGCCGATGGGCTCGGGAGCCGGCATCGGCCGGGTCGGAGAATTCTGGGAGCAGGGCAACTGGTACCGGGGCGGCGTCTACCAGATGCTCTTCGGCGTCTGGCTGTACGGAGTTCAGAACACCCAACGACCGACCTTTCCGGACGATATCGCGCGTGAAGACATGATCCGGCTGTCGAGCTACTTCGATCTGGCGCCTGAGATGCCCGAGGTCGAGTGGCGTGAGCAGCTCGAGCATCTACCACTCGTAGACATCATGAAGGACGTCGACGGGCCGAAGGGAATGTACGCGGAGTACATTCAGAGGGCACCAAACGATCCGGCTTGGTACGAGGGCGGCCTCTACCACGACAACGAGCCCTGGGGCGTGCCGGCCTACTGGTTCAATTCCCGCCAGGGACACGGATTTCTCGATCAAGCTCATCGACGTCTTCCCTGACGGCACCGCCTATAACCTCGACGAAACCATCCAGCGCGCGCGCTACCGCGAGGGCTACGACCATCAGGTGATGATGGAACCCGGCGAGATCTACGAGCTACCGGTCAGCTCGATGTCGACCAGCAACACGTTCGAGACCGGGCACCGGATCCGGATCGAGGTCTCGAGTTCGAACTTCCCACGCTTCGCCCGCAACTTGAACACCGGCGGCAACAACTACGACGAAACCGAAGGTGTCGTGGCGATCAATACGGTCCACCATTCGGCTGAGCACGCGAGCCGGATTCGGTTGCCGGTGGTGAGAGAGTAGGCCCAGACTCCCGATCTCCTGCCACCAGTCGGCCGCCAACGACCGGGCTCCAATAGCTCGCATCGCTTCGCAAGTTTTCTTGCTTTGCGGCTCGCTTCCAGGCGACGTCAAACCCTCTCCACTCGCCGATCTCCTGCGCTTCGACGCGAGCCCGAAGGTTCTCACCATCTTCGAGCCAGTAGGTGATTCGCTGTGGAAAGTCATGCTCGGGGTTGGCAAAAACGACCCTCGACTCTCCCACTTCGACCGCCGGAAACGCGGTCGGCGGAAACCGACCGCTCGGACTCGCCAGATACACGAGGTCGCCGTCTTGCTCGATGATTCGCAGGAACTCGAACGAAGGCTGCCTGCCTCCGCACTCGGGACCGCGGTTGACCCCCAACATGGTGCCGCCGAGTGGAGCGAGCCAGCATTCCTCGCCTGAAGTCCCTTGCCAGCAGCCGCTCAACCACCCCAGGGCCGCGACGTCGCCAGCGGGCGGCTCGGACATATCCGATCCTCTAAGGCTGGCCTCTGATTCATCGAACTCGGCGGATTTGGCGGAATCCGCGAGACAGTAGAGATGCTTTCGACCCCGCAAGAACAACTCGTTGCCTGCAATCGCCGGCGAGGCGTCGAAGGCGTCGTCGAGCTGATTGCTCGCCAGAATTTTGAATCCCGGGCCGCGCGCGAGAACCAAGGTCACGCCGTTCCGAGCCGCGATGTAGACCCGATCGGCTGCCCCTACCGGCGAGGCGTAGACGCCCCCATCGCCGTCAATGCCCTCCAGCCGCTCGGGCCCGAACAGAACTTCCCCAGTCTTGGCATCGAGGTTCGAGAGGATTCCGCTGTTGCGCTTGAGAAAGTAGAACGTATCGCCGTACAGGAGCCCCGAAGGGGTGTACGAGGTGTCGCGCTCGTGGGACCAGACGACGTGCTCGCTGCCGTCGAGATCGCCCCGAGCGCCGGCGACGCGGATCGCCATCAGCATGTTGCCCCTGAATCCGCTCATGACGAAAACCAGGCCGTCGGCATGGGTGGGTGTTGGGATCGCGTTGGCAGTCATGCCGCCCACGTGCCAGACCACGTCACCGGTCTCGAGATCGTAGGCGCGCACCCGGTTGCTGGCGTTCACCACGACCTGCGCCCGGCCCTCGACGTCGATGACCAGAGGTGTCGACCATGAGGTCGGCTCGTCTCGCTCACGGCGCCAGCGCGTCTCGCCCGAGTCGCGATCCAACGCGACGATAAAAGAGTCTCCCTCATGGTCCCAATTGACGACAACGCTCGATCCGTGGATCGCCGGCGAGCTGCCCTCGCCAAAGGCGTTGCGGGTTCGCTGATCGCCCAGATCTCGCTGCCACAGAAGCCGGCCGTCGAGATCGTAGGCGTAGACGCCATTCGAGCCGAAGCTCGCAACCAGAACTTCCCCATCGGTCACGGCGGACGCCGAGGCCCAGGTTGCCGTCGAGTGCGTCCCTTCGTGAGGCACGGCGGTGTGGGCGGTCCTCTCCCACAGGACGTCGCCGGTTCCTCGATCTAGCGCCAGAACCACGAAGCGCAGGGCATTCTCGGGTTGGATCCCGCGCGGCCGGAATCGTGTGCCGTCTCCAGGGATCGGAATTTTGGTTTCGTCCGACGGCTCGAACAGGGCACCCGAACTTTCGTTTGAATCCGATGTCACCTCTACGGCCGCCAAGAGATAGACCCGATTGCCCCAGACGATCGGGCTCGCATGGCCTCGTCCCGGCAGCTCGACCTTCCATCTGAGGTTCTCGGACTCGCTCCAGGTCAACGGCGGGTTAGCGTACGGCGCCACGCCCGTTCCCAGCGGTCCGCGCCACTGCGGCCATTCGTGGGCGTATTGCGCCACCGGAGTGCCGATCGCGACCGCCGTCACAGGCGAAGTCAGCAAAACCGCTATCAGGACTAGGGTGTGCCGGGGCATCGGTCGCTCCTCTCCACGAAAACTCAGATTCTACCACCGGCTGCTAGAGGACGGTCCTCCCGTGTGATACTTGCCGCGACCATGCAAACCAAGTCGGACATCGTCGAGAACTGGCTGCCCCGTTACACCGGGACGGCCGTGGATGACTTCGGCAAGTACATTCTGCTCACCAACTTCGGCAACTACGTCAAGAAGTTCGCGGCGCTCTACGGAGTCGACGTGCAGGGTCTCGATCGGCCGATGCCGAACGCCACCGCCAACGGGCTTTCGATCATCAACTTCGGCATGGGCAGCGCCAACGCCGCCACCATTCTAGACCTCGTCTCGGCGATCAAGCCCAAGGCCTGCCTGTTCCTGGGCAAGTGTGGCGGCTTGAAGAAGAAGAACAAGATCGGCGACCTCATTCTGCCGATCGCCGCGGTACGCGGCGAAGGCACCTCGAACGACTACATGCCCTCGGAAGTTCCGGCGCTGCCGTCCTTCGCACTTCAGAAGGCGATCTCGACGACCATCCGTGATCACGATCTCGACTACTGGACCGGCACCGTCTACTCCACCAATCGAAGAGTTTGGGAGCATGACAAGGACTTCAAGAAGTACCTGCGTGACATCCGGGCGATGGCCATCGACATGGAGACCGCGACGATTTTCACCGTGGCCTTCGCCAACGAGATCCCCGCGGGTGCGCTGCTCTTGGTGTCCGACCAGCCGATGATTCCCGAAGGCGTCAAGACCGAAGCCAGCGACCGCAAGGTGACCGAGTCGTTCGTCGATCGGCATCTTCAGATCGGGATCGACTCACTGTCTCAGCTCATCAACCAGGGGCTGACCGTGAAGCACCTAAAATTCTAGCCTGCCCTCCGTCCGACGCTACCGAATTGCCGGCACCAACCGGCCCATCTCGGGCGGCCCGATCGGAGCGTCCTGCTCTTTCAGGTGGTCGACGATCGCCATGGCGATGTCGCGATCGATTTCTTCGATCCATTCGCCGCGGGTGAAGGTTTCGTAGAGGTCGCCGCCCTCGGCCAGGAAGCGGTTGGTCGCCGAGGTATAGACGCGACTGTCTTCGACCGGCTCGCCACCGATCTCGAGTTCCAGCAGCCGCTCGCCGACCGGCTGCGCCAAGTCGTAGCGCGCGACCAGGCCCGAAACCTGGATCATGCCGCGCAGCAGCGTAAAGCCCTGCTCTAGGATCGCTCGGATCTGCCTGCCGGTGAACTCCTGAACCACTACCGTGTTGTAGAACGGGAAAGCGTCTTGGACGTTGCCGAGCGTGATGTCACCCTCGGGCAGATCGGCCCTGAGACCGCCTGCGTTCATGAACGCGACGTCGGCTCCGGTCCGCTCGCGCAGCACGTCGGCCGAGAATGCGCCCAAAGCCGACTCGGTGTTATAGCTGCGAATGATGCGCTTTCTTGACCGGCCGACTATCTCCCCGATGACGGGTGCGACCTCGTCTTTATAGGCCTTCATCTTCATGGCCATCACCGGGTGCGGCTCGAGCTGGTCGCTCCAAACTTTGAGCAACTCACCCTCGTGCGACACGATGTCGCCGGTCTCGGTGTCGTAGCGCACACGGAGAAACCCGAGCCGCGTGCCGTAGCCGTAGGTCTGCGAGATGATCGCACCGGTCTTGGGATGCACGTAGATCGGCTCGATACCCCGATGAGCATGTCCACCCAGAAGAACGTCTATCGCCGGCACCTGGCCACACAGGTCGATGTCGGCCTGGAAGTCGCGCTGGATTTCGGGATGGTGCTCGGCGTCGGTCTGCATGGGACCGGTGTGTCCCTGATGCGCGAGCACGACGATCAAGTCTACGTCGTCCGCTAGTTCTGCGACCGAGCGTTTGATCGCCGGCGCGGGATCTTCGAAGTCGAGATTCTCGACGAACGACGGCAGCACCACGCTGCGAGCGTCCTGCCCGATGATCCCTATGACCCCCAGCCGGACCCCTCCGCGCTCGATGATGGCGTGAGGTCGTGCGAACGGAATGTCCGTGCCCTTGTAGAAGATGTTGGCGCTCAGTGACGGAAAGGCGACCCGGAACATCTGCTTGCGAAAGTTCTCCCAGCCATAGTCGAACTCGTGGTTGCCGATGCCCAAGGCGTCGTACCCCATGGTGGCCATCATCTCCATGAGCGCCTCACCCTTGGTGAGCTTCGAGAGCATGCCCGTAAACATGTCGCCTGAATCGAACAGAAAGACCGGCACTCCCCGCTCGGCCTCACGTGCCCTAATCTCCTCGACCAGGCTCATCATCGCGGCCGCGCCGCCGAGATGAGGCGGCGGATCGCCTTCGAGCCAGTAGGCCGGGATCGGATCGATCGCGCTGTGAAAGTCATTGGTCGAGAGAATCACGGCCTCCTTGATCTCGGCGGACGCCGGCGCCGCGAGAAACAGACGCAGACACGCAGCAACGACAAACAGACTTGGGGACAGGCTCATTCAGAGAATCTCCCTCGGTTTCGGACACTTGGGCGCGCCGACGATACCAGGAGGTCCCGGAAACGACCGGGCAAGTGTTCTAGAATGAGCCCATGTCCACCCGAGGCAGAAAGCAGCACAGCAAAGTCGTATGGGCGGGGTTCACGTACAATCCCGCGCCCCGACACACCAAGAAGATTGGCCGCAACGAGCCTTGTCCCTGCGGCAGCGGTACCAAGTACAAGGACTGCCATCAGCGCGACGGCGGAGCGTTTCTTGCCAAACTGGCCCGCCAAGAAGACAAGCTCCATCGCAAGGAGGCGCGCCGCATGCTCAAGGAGCAGGGCGTTCCCTGGTATCGCCGGCTGTTTCTTCAGCGCTAACGACAGCAGTAGGGGACGCATGAAATCGATCATCAGCAAAGCCCGCAGGCCACTCAAGATTCGTCTCTCGCGCGGCCGGGTGTTGCACCTGGGCCCGGGTAAGGAAGGTCAAATCGCAACCGAGGACGCCGATCGCGAGTCGTTCAAGAAGCTCGTCGAAGCCGGCGACGTCGAGATCGTCGGCGAGGGATCGGGGCCGGTCACGTCGGGAGGCAACGTCGCATCCAGCCATCCGGACGCGCGCGGGCACCATCCGAGCATGTCGATCAAAAAGCGCGGGGATCGATAGCGAAGGCACCGGGCAGGTGCTCCGGCCGAATCATCCGAACCATCGGCTTTAGGCAATGCCCTCCCGAGCCGACAGCCCGTACAGTCGGCTCAACTATCGGCGCCTGATCGCGTGGCCGGAGCGCATCAAACGCGAGTGGCCGTTTCTCGAACGCGAGATCAGCCGCTCCCCGGAGAGAAGCGTCATCGATCTCGGCAGTGGTACCGGCGAGCACGCCCGGCACCTGGCCTCCCAGGGCGTTCGCACCCTGGGCGTCGATCGCTCCGGGGAGCAGATCGCCAAGGCCCGGGACTTCGAGAACGAATTCCCGTACGGACCGACCTTCCTCGAGGGCGATGTCACCGAGGTCGGTCGGCTGACCTCGGAGCACTTCGGGCTGGCTCTGTGCCTTGGAAACGTCCTGCCCCATTTCGAAGACGACGAACTAGAGGAGACGCTGCGCCAAACGGCGCGGATACTCTTACCCGACGGCCGGCTCCTGATTCAGCTGCTCAACTACGAGCGGATCTTCTCCCAGAGGATCCGGTACTTGCCCTTGAATTTTCGCGACAATCCCGAAGCGGACGGCGAAATCGCTTTCCTACGCCTGCTGCGCTTCCATGATGAAGGCGGTCACGAGGACCTTGACGACCAACGCCACATCTGGTTCTATCCGACGACCCTGGCGCTGCGTCCGGGTACGGATCGGCCGGTCGAGGTCCAAGCCTCGAGGGAAGTCCGGTTGAGGGCCTGGAAACGGAAGGAACTGGAGACCCTCCTGCCCGCGAACGGCTTCGAAATCACGGCGCTCTACGGCGACATGACCGGAGGGGCCTACGAGGAGGAGACGTCATCGGATCTGGTCCTGGTGGCGGTCAAGCATGAGTGCTGAGCCGGATACCGGGAGCGATGGCACGTTGCGTGCTGTCAAATTCGGCAGGCCGCGTGGGCCGGCTCGCAGTTCCTTACACTTGTAGAAGGAGATCCGTCATGAAACGACTCACGACAGCTCTTGCCGCTATCCTGCTGGCCGCAGCTTTTCCGACGACGGCCACAGCCGGTGGTCCGCTCTATGTAACCGGAGCGATTCTCAACGCATCTACAAGTATCGACGTGCAAACCGATTTTCAACGCCTGATCGATGATGACGACAACGGCAAGAGCTTTGGCGTCGGGTTTCATATCGGCAAGCATCTGGCGATCGAAGGCACCTACTACGATCTGGGAACCGCTCAGGAGCTGAGTATCTGCTCGGATCCCGAGGCACTGTGCGTGGCACAGCCCCCCTGCTCGGATCCGGAGATGCCGTGCGCGGCACTGGTCGTACCCGCGATGGTCGACTCGACCGCGATCACGGTTTCGGTGCTTCCCCACTGGCCTCTGACCGAGCACCTCTCGATCTACGGCCGACTCGGCGTCGCGACCTGGGAGAGCGACGTCACCGAGGCCTTTGCCGGCACCACGACGAGAAACATCAGCGACGAAGAGTTCATCTTCGGTGCCGGGATTCGCCTCGAGCTGCTCGGACCTCTCGGGGCCTTTGTCGAGGTTTCGCGAATCGCCGACACCTTCGAAACCGTCTCGCTGGGCGCCACGCTCGGCTTCTAGGGACTTGCCGAGAAAGCTACCAATTCTGATCGCGCTGCTGGTGCTCGCGGGCTCCGGCAGTGCCCGACTCCAGGGCCAATCCGGAGGCCTCGGGGCTGCGCTCGCGCAGAGCCGCAATCTGATCCGGGCTGACCGCTTGCTGCAATCGGGCGAAATGGCGAGCGGCGAGTTCGAGGTACTCGCCGAACTGGCGCTCGGAGACAACGTATCCGAATCGGCGGTCTCGGCTCTCGCGGTACGCGTATTCACGGCCGAGCCGCCGCCCGCCGGAACTCGCTGGGTGATCACGTTACTGGCGCCCACCGTGGACTTGGAGCCGCTCATCCATCATGGCTTGGCCGAATGGCGCCCGGCGGCAGCGGCTGCCGGCCGTACCGGAACTACCGCAACTAACGGAGCTACCGACACTGGCGGCACTGGCGCCTCTGCCGCTACCCCCACGCTACGCGGCTGGGTCTATTTCGCCCAAGTCGCCGTTCCTGAGGATTTTCAGGACGCCGCAGTCGCGGTCGAGAACTTGACAACCGGCAGTTGGGGCGCGGCATTGGTCGAGTTCACCGACGAGATTGCAACCAGCAGGTCGGGGTTGGCAATCTTGACCGCGGTCGGGCCGGTCCCGGCTTCGCCTGTTCGCCTGCCGCTACCCACGCCCTACCAACCCGCCGAGCCTGCTGGGCATGCCGAGCCAGCTGAGCCCGTCCGTACAATCCCCACCTCCGCCCCGATCGCGGCATCCGCACCAGCCGTGGGAGCCGCTCGAGCCGCTGGAGCCAGGGCAGCCCCGGCGCCTGTGGGCGAGATCATCAAGCTGATCCCGCCCGCCCGGCGGCCGGTTGTGGGTCGGGTCCGCTTCCGCACCGTGGTCACGATGGACGGCATCCGTTCGACGGTTTTTTACCTCGATGGCGAGCGCGTCGCCGAGGACAGGCGCTCGCCGTTCTCGGCAATGCTCGATTTGGGTCCGACGCCGCGAGCTCGGGTGATTCGCGTCGAAGCGTTCGGGTACCAAGACCTCAAACTGGGTGAGGACGAGATCACCATCAACCTCGACCAACAGCCGTTCGCCGTTCGAATCGGCGATTTGGAGAGTGACGGCAGCGGCAAGACTCGCGTCACGGCCAGGATCTCGGTGCCTCCAGCCGAGCAATTGGCGCGCGTCGAGTTCTACAAGAACCAGGAACTGGTGGCGACGCTGTCGGAACCGCCGTTCGAGGCGACGTTCGAGGGAAGTCGCGACCCCTCGGATTTTCTGCGTGTCGTCGCCTATCTCGTGAACGGAGACAGCCTCGAAGACGCCAGGCTCTTCTCCGATCAGGTGATGAGCGAGCGGATCGAGGTCAACCTGGTCGAGGTCTATGCCGTGGTGTCCGACCGCGACGGCAACCCGGTTCAGGACCTCTCTCGCGATCGATTCCGGCTGACCCAGGGGCGGCGCGAAATCCCGATCGAGCGCTTCGCCCTAGCCGACGAGGTGCCCCTGGTGCTGGGATTGATCATCGACAGCTCGCAGAGCATGGATTTCTTGATGGACGATACCAAACGCGCGGCGGCGCGATTTCTGTCGCAAACGGTTCTCGAGAACGACCGAGCCTTCCTGGTCGACTTCGATACTCAGCCGCGACTCGCACAGGGTCTGAGTGGTGACCTCGGCGTTCTCCTACCGGCACTGGGGCGGCTACAGGTGGGGGGCAACACCGCGCTCTATGACGCGGTCGTCTACTCATTGACTCAATTCGAACGCGAACCCGGTCGCCGTGCCCTGGTGCTGCTGACCGACGGCCGCGATTACGGCAGCAAGTTCGGCCCCAAGCGAGCCCTGGCGGAAGCCCGGAGGCTCGGAGTTCCAGTGTACGTCATCGCGATCAGCGATCTCGCCAACCGCATGCCCGGCGCCTGGATGCAGAAGCAGCCCAAGAAGGGCTTCCCGGTGGATGCGTTTCTGGAGAGCTTCAGCAAGGGCACGGGCGGGCGGGTGTTTTCGATCATCGACATGAACGAACTGGAAACGGTCTACGAGGTCATCAACGTCGAGTTGCGCAACCAGTACCTGTTGGCGTTCTCGACCTCCGAGCCACTTTCCCAGAAGGAACTGGAGTCTCTCGAGGTGTCGGTGACCGGGCGGGGACTCTCGACACGGATCGTGGTCCTCGAACGCTAGTCGCCTTGATCTCCAACTCCGACAGCGCATGCCTCCGGGATATAGTCTCGATGCCGGGGAACGCCGGCGGAAAGAATGAGACCAGGATGACAGAACTTGGCGACCTGAGCGATTGGATCTGGTTCGGCGCCGTGGCGTTATGGATGCTGACGCGGATTTTGCCGCGCCTGTTCCGAGGCCGGTCCCAGGCCTCCGCCCAACCGGCGGCGCCTCGGACCAAGTCCGTTCGGCAACCACCCGCCCGCCTGCCTGATCAGCACCTCTCGACCCCAAAGCTCCCGGCCCATCAGCAGGACCCTGAAATTCAGAACAGCCTCCCGAAAGCGGCTCCCATCGAGCCTCACTAGGGTCTGGTCTCCCGAATGGGTCGAACCGGCGGAATCGCCAGGATCGCATCGCTCATCCTGGTGGTTTCGATCTTGGCTGGATGCTCGAAACCGCGCTTCCCCGATCGGCCCAACATCCTCTTGATCACGGTCGATACCCTGCGCGCCGACCACCTCTCGAGCTATGGCTATCCGCGCGCCACATCGCCGGTGATCGACCGGCTGGCGGCCGAGGGCATGCGCTTCGACAGTGCCTCCGTTCAGTGGCCGAAGACCGGCCCTTCGTTCGCCTCGATCTTCACCGCGACCTATCCGAAAGACAACGGCATCGTGCGCAAGGTCGGCGTTCCGATGCCGCAAGCCTTTCGGATGCTAGCCGAGATTCTGCGGAGTCAGGGCTACGAAACCCATGCCGTGGTCTCGAACGGTGCCCTGGGAAGTGAGTTCGGATTCGGCCAGGGTTTCGAGACCTACCTCGAAAGCTGGAAATCGCCGCCGCCGACCCCTGATGCCGACAACACCGCGGCCGCGACCGTCAATGCACTGGCAAATGTGATCATCGAGGGGCTCGACGGGAAAAAACCCTACTTCCTTTGGGTTCACTACCTCGACCCGCACGCTCCCTACACTCCTCCCGCCGAGTGGAGCGATCGCTTCCAAAACGACGAGTGGTACTCGCCCGAGCCCAAGATCGACATCCGGAAAGATCGACCTCGACGGCAGATGACCGGTATCGGCTCGTCTCAGGTTTTGGACGGCCGTGACGAACTCGGCTTTTACGTTGCCCGCTACGACGCCGAGATCGCCTACACCGACCACCATATCGGCCGGCTACTCGCAACGCTCGAGGGCAAGGGATTGCTCGACAACACCTTGACGGTCCTCACCTCCGACCATGGCGAATCGCTCGGCGAGCATTACTACTACTTCGATCACGGGCGCTTCGGCTACCAGACCTGCGTTCACGTGCCGTTGATCGTCCACTTCCCCGGGGTCATCCCGGCAGGCGTCGATAGCGACCCGGTCGAGCTGATCCATCTCACACCGACCCTGCTCGAGGCCGCCGGGGTCGCCCTCGACGACGGGACCTGGATGCAGGGCCGCTCGCTCGGCTCCCGCTTGTTCGCGGAGCGGGACCTCGGATCGCCGGAGTCATCGCCGGAATCGTCGGAGACTTCGGCGCCGGCCCCGGGGCCGGCCCCGGGGCCGGCGACCTACGCCTTCACCGAAGCCGGCTATGGCGAAAACCGGCAGTGGCTCAAGATGGTCCGCGATCGCCGGTTCAAGCTGACCCACGCCACGGTTTCGAGCGACCAGCGCTGGATCGGTGGAAACGGGGTACCCTGGATTCTTTACGATCTCGACAACGATCCCGGAGAGCTCGAGAACGTAGCGGAGGACTTCCCTAAGGACTTCCGGCGTCTACGTCGGCAACTTCTGGATTGGTGGAACGCTCCGGCCTTCGACGTCGAGATCGATCAGGAGGCAGGCGGCGAGCCGCAGGAGCCGCCTGAGATGGACGAGAAGACCCGCGATCAGCTCAAGGCTCTCGGGTATCTGCAATAGAGCGCAAAAACTCCGACCAAGCCTTCCAGTAGGCCTCGCCTCCCACGACCCAGGTGTCGTTATGCGCTCCGCCCTCGACCGTGTGCAAGCTCTTCCGAGACGCCCTCGCAGCCGCTTCGAAGAGCCGCGCCGCCATCGGGTAAGGGACGACTTCGTCTCGATTGCCGTGCAGCAACAGCAGCGGGGCGCCCACTTGGCCGATTTTGGCGAGACAATCGAAGCGGTAGGCGACCAGATATCGCGCCAACGGGATCCCGCTCGACGCGGCCATGTCGGGGAGGCTGGTGAAAGTGGACTCCGCGATCAAACCATCAACCGAGTGCCGAGTCGCCACATCGATCGCGACCGCTCCACCCAGGGAGCGCCCGAAGACCACCAGCTTGCGATCCCCGGCGCGGCGGCGTGCCTCGCGCAGGCCGGCCTCGCCGGCGGCATAGAGAGACTGTTCGGAAGGTCTCCCGCCCGAATCTCCATAGCCGGGGTACTCGACCTGGAAGACACTTACTCCGAGCCTCGAGACCAGCGCCGCCACGTTCTCGAGCCGGTCGGCGATGGTGCCGGCGTTGCCATGGAACATGACGATCACTGCACCGGTTGCTTCTCCAGCTACCCACCACGCCTGAACGCGATCACCCGAGGCATCGAGCCAAACCTCCTCGAAGGACAGGCCGAGCGCCGCCGGGGTGCGCCACTGCCCCTGCTCCGGGTAGAAGAGAACACTGTCGGTGAAACGGCGAAAGACCATCGGCGACAAGTACCAGATCAAGACCAAGATCAGCGCTGAAGCCAGCGCGCGGCGAACCGTCATGGGCGACTTCGAGAATACCCCGTCCTAGCAGCCCGTGGTAGAAGTCGAGACGGCCGCGCGACCATCTCGACTTCTACCACGGGCTGCTAGCCTGAGGCGGTATGATCGGCGCTCATGCGCCTGGTCGTTCAGGACAATCTCTGGTTCTCCGGGCCGCCCGGTTTCGCGAACTACATCCTGAACGGACAGACCATGATTCCGTTCGAGCCGCTCCAGGGCCGCACCGCGAGTTCCGACCTCGAGGCCAAGAGTCAGGAACTTCAATGGTTGCTGCGCTACACGGGTCGCAGCGGCTCTGGGCTGGTACTCGCTCAGGAGTGGATCAAGCCCGGCGACCCCATCGATCGCAACCTCGACCCATGGCTGAGCGTCTTCGAGAAACACGGTCGACGCGCCAAGTGGTGTATCTTTTACGACCCAGTACTCGCTGTTCGCCAGCGTGGTCTCGGAGACCACATCCCGCTCGATTTTGGGCGCGCCCAACTGCTGGACCTGTGGCGAAGCGACTTGGATCACCTGGCAGGACACTTCGCGCACCCCAAATACTGGCGGATCGACGGCCGTCCCGTGCTCTATGTATGGGCCGTGCACGGCGGCATCAAAAACGCGGGCCGCGCCTTCGGGGAAGCCGATCGTCGTGGGCTCTACGTTCTCGGAGACGTCTTGGGAGGACGGCGGGAACCGGCCAATATGCGCGGAGTGACCGGCTTCGTGTCGGCCGTGCCCGGCATTGTCGGCGCCGGCAGCCATCGGCGGGTGACCGATTTGCTACCCGAACTCGAGCAAGAGTTTCTTCACTGGTCGCGCAGAGGCTTCGATTTCTTTCCTGCCGCTTCACTGCAATACGACGACACGGAGTTTCAGCAAGCCCTGGGACGGGCGGGCCAGGCTCCGGTTCGTCTGCTAGCTCACAACCGGGACGACGTGACCCGGGTCCTCGAGGCGCTCCAAAGGCACGCCACCTCCGGAGCGATCCTGCTCGGAACGGCCAACGGCTGGGCCGAGGGGACGACGCTTTTGCCAACGACCAGAGGCGGCCTCGAGTTCTCGGCGCAGAGAATCGGTCACTATCATTTCGCTCACCTCGAGGCAGTTCGCGAGACACTCTTCCAGGGAGTGGCGCCCTACGACGGCCCGCGGCTCGAAGTCCTGCGGCGACGACGCCGCAAGGTGACAGTCGCGCTCCAAGACGTGGACGTTCGTGCCAAGGTCCGAATCAATCCACGCACGGCCCTTTTGGAGGACAAGCTGCGGAGCGGCTTCGTTCGCCGGCTCGTGGTCAAGCCCGGCGCCCGAATCACGGCACGCAATCTCGACGGACGTCGCGCGGCGCTGGTTGTTTAGCAGCGGCCGTGTTCTTCGATCGGCCGAGCGGGCCACGCTTGCGCAACTCGTAGCGCCACCAAAAAGACCACGCCACCTGGCGGAAATAGGCACGTAGGCCGCCGATCTGCGAAAGCGGCCGGCGGTCCCGGAAAAGCTCTAGCAAGGTCTTGCTCCCAAAACACTCAACATGTTGGAGGTACGAATCGATCGCGGTAATGGCTTCATAGTTGGTCAGATGCTCCGGGACACAAGTGCCTTTGAAGCTGAAATTTGCAAGAACCGGTCCAGGCGGGCCAATCCGGCTCAGACCCGGCTCGAGCCCGGCCCGAGCCCCAAAAAGCCTTGGCTGACTACGGATCGAGTTTCAGGTAAGCTCTTGTGGTTAGCCCAAGGCCCACCACAGTCTTTGTTTCAGTCACAAGTCGAGTTAGGAGAACTGCAAGATGTCGAAGAAGATCTATGTTGGAAACCTGCCCTTCAGCGCCACCGAGGACGAGATTCGCGAGAAGTTCGAGGAATTCGGTTCGGTCATGTCGGTCAACCTCATCACCGACCGAGACACCGGTCGCCCGCGCGGCTTCGGATTCGTCGAAATGGAGAACGGCGAGGAGGCCGACGCCGCGATTTCCGCGCTTGACCAAACCGAAATGGACGGCCGAAAACTGAACGTCAACGAAGCCCGTCCCCGCCGCTGACCTCGGGTCGCGGTACCGGGAAAACCAGACCCGGTTTGCGATCAGATTCACACAATCCAGAGGCGGCTCGGAAAACCTGCTCGAGCCGCCCTTTCTTCGTTTGCGCCCGGAGGAAGAGAACCCAATGAAAAGAGTTTCGTTTGACGGTCCCAGGCAGCCCGCGAGTTTGATTGCCGCAGCAGCGGTTCTGGCGGCGACCTTCGCAGCTTTCCCAGCCTGTGCGGTGGCCGGTGACTGGCCGCAGTTTCGAGGTCCGACTCGAAGCGGGGCTTCGGCCGAGCACATGTGGGGGGACAAGTCCGTCGTGATCGGATTCGACGGCGGAACGCCGTGGTGGGATCACCGCTTCTTGGGCGTCAAGGGAGCTCGCAAGATCATCGGTGCCGATCGCGCGGTCTTGGAGCGCGATCTGAATTTCGCTACTCCACTCTTCGATCTCGAGGCGGAAGGACACAAGGTCACACTGCTTGGACTGCAGGATCTCGAGGGCCAGGAGGTGATCGCCGTCGAGCTCGAGCGGGCGGACCAATCCAAGGAAACCTGGTACCTGGATCCCTCGAGTTATCTCGAGGTGGCGCGCGACTCTCCCGGATCCGATTTTGGTCGGCCGATGACCCAGAGAACCTTCTTCGACAACTTCCAAGAAGTGGCCGGGGTCATGGTCCCGCACTACACCGAAACCCAGTGGTACACGCGTCACCGAGTCATCGACGCGCACACAATCGAAGCAAATGTCGAGTTCGAAGACGCCCTGTTCTCGATGCCGCCACGCTTCGGGATGGAGAAGCTGCAGAGTTTGGCCGGCACCTGGAACGACGAGAACACACTGGTTCTGGATAATCTGGTGACGGAAACGCCGAGTCTGTCATTCGGCTCTACCATCTAGGAGCGCATGCGTCTCTACGATCTCGAGCAGGATTCCTTCAAGATAGAGTGGGAGAACTCGGTCGATGGCGGCGAGACCTGGGCGGTGATGCAGAAGCTCGCCTATGCTCGCAGGAGTGAATCAACTCGTTCGGACGAGGCCAAGCCTTGACAGGTTCCAAACACAGTAAGCCCATGGCGCTCATCCTTTTCGTGGCCTTCGCGATGGGGTGCGCGGGCGCGAGCGCCGATCAGGAGGTCCAGGAAACGATCACCGCCGCCGCCATCGACAACGGCGCGCTCGCCAAGGCGGTCTTCGCCGGTGGCTGTTTCTGGTGCATGGAGCCGCCCTTCGACAAGCTCGACGGGGTTCTTTCGACCACCTCCGGCTACACCGGTGGGCCCGAAGAGAATCCCACATACAAGGATGTCTCCTATGGCCGAACCGGACACGCCGAAGCGGTCGAAATTCTCTACGGCCCAAGCCGGATCAGCTATCCACAGCTTCTCGAGGTCTTCTGGCGCAACATCGATCCGCTGACCCGAGACGCGCAATTCTGCGATCGCGGCAGCCAGTACCGCACCGGAATCTTCTACCGGAACGAGGATCAGCGGCGGCTCGCCGAAGAGTCGAAGAAAGAGATCGAGGATTCCGGGATCTTGAAGGGCCCGATCGTCACCGAGATCACCGGCGGCGCCACGTTCTACGCCGCCGAGGAGTACCACCAGGACTTCTACAAGAAGAACCCGGCTCACTACAAACGCTATCGCACCGGTTGCGGACGGGATCGAACCCTAGAGAGCATCTGGGGACCGGCAACGCACTAGCAGCCCGGACCGAGAGAATCGTCATCCGCCGCCGGAAGCTCCCAAGCCTCCTCCAGCTCCCACTGCTGCTTCAACTCCCGGATCCGCTGGCGCCGGCGCCGCGCGGCCAGAAGCGCCAGCAGGACGATCGCCAGCCACAGGGCGCTCGAGCTGGTCAAGAACGGTAGCCAGCGATACCAAAAAGTAAACCGTCGCCAGAAGGAGTCTTCGGCCTCGCCCAAGCTCCGGCCGGTCGCCAACTCGAAGGCGTCGCCGAAGTTTGCCCCAGCCGCCACCGCTCCGAGCAGCGCGGCCGGAAAGTCGCGGCCGTGTCGATTCACCAGATCGCGCACGAACGCACCAGCCAGCGCATAGGCCCGTGCGACCTGCTCTGGCTGTCCGAAGCGGTCGTCGAGGCCGGAGAGATCGTGGCGACCCTGGCTCAGAACCGCCAGAGCGACCCGGCTTCGATCCTCCCAGCCCCAGGCCTCTTCCGCGAGCATCGAGAGGCCCTCGTGGAACCAGCGCGGCAGGGACCGCCCTTTCGAGGCGTGGAAGATCAACACGTGAGCCACCTCGTGACCGAGTAGCTCTTCGAGAGACCGGTACGGATAGACCGGCACCCGAGCCGGAAACAAAACCACGAGCGATAAATCGCCGCGCGCATAGCCCGCAACCCAGCGCGGCGCACCGAGTTCCGGTGCCGAGCTTTCGAGAGCTAGAACCACCCGAATCGGAATCGGCAAATTGGCCTCGGCTTCGCCCAGACCGAGAAGTCGCGCGAACCGTGACAGCCGCGCCGGCTCCCATGTCGAAAGGCGGTCGGCAAAACCTTTCAACTCCGGCGGCGCCTCAATTTTTAAAATCACCACGTCTCCGGAGAGACGGCTGCTTACAAAGGCGGACCCAGGCAACACCGCAGCGCCCAACCCTGTCAGTGCCAGAGCCGTGAGCATGGCCCCCATTGTTCCCCAGCGCAAAATCATAGTCCGCGCCGAGGATACCGGCTGCCGGCGGTTTGGTGAGGATTGACGCTCGGCGACTCGTGACTGACTCAGCCGGGCCGACGCCCGATCGGCAGCGGCCATCCGCAATGGACGCGATCGGGTAGCATCTCTTCCGTGCCATTTACCGTCGACTCGATCATCAAGCGAACCGGCGAGACCGTCTCTTTCGACCGCAACAAGATCGCGGTAGCCGTCTACAAGGCCGGCGCCAGCATGGGTCACCACGACCAGGAACTTGCCAACGCCGTCACCCAACAGGTCGTCGCAGCAGTCAGCGCCACCTATTCCAACGATCTGCCCCCGACGGTCGAGAACATCCAGGACATCGTCGAGCGCGTTCTGGTCAAGAGTTCGCAGCCAAAAGCAGCTCAGATCGCCAAGGCCTACAGCGCCTACCGCCACGAGCGGGCCAAGATTCGCACGCTGAGCGAATCGGCCAAGATCGACAACATCCCGTACAAGCTGATGTGGAACGCTCTCGACTGGAATGTCGAGCATGACTGCCACACGATCGGCAAACTCAATGAGATTGTCCGCTCCGGCAGGCTCCCCAAGCTGATCGGGGCCGCAGAACGCTGCTACGACGCCATGATCGAGGGCGCCGCCAAATCGGTCCTCGAGCGCAGGAGCGAACTCCGATTCGTCATCGTCGCCGGTCCGAGTTCGTCGGGCAAGACCACCACCACCATGAAGCTCCTCGAACGCCTCGAGGCGCACGGCGTCCATGTGATCCCGATGTCCCTCGACAACTACTTCTTCGATCTCGAGCTTCATCCCAAGGACGAGTTCGGCGACTACGACTTCGAGACCCCGGAAGCTCTGGACCTCGCGCTGATCAACCAGCACCTCGCCGAGATTGACGCGGGACGGCCGGTCGAGATGCCGACCTACGACTTCAAGACCGGCAAACGCACTGGCGAAACCACCCGCTTCGAGCCCGAGCCGGGCAGTCTGGTCCTGCTCGATAACCTCCACGGCCTCTACCGCGGCCTGACCGAAAGCGTCGAGGCCGAGCACAAGTTCAAGATCTACATCGAGACCGTGAGCCAACTCAAGAACAACGCCGGGCAGTACATTCGCTGGACCGATATTCGCCTATTGCGGCGCATGCTTCGCGACAGCCAGTTCCGCGCCTACCCCCCGGAGAAGACCATTTTGCACTGGCACTACGTCCGCCGGAGCGAACTCAAACACATCATTCCGAACCAGGGGTCGGCCGACTTCAAGGTCAACAGTGCCTTGCCATACGAGCTTCCGTTCCTCAAGCACCGGCTCGCCGAATACCTCCCCGATTTCATCGAGAGATGGCGCGGCAACGAGAAAAGACTCGACGGATACATCCGGGCGCGCCGGATCCAAGATCTGCTCGAGTCCGTCGACGGTGTTGCCGACGACTCGATCGTGCCGCCGACTTCACTGCTGCGCGAATTCCTTGGCGGAAGTGCCTATGAAGTCCACTAGCGGCCCGTGGTCGCAAGATGCCATGTCACTCACGAATAATGCAGGCTAGCAGCCCCACCTTCATCGAGCTTCGCCAACTCTGCAAGTCCTTCCGGGAGGGTGATCAGACGCACGTGGTTCTCGACCGCGCCGAGTTGTCGATCGCCGAAGGTGAGTTGGTGGTCCTACTGGGCAAAAGCGGCTCGGGCAAGACCACCTTGCTCAACTTGCTCTGCGGTATCGACCTCCCCGATTCGGGGGAGGTCGTGGTGGACGGCGTCAACCTGCATCAGCTCGACGAGCGTCGGCGCACGCTCTTTCGAAGGTTCCGGATCGGTTTCGTTTTCCAGCTTTTCAACCTGTTGCCGACCCTCACCGTCGAAGAAAATCTGATGCTGCCGTTGGAGCTCGTGGGACGCGATGACCGGGACGGGCGCGAGCGGGTGCTCGACCTTCTCGATCGTGTCGGCCTCGCCGACCGAGCCGGAAGCTTTCCAGAGCGGCTTTCGGGCGGAGAGCAGCAGCGCATCGCCATCGCTCGGGCGTTGGCCCACAGCCCCGACCTGGTTCTCGCCGACGAGCCGACCGGCAACCTGGACGCCGACACCGGGGCTGAGGTCCTCGAGCTTCTCGACCGGATGACCCGGCAGGAGGGCAAGACCTTGGTCATGGCCACACACAGCCGAGAGGTGGCCGAGATCGCCGACCGGGTATTCAGAATCGACCACGGACGCCCGGTCGAACTCACCTCTGGAAAAACCGGGCCTCCGTCCCGTCGATGAAGCGACTTCTCGTCAAGTCCGTCCTCGCCCACTTCAGGACCCATCCGCTCCAGGCGGTGTTGGCAGTCGTCGGAGTCGCCCTCGGGGTCGCGGTGTTCGTAGGGATCGAAGGCGCCAATGGCTCGGCGTTGCGCGCGTTCGAGATCTCCGCCCGGGCGATTGCGGGTCGAACCACCCATCAGATCATCGGGGAATCGGCGGGGGTTCCCGAGTCCTTTTACCGAGACCTGCGACTCAAGCATGGCGTCCGCAGGTCCGCTCCGGTCATCGAAGGATTCGTTTCACTCCGCAGTGGCGACGGCGACGGCGACGGCAATGGCGATGGCAAAGACCGACAAGATCGATTCCGTTTACTGGGTGTCGATTTCTTCGCGGAATCCGCTTTCCGCGATCAACTCGGCAAGCGCACCGGGACCCTGTTCGATCTCACCGGCTTCATGACCCGCTCGGGAGTGGTGCTCTCGGCCCCGGTGGCCACGGCGCGCTCGATCGGTCTGGGCCACGGGATCGACCTAGTGATCGCGGGCCGTCTCAAACGAGTCGAAGTCGTCGGCCTCTTCGAGCCGGGCAATGACTTCGAACGGCAGGCGGCGGCGGATCTCTTGATCTGCGACATCGCGACGGCGCAGGAACTTCTGGGACTCGGCGACCGGATCTCGCGTATCGACCTGATCGTCCCGCTATCTGAGCACGACAGGTACGCCGAGGAGGCCGGAAACCGTAACCACGCTGCGTCCGGAGCGGCTGGCCCGGAGGCGCTGGACGCCATCCGAGCCGCGCTGCCGGCCGGCACCAAGATCGTGCGCCCCGAGCAGCGTTCCGCCGCCGCCGAACAGATGACCCGGGCCTTCCGTCTCAACCTGCGCGCGCTGAGCCTTTTGGCTCTCCTCTGCGGCGCCTTTCTGATCTACAACACCATGACCTTCTCGGTGGTCCAACGCCGGCCGTTGTTGGGGACGCTGCGCGCGCTGGGCGCCACCTCGCGCGAGTTGTTCGCGATCGTGCTCACCGAGGCCGCCGTCGTGGGCTTACTCGGCGCCTTGATCGGACTCGTATCCGGGGGCGCCCTCGCCCGGATGTTGGTGTCACGAGTTACCCAGACCGTCAACGACCTCTACTTCACGGTCAACGTGAGGGAGGTAGGCGTGTCCACCGAAGTCCAGGTCGCCGGGATCATTCTGGGAATAGGCGCCGCGCTGCTCGCGGCGCTGGGACCGGCCGCCGAGGCCCTTCGGACCGAGCCTCGTTCGGCACTGGCGCGAGCCGAACTCGAGGCTCGGACGCGCCAAGCTCTTCCCACGATGACGGTTCTCGGCGTCCTGACGGTCATCGCCGGCGCCGCTTGCCTATCGCTACCGTTCACGGGGCTGATCTCGAGTTTCGCCGGTCTGTTCATGATCCTGGTCGGGATGGCCTGCCTGACCCCGGCTATGACTGTGGTATTCATGCGGCTCCTGACACCCGCCGCAGAGCGCCTGTTCGGCAGCCTCGGCAGACTTTCGGCCCGCGGGGTCGTGGCGACGCTCAGCCGAACCGGCGTCGCCATCGCCGCGTTGATGATGGCCATCGCCGTAACCATAGGGGTGGACGTGATGATCCGCAGTTTCCGCGGCACGGTCGACCGGTGGTTGTCCTATTCTCTGCTCGCAGACCTCTATGTGAGCTCACCGGGAGCACTGACCGATCGATTCACGGCTTCTCCACCCGCCCTGTCGGTCGCCGACGTCGAAAAACTCAGAGCGCTCCCGGGGGTCGGGCAAGTCACTACGGTGCGAGCGGTAGTAGTCGGCTCGGATGTGGGTCCGATACGGCTTCAGGCTTTCGCACTCAACCCGTTTGCCCAGACCGCCTTCCGGCTCAAATCAGGTGACCAAACGGAGGCCTGGCGGGCCTACGACCGCGGCGAGGCGGTCTTGATCTCGGAGCCGTTCTCATTCCGACACGATCTCGATGTGGGCTCCTCTTTGATTCTCGAAACGCCAGCGGGTGACCGCGATTTTCGAATCGCCGGCATCTATTACGACTACGCGACGGAAGAGGGCACGGTAATGCTCACGCAACCGGTCTACCGCGAGCTTTGGGGCGACTTTGGCGTGACCGCCGCCGGGCTGTATCTGGAGGATTCGGATTTCGACTCCGTGAAAGCGGTTACGCGGGCGGCGAGAACCGCGCTCGGTGAGGACCGGGAGTTGGTGATTCGCTCGAACAAGCTGCTGCGCGACCAATCCCTGCGGGTATTCGATCGCACGTTCGCCGTCACCGGTGTCTTGCGAATGCTGGCGGTGCTCGTCGCCTTCGTCGGCATCCTGGCTGCCTTGACCGCGCTCCAACTCGAGCGCGAGCGCGAAGTGGGAGTGCTCAGGGCACTCGGAATGACGCCCATCGAAGTCTGGGCGCTGGTCACGAGCCAAACCGGGCTCATCGGCTTGGTTGCCGGTACTCTCGCGATTCCGGTCGGACTGACCATGGCGGCGATCATGATCCACGTGATCAATCGGCGTTCCTTCGGATGGTCGCTCGAGATGACGGTATCGCCGGCACCGCTTGTGGCCGCAGTTGCCCTCTCGATCGGAGCCGCGCTGCTGGCAGGTGTTTACCCCGCCTACCGGATGTCGAGAACGTCGCCTGCAGAGGCCCTCCGAGCCGAATGACCTCACGGCTCTCAACGCTCCTCGCGCCGCTCCTCGCGCTCGCGCTCGCGTGCTCGCCGCCGGATCGGCATGCATCCGGACCGGCTGCGGCCGGCCGGCTCTCGGTCTCGGCCTCGCTCGGCGCCTCGGATTCCTCGGACCTCGAAGGCTTCGCAACAGCCATCGAACCGCGAACATTCATCTTTCCGCAGGACCTCGGCCCGCATCCGGCATTCAAGACCGAGTGGTGGTATTGGATTGGGCACTTGCGCGCCCAAGATGGCCGCCGCTTCGGCTATCAACTGACCTTCTTTCGCAGCGCCCTGGCCCCACCGCCAACGCCTCGGCCGAAAGGAGAGGCGTCGACGACCGGCGCGCCGTCCCAGCGAAGTGAGCCAGATCAGTCTGGGGCTCCTGGGACTCCTGGGGCACCAGCTGAGCTATCGGAGCCAGGGGAGCTATCGGAGCCATCGAGCTGGAGAACCCGGCAGCTGTACATGGCTCATTTCGCCCTCACCGACGTCGATGGAGCGGACTTTCGTTCCTTCGAGCGCTTCAGCCGCGGCGCCGCAGGTCTGTCGGGCGCTCGGTCCGATCCCTTCAGGGTATGGCTCGACGACTGGTCGGTCCAGGCGACCGAATCAGGAGAGCAATGGCTCTTGCGGGCGGCAGAAGGCTCGATCCAGATCGAACTGACCCTCGAGCCCGGCAAGCCGCGTGTTCTGCACGGTGATCGAGGCCTGAGCCGGAAAGGTGAGGCTTCCGGTGCGGCTTCCTACTACTACTCGCGCACCCGCATGCCCACCCGCGGACACCTGATCCTCGGCGGCGAGGTGCTGGACGTCGAGGGCTCGAGCTGGTTCGACCGCGAGTGGAGCACTTCGCTGCTCGCCCCGGACGAAGTCGGCTGGGACTGGCTGGGCGCACAGCTCGACGACGGTCGCGAGCTGATGTTCTTCCGGCTCAGACGCCGCGACGGGACCAGCGCCTGGGTCGACGGCACCCTGATAGAAGCCGACGGCGGCAGCCGAGCCTTGGCCACCCAAGGCGTCGAGTTCACTCGGCGAAACAGCTGGACCAGCCCTGAGACCGGAATCACCTACCCCGCCGGCTTCCGTCTGGAGTTGCCTGCCGAGCAGCTATCCCTCGAGGTTGTGCCACTGGTACCCGACCAGGAACTACGACTGTCGTTCGTCTACTGGGAAGGTGTGGTCGCCATCTCCTGCTCCTGCTCCGGCTCCGGCTCCGGCTCTGTCGCCGGTCGCGGCTTCCTCGAGATGACCGGCTACGGCGAGCGCGCCTCGCTACGCTGAGTGGCTGGAGCCGGTCGCGCCGAACCGGCCGGAGATTTTAAGACGCTCCGGGCCGAAATATGCAAGTTCCGCGGTTGCAGCGACTTACGCCTCAACCCACTGGAAAGACAGCAACTTAGCCTCTGCTGCAAACCACTGCACGTGTTGTCTGGAACTGCTCGAAGTTAGTTGGCGGTGTACCAGATTTGTACCAAGTTCTGCATGCTGCCCGGACCGGGGCGGTTCTCGATGCACACGGTAATGCTACTGGCGAAGACAACCGAACCGCGGGAAGCGGTCGAAGCGCTCGCAGAGGTCTTCGGGAGTAGCTCTCCCCCACTTCCCTTCGCACACTCGCCGCAATGGTCTTCTGATTCGTAATCAGCAGGTCAGCGGTTCGAGTCCGCTCGTCGGCTCCATTAGAATCAACAACTTACGTCGATACAGTCAGTCGGGTGGCGCGATTCGGGGTCGGTCTGGGGGTCAGTAGACAGCGATTGGCGGTTGCGGCGGGTACGCGAACTTCTTGCAAGCGGTGGTGTCCCCAAGGGGACTTGACGCCTTGCAAATTCCCATCGACCGTTGGTTTCCGGCGGTTGGGCCGCGTCGAGCGGCTTGATCCCGCCTCGCCGCCCCGTCGTCGAGTCGCCTCACCCTTCTCAGTAAGTTACGAGAATTCGAGCGCAAGCACGCGCCTGGGGTCGGCTAGGGGGTCAGTACCCACTACTGGCACACTCGCCCGCCATTCTTCCTCGTTAGTCTGACGGAGCTTCGAACAAGGGCTTCAAGAGCGGGTCGAGGCTCGCGACATCCAGGTAGGCTTCTATCGCTTCGAGGCGGGACTCCCCGATTTCTGCGAGTTCCTCGGCCAGGGGGGCAGCTTCTCCAGGCTCTTTGGGAGCCTGGAGAAGGCTGCGTGCGATGCGCATGACGTGCCAACGATTATGGTCCACGCCCAAGATAGTGACCGCCTTGACAATCTTCGCCCGGAGTTCGAAATCAGAGACAATCTCGAACAGCTCGCGACACCTTGAGCCTAAGCGGTCCGTGTAGTCGAAGCCCCAGCCCTGGTCGGCCACGAGCTGAAGGAACGGAGCGATCATCGCTTCGAATGCGCCGCGGTCGTTCTCCCACAATTCTTGCAGCGCCTCGACGGACAGTGCGACCACGACTTGGTGTGCCAGGTCGGAGTCATCCAGCCGAGGAGTAAGTTGTTCCACCAACTCTTCGACCTTCTTTCTCTCAACCGTGGAGGATGAGAGTTCGACAAGCAGCGCCTGGAGCTTCTCAAGCTGCGCGGCTTCGTTGCCAGCGTCGAAGATGCTCCTCCAGACCTGCTTGAGTTGTGCGACGCTCTGATACCGCTTGTCGGGATCGGGCTTCGTGCACTTTCTAACTACTAGTGCGATCGCGCCCGGGAGGTCAGCCAGGTCCATCGGGGCGAGTGAGAGCGCTCCCGTGTACATCTCATAAAGGAGCCTGCCCAGGCTATAGACATCGGAGCGCTCGTCTGCATTCTTCGCATCCGCGATCTGCTCAGGGGCCATGTAGAAAGGAGTTCCCAAGCCAAAGCCTGTCTGAGTCTGGCGAGTCGAATCCGCGTCGAACTCCCTTCCAAGACCAAAGTCCGAAATCACAACGTCGGTGTCGTTGTTGAGCAGGACGTTCCTCGCGCCCAGGTCGCGGTGGATAACACCTTGGGAGTGCGCATACTCGATACCGTCGAGGACGCTCTCGAACACCGGCCGGATCCTGCTCTCATCGCCAACTAGCGACGGGAGTTCCTGAGCTAGAGAGCGCTTGTAGAGGGGCATCACGTAGAACGGAGGCTTCCTCGTTAGACCGAGCCCAACGACTCGAACGATGTTGGGGTGGTCTAGACTCGACAAGATACGTACTTCCCGCCTAAAGCGGCGTACGTCTTCCTTCGTCGCAGTCGGTAGGAGCTTCTTATTCGCAAGGACTTTCCCATCCGACTCGCGCTTACAACGCCAGACCTCACCGAAACCCCCTTCTCCGATCTTGTGCAGGTTCTTGTAGGTTGCCATCGTCAGTCGCACTCCCCTGATCGGCTCAGCGTACCCTACTAGGAAGCCAAGCCGACGAGAGTGCTAGCGAAGGCGTAGATCAGGCCGCTCGAGTTTCTGGACGGTCGTGCAAGGTAAAAAAGCCGATCGATCTATCGCTCATCACCCGAGCTGAAGGCGCAGTTGGAAGGGAAAGCGTCCAAGGCTCCAGTCTGTTGGCTCCATCGATGTTCAGATCGTCTTTCAAGTCGAACCTGAACTAGGTCGCTTCTAGATGGCGCGCTCGCGCGAGGGGTCTTCTCCAAAGCCCGCCAGAACCTATGCGGCTGGTTCATCAAGTTAGAATCTCGCTCGTGCCACACCAAGTACTTTCGGGGCCCTACCGGGAAGCAGTCTCCACCTTGGAGGAGGCCGTCGCCCGGTTCACGACGAAGATCGGACAACCTCTCGTTGTCGTTGAGGAAAGCCGGCGCTCAATTCGCTATCCGAACCAAAGCCCCGAGGTGGTGCGCGTCCTCAAGGCTGTTCGAGTGGTAAGCGGACTTAACGCCTGTGCCGTGCTCCTCAGTCAAGGCCTCGTTGTGGAGGTGGAGGTATTGCTGAGAACAGTAGACGAGTTCCTTACCGACATTATCTTTCTCAGGCGAGAGGACGACGGACGAGTTGGAGACAGGCAATGGGATTTCATTGAGGACTTCTTCACAGAACTGCCAACCAAGGAGGAGATGTGGCAGTCACGCAAGCAGCCTGGTCGGGTTTCGAGGGCTAAAGTGCTTGCCGGGGAATCCAGATACCTGGCAGAGGTCACTGGCGACCCTCACACGATAACCTCGGTCTCGAAGAACCTCGCAGAACTCGCAGGGCGATACGTACACGGAGCGTTCGCTGGGATCATGGAACTTTATCGGGACGACGGCTACTGCCTGTCGGGTGTAAACGAAACGGCACAGATAACGCCGCACGGGGGGAATCTCACTTCTTTCATTCATCGGTCACTAAATGTCTTCGCTGCCCTAGCCCATGACCTGGGCCTTTTGGATCTGATGAACGACCTAGTAGCTAGTCGAAGAGCGTTCGAGAAGAGTGGAGCCCATCCGAGCACATCGGGGTGGCAAAGGTAGGCTCCACGTTGACGAAAGCGACTTCGGCAGAATGAACTGGGTTTCGCGCGCGTGGGGGTCCGACCCCGGCGAGTAGACTGGCTCGAACAACAAAGGGAGGTGCCGCCCATGAACGTCAACGAGCTTGAAAGTCGTCTAGAGCGCCTGGAGCGAGAGAACCGCTGGATGAAGCGAGCCGGGTTCGCCGTGGTCGGAGTCGCGCTCGCCGTGGCGCTGATCGGAGCCGCGACGCCCGACGTGATCCCCGAGGTGATCCATGCGCGAAGGTTTCGCGTGATTGACGAGAATGGCACGCTCCGCGCCGCGATGAACGCTGACGGCATCGGCTACGGCGACGAGAAGGGCAATTCCCGCGTGGTGATAACCGCTGCCGGCATCACCTACTCGGACGAGAGCGACACGACCCGCGTCGCAGTGAATGCAACCGGCATCTCTTACTTTGACGAGAAGGGCAAGACCCGCGCCTGGATGGACACAGACGGTTTCACCTACTTTGACGAGAAGGGCACGCTCCGCGCCTGGATGGACGCGGACGGCTTCACCTACCAGGTCGAGACGGGCACGCCCAGCGCCTGGATGGGCGCGGACGGTTTCACCTACGCCGAGAAAGGCAAGGCACGAGCGAGGATGGGCGCAGACGGCTTCGCCTACGCCGACGAGAAGGGCAAGCTCCGCGCCCAGATAGGCGTGGTGGAAACGGTCTACAAGGACACCGGGAAAGAATCGCGCTACCCGGCAGGTGTGGCACTCTTCGACGAAGACGGCAACGTGATCTGGATGGCACCGCAGTAGGCCAGAGCGGGTCGGCGCGCGGCGTGCGGACGCCCCCTGACGGTCGATTTCGGCTCGGGGTTAGCTGACCTGTCCTCGGGCCGGGGGCAGCGCCCACGCGTGGGTCGTGTCCTATTAGCGTGTGGGCGCTAGATGGATAGGTCGCCTATCCGCTTGCACCGGAGCTTTTTCTCGAAGCGATCGCCGTCGTACGGTTCGCCGTTGAGCCGAAACCAGCCGTTGGGCCTCAGATGAAGCCATAACTCATCTGTGCGCGTCATCTTCACGCCCCGTTTGATCACCACGGCATAGACGCCAGGGCGCAATGGGACGCCGGCATCGTTGTTCTCTAGATCGATCCAACCTCCGTTCTTCATTCTGCTAGCCAAGCTAGCACGCCCCCAACCTCAGGGGCATACTCCTTCTTCCGATATGAGCGAATCTCTGTGGGGTCCCAGTCCGGCAATCCGAAGGGCATTCGATGCACCCCGCATTTGTGCTTACCGCATACAAAGAGCAGCGCGGCGGGCCGGGCTGCGGTGTCCCGGCGTTCGGCGATCAGTCCTAGCCGCGCCTTGAAATCGGCCTATGATAGCGGTTGGAGGTGGAAGATGGAGTTGAATGACTATGGGCGGAGCAGAGGGCAGGACCTTCTCGACCGCCTGCAAACGGACTACGACTTGAAAAGGCGTGGGCTGAAGGGGGCCATGCGCGATCTACTGGTGGACGCTTGCAGGGCTGCCGAAGTCAGCAGCGAAAGTATCCACCTCGAAGAACTTGCCTGGGAGGCACGCAAGATCTACCAAGAGATGGGCTAGCCACACACTATTAGGACACCACCCATGGCTGGATAGTGGGATATTAGTGGTGCTTGACTAGCGTCGCGTAGTCCGTGCGTGTTCCAAGATGGTAGCCAATGCAGTCCGGGTAAGCATTGGATCCTTCCTTGGGCCTGTTAGGGTGCAGTCCATGGGTGAACAGGATTGGACGGCCTTCGAGGCTCAACCGGTGAGAGAACGCGGCGTGTACGACGTGGAGGTCGTAGTGGGCGACAGGGTGCAATCGCCCCCCGTGGTCATTCGGCTTCACTTTCTGGCGGGCGATTTTGGCGATTGGACAATGCCCGATGGGCGCCCGTATGACAACCCGGTCGGCAGATTCTTACGCTACAGACGAGTGGGCGATCTCCCCGACTAAAGTCCCGCCCCTGGCTACCACACACTAATAGCCCACTACCCACGCGTGGGCGCGTTTGACGCCCCGGCTAGACTGTGGAAGGAGTGAGTGGACCGATTGGACACGACCCCTCTTTTTGGACGTATATGGCTAGGCGATTCTCTATACGTCGATAAGTAGGAGATCGGTCCTATCGGTCCACGAACCAGCCTGAGATGGCGAGCCAAACTCGGCCCACTGGTCCAGCTCCCCCCACCGGCGATCACGGATACCTCGGCCTTCGCGACCTGCCCGTAGCAGGCCGGTTGGGATCGCCGCGTGGCTCGTCTCCATGGTCGACGGCAGCGTTGCCCCCGGCTTCAAGCCCGGCGTCGATAGCGTGTGGGCTGGTTCGTGGCGGACAATGATTGGAGCTTTGGGTCTTTGACTCTTTGGGGGGTGCCGGGGGGCTAGCCGTCCTGCCCACCCCATACCGCTCCAAGCCACAGCCGCCAGGCTCTCTGGCTCTCGCTCGTAAAGCCGGAGCGCCCGCAAAAGGTGCTGGTAAAGGCGTAGTTTCGCCTACCAGACGCCTACCAGACCGATCCCTTCGATTGAGCTGACCGCACTACCGCCGCCCGCGTCGTGTTAGCCGACTGCCTAGTCACCTACTCGATCCGCAATCTCAGAACATTCAGATAGAATCCCTCCACACGGTCACCTAGCCCCGTTCGGGGAAGGAGGTTCTCATGAAGTGGAGAGTGGGTCCAGTAGTTCTCTTTTTCACCCTGCTCAGCACAGCTGTGGTGGCAGAAGGTCCTCGGCCGGTCTCACCAGGAGCCCAGGCGGAAGTGGCCGTCGTCGCCGGTAGATGCCCGACGTTTCACTGGACGGCCGTCGAGAGCGCAGCCTCGGTCGATCTGGTGGTGTACCGGCTGCCCCAGGAGGGCCCCGAAGGTGACGCGAAGCCAGTGCTCTCGGTCACCCTTCCGGGCTCAGCCCATGGCTGGACACCTGCGCTCGGGCAGTGTCTGGAGCCAGGTCAGCGCTATGCCTGGTCGGTAGGGGCTGGCGGCGAGTGGTCGGAGGCAAGTCTGTTCGAGGTCTCGGCAGTGCCGTTGGTTACAGAAGTAGAAGAGGCGATGGCGGTGCTGCGTCGCTACGTTGAAACTGGCGAGGCAGCAACCGGCACGGCGGTATCGGCGGAGGCAGAGTCCAGGACGGACAGACCCCGGAACGAGCAACGCATGCGGCGCGAACCAAAGGCGGAGAGGAGCCAACAGCCCCGGGCGCTTCGCTCGGGATCGGTGGGGGCCAGGCCTCCACCCGCGACCGTCACCCCGCCCGGTAGCTACGACCTGAGCATCTCCGGCGACTTCGACCTGGGCGGGTACGTCTTCAAGGACGGCTACCCGCTCCTCCACACCGACGGCCTCTACAGCACTGCACTCGGTCTCAACGCCTTGGTGAGCTCGACCCCGGTTGTGAGCAGGTACAACACCGCTGTCGGACACTCGGCGCTCCGAAACAACACCGAGGGCTCCAGAAACACGGCCGGCGGGACCTATGCGCTCCGATTCAACACCGAGGGCTCCAGAAACACGGCCAACGGGGCCTTTGCGCTCCGAAACAACCTCACGGGTTCCCAAAACACCGCTACGGGTTTCTACACGCTCCGACTCAACATTCTCGGCAGCTACAACACAGCTAGTGGGGCCTTCGCGCTAGAGAAAAACAAGGGCTCCAACAACACCGCGGTTGGCTACGACGCCCTGACGGAGAACGTTGCCGGTGACTTCAATGTCGCGATTGGCAGCTTGGCGCTGAAAGCCAACACCGCGAGCAACAACAGCGCGCTTGGCTATCGTGCCCTGCGCCACAACACGGCTGGATTTAAGAACGTGGCGATCGGAGTGGACGCGCTCTACACCAACATAGGTGGCGATAAGAACGTGGCGATCGGAGTCGATGCCCTGCGCGGGTCCAAACCGAACCGAACCGTGGCAATCGGTTATCAGGCCGGCATGAGTGTTACCTACGGAAACGACAACATCTTCATCAGTCACCCCGGCTTGCCAGCCGACAACGCAGTCATGCGGATCGGTCTTTCACAGGCCAAGACCTACATCGCCGGCATCCACGGAATAGGCATCGACGGGAATACGGACAGTCCGGTCCTTATCGACAGCAGTGGGCAGCTGGGCACCTCGACTTCCTCCCGACGTTTCAAGGAGGACATCCGCGACATGAAGAGAGCCAGTCGTGGCCTACTCAAGCTGCGACCGGTTACGTTCAAGTACAAGAAGTCTAAAGGCTCGGGGACAAAACCGCTTCGCTTCGGCTTGATCGCGGAGGAAGTGGCCGATGTTTTTCCCGAGTTGGTCGTCTACGACGACGAGGGCGAGCCCTCTACGGTCCGCTACCACTACCTCCCCTCCCTGCTGCTCAACGAACTCCAGAAGCAGCATCGGAGGATCCAGGTGCAGGGCTGGCTGCTGGGGGTAATGCTCCTGGCCGGGGTGGGGCTCACTGTGGGCCGCTGGCGGTTAGCGTAGCCCTCGAAATCGAGTCCTCTGAGCCACGATCTCCGTTGTTTACGGAACGCTACGAGAAGGAAGGAGAGGAGGCTGCCCGATTACCTACAACCCGATCCACAACATTTGACAATATCTCAAGGAGAACGCTGCTAGGCTCTCTGGCTCTCGCTCGCAGAGCCGGGTCGCACGTTCGCAGAACCGTTCCCAGGTGGCCTCGGCCACCGAGATGGCTGTGGGTGAGAGCCGGTTCGAGGGCGGATCATCTCAGCAGGCGGCCGGTCACTCCCGATCTCAATTACGTCACCTCGTTGCAATGGGGCGTCCTCGCAGCCGAAGGAGACGACCGGACGCTGGAGCCCGCTCGGGCGGGGTCGGCTGACGAGGTTCGGGCACCGCCCCGGCACCCGTTGGGCGTCCCCGCCGTTTCAAAAGATCAAGCCGCCGCTTCCTCTCGCTCGACCTGCCGCCTGGCTCCGCTACCTCGGCAGCGAGGCTCGCGTCGCCTCT
>JADFQD010000011.1:39617-43138 GCA_022561975.1 Acidobacteriota bacterium
TCTGAGCAGCACGCCGGTGATCCCGGCCAGCTTCGACTCGGCAGGGTTTGGGCTGGGCTCTCGCGGTACCTCGACATCGAGGGCGTACTCCTCGCGCAATTGCGACAGCTCGTTGAGGGTCGCCCGAGCATCGCTACGAGTCACCACTACACGACGGGCCGTCACCTCGCCGCCAGTCATCGCCGCCATGTACGCGGTCCACGCTTTCGCAAACTTGGTGCGCACGGCCTTTGCTCGCTTCACCAGCCCGGCTGCCCGCTGCTCGGCCTTGGCAACTTCCTCCGGCGAGGGCAATTCGTCTACCAGCAATCGGCGACGCTCTTCGAGCTGGAAGATCTCCGCCTCGGTGCTAGGCAGCGATAGATTCCCACCGGCCAGCTCGGGAAGGACCCCCTCCTCGGGACGCGAGCCATGTTCGATCTTCGCGAGTATTTCTTGGGCTCGGGGATCGTCTTCCGGTTTTAGTAGGTTTTGGGCGCGGATCTCGCGCAGCTTTCCCCGCCACTCCCGGAGCTGGGACAAGCGGTAGTCGGTCTTCGTGATCTCAGAGCGTATTTCGGTGGCGTTCATCGTCTACCTCCCTCGGCCCGCTGCTTGGCTCTCATCTCCACGATCCGGTCGCGCATAGACGGGGGTGGGGGCGCGAACTCTACTGGCGAGTCGCTGGCCGCCCGGATCGGTTGCGGTTCGCTGAGGTTGGCGCGGAGGATGGCGGCCAATCTCTGACGGCGATCGCGATCCGACTCACCCTCGCTTCGTCGGGACTCGATTATCGCGGCGGCGAGTGAGGGTGGCGGATCGGGTCTCTCTGTAGCGGTTTGGGAGACCGTCCGCCTGGGCCGGGCCGAGGTGTGTGGTGTTTTCCAGCCGCCACACTTGGCGCAGCGAACCTTGCCACTGCCGGTTGTTCCGAAAGTCTTCTGTGTCATCTTGTGATTCTCCTGTTAAGGGTCGATATGTGTTCCGCTCCGAGCAGTTGCCACTGCTGGAGCAGCCATTTGGATGTCTTCGTATACAGTTCTACGGGCGGCAGCCCTGCCTCTTCGTCACTGCCAGCGGCCACGAAGGCGTCAACATCCCGCTGGGTGACAAGGCGCGATGCCGTGCCGTCGATCCAGACTCGGGGCTCACCGGGCTGAGGCTCGCTCCGCTGCGGTCGGCCCCACACCATGCTCACCATACGCCGACGGGTAGCCGCCAGCACCAGCGCCCCGGCACACGCCACGGCTCGGTCATCGTGAGCACCGGGTCGGTGGTCCACTCGATCACGGCCGACAGTCCCACGCCTTCGCTCCAGGCCGCGCAACTCTCGCAGCAGGTGGGGCTCGTCGAGTATCACGACGGCCCCGGCGTTCACGAGCGGAAGCAGTTCGAGGTAGACCTGGGAGGTCGTGCGCTCGGCGGGCCGGTACTCGCGGTCGTGCTTCCGGAAGCCCTCAGCCACAAAGCCCGGCGCGTAACGATCACCCTCCACCTCCGAGACCCGGTAGCGCGCGAGCAGCTCTGACGCCTCAGCGATCACACCCGACGGGTTGAACGGCGGCCGCCAAGCGCGGATCACGTCGAGCACCGCACGTTCGCCGTCCCGGTGGGCGATGCCAACCGCGAACGAGTCCTTGCCACTCCCGCTCGCCGCGTCCACGAAGCCGAAGTAGCGCACACCTGCCACCGCCTGCCGCTCCCGCACACCCGGCTCGACAACATCGGCCAGAGCCTCGGGGTCCAGGAACGTCGAGACGCCAGCGCGGAACTCGCCGAGTACCTCGCTCCTGTAGGCTTCGGGATCTTCCTGCTCCATGCGCTGCAAATAATCGCTGCTGAGCGTCGAGTTCATCTCGGGGGCCGTGGCCTGCCAGACGAGCGTCGGGGACTCCTCGCGACCGTAGTGGCGACGGTGGAGATTCCACAGAGCGCCAGCTTGCGTGTACGGGCTCGACAGGATGAGGAGCTTGCCGCCGGTGGTCGCGAGCCGGGTTCGCACGGCGCGTAGCATCTCGGTGTCTTGCGGGCGTCCGTCGGTGGCGGTGAAGAACGCCAGCTCGTCCACGATGGCGCACGCCGCCCGGATGCCTCGTACCGCCGCCGGTCGGCAGGGGTAGACAGCGATGGTGACGCCGCTCAGCTCGATCTCGGTGTTCGTCTCCCGCACCACTTCTCGGGCCAGCAGCTCCGAGCCCCTCACGGCCTCTTGCACGTAGGCAAAGAGCGCCCGCTGCGCGCCTCGGAGGTCCTGCGCGATCAGCGGCACGTAGACGCCGCGCTCACCTGCCATCACGGCTCGGGCCGCTGAGAACACGCCAACCAGCGCCGCGATCAGACTTTTTCCGCTCTGACAACCCACGATGCAGACCGCCTCGGGGTAGCCGCCTACCCTCGGTTGCTGTCGCCCGGTGTGCTTGCGGAACAGCACAAGGTCCGCTGCGTCCATCGGAAGCCCGTACACGGCCCGAAGCCATACGAGCCAGGGACGCCAGGTAGAGAGATCGTGGAAAGCGGGCAGCGAGCCGAAGAGAGCCGAGTCCCCCAGGGCGTCGAGGATGGTCATGGCGGGCCGGGTCATCGCTTCACCTCGCCGGTATCGGCTTGGCGCTGCTCCATGTAGTCGACGAGCGATGGCACCGGCCTCGGCACCCGCTTCAACCCGAGCAAGCGCAGGTGGCGCTCGACGCGATCAAGGGCGGCGGTCCAGACGGTGAACGCTCGCCGGGTGCGGCCCGAGCTGGTCAACGGCCCGCCAGCCTCGACGATGCGCGCGAAGGCACTGTCGCGCACCAGCACGCTCTGAGCGAGCCCGTCAGCCGCCACCAGGAGCGCATGTGGTGCATCGTCTAGCGTGTGTCCCGCGTCCTCGACGATGACTCGCTGTTGCTCCTGCCGCGCTTCCTCGTGAGCGGTCCAGAACGCGACGCTTCGGTGCCCTGCCACCACGGCGAGACCGTTGCCGGGTAGGGCGTGACCAGCGGCGCAGCGGTCCGAGTGCTCAGGGTGGGGACCGGCCCCGCAGCGGCAGGCCGTTGCCGTTGCCGACTCTGCTCCAGCGTCGCCAAACGGGGCGGATGCCCCATCCTCGGATGCCCACTCGGTGCCCAAAGTCGGCTCGGTTGCCTCAGATACGCTTGTCATGACTTCGTTGTTCCGCTTTCGACACCATGATCATGAGTCAACGCATCAGCTCCTGTCGCATGGTGGCCGTCTGTGCGAATCGGCGTGGGCCGATGCGCGGGACACCGGTCGGATCGAAGGCTCGGCAACCTACTCGGCCTCCTGCCGGGCCGCCAGTCGCACGTCGGCTAGGTCCACCATCAGGGCGAGGTTGACGGCATTCGCGCAGCCAAAGTTGCTGGAGGGAGAGTTTTGGAAGTTCTGGTTGGCGGGTTTCCGCCAATCCGGACAATTTGGCGGCGTCGCCACGTAGCGGCCGACGATCACCGCGACCGAGCCCGGACCGAGGTCGTCCAGTGAACCGCGTGCCAGGCTCATGCTTTCGATAGTTTGCTCGGCGAGGTGTGCCCTGATGGCCT
>JADFQD010000126.1 GCA_022561975.1 Acidobacteriota bacterium
TTTAGTCCCTGCACCATCTTCATGCATCACGGAGCAGTGATCGTCGTAATCAGCGAACAAGTCTTTGTCTATTTTGCAAAAGGCATTAGGATAAAGACCTTTGTCAAGATCCTTCACTGCCTTGTGAACATCTTCTTTGGTTGCAGATACTCCTCGTTGATTGTATCGTGACACTTTTTTGTAAGACTTTTATCAAAGAAAAAAGAGGCAATTTACTGCCTCTTTAAACTTATTTCTTTTTTACTCACTTATTTTATTGATTGTCCTCATCAGGAGCCGGCACATAAGCCTTGTTTGGATCTCGTCCTTGTGTTCGAATATCCTCTGGAGCCACATCCCGTGAAACAATCTCAAATATGGAGGGTCTCATGACCGGTGCCAAGCTATTCGTAATACTGGCTTTAATGGCCTTGGCGCTCACTCTCCCGTCGGTGGCGTTAGCCCAGCAAGTGCCGCCCCACATATCCCTAATAAACGCTACCATCGACGGCGAGCCCGCTCCGGACGGGACGGTCATCACCGCTATGATGGAAGGCAAGGATGACGTCACCGCCACCGTGACCAACGGCCAGGCCGTAATCGTCATCGAGGGAGAGGCCGGCGACACCGGCGACACAATAACCTTCAAGATCGGCGACTTTGATGCGGCCGAGACCGATACCTGGGAGCAGGGCGGTCATTCCGATGCCAGCTTGGCCCTAAGCGCCTCCAGCGTACCTGTCGAGGCCGGCCGGGTGGTAACGATTACTCTGAGTGAACTGAACGACTCCGGCCAGTCGGGTACTGCCACTCTCACCGAATTTGGTGACAATACCCAGGTGGTTCTGTCCCTTTCGGCGGGAGCATTGGAAACCGAATTGGTCCACATCCACCTTGGCCAGTGCGGCGACGATCTGGGAGCCGTGGAACTCGCCCTCACCAGCTTCGTTGATGGCAGCGGTGACTCCACCACCATGGTCGATGCCTCACTGGATAGCCTTTTGGATGGGGATCACGCCATCAACTCCCATGAGGCAGGCAACCCCGGTAACTACACCGCTTGCGGCAACATTCCCACGGGTATCCCGGCTACCGTGGCGACAACATGGGCTGGCTTAAGCCAGTACCTTGTCGATGATAGAGGAATTTCCCTGTACCTGGCCACTTTCGATACCCAAGGCACCGACGACACAGCCCCAGTCGCCAAGTGCACCAGCGAAGGGTGCATGGGGGAATGGCCCCCACTATGGACGGCCGGGGAGCCGATAGCATTGGAGCAGCCCCAGTTTGGAAGCGGGGCAAACGCCGACCTGTTAGGCACGTTGGAATGGGACGATGGGAATGTACAAGTCACCTACAACGGTTGGCCTCTCTACTACTTCTTTAAAGACCTAAAGCCCGGCGATACCTATGGGCAATACGGGCCTTGGTACCTGCTGGCGCCACAAGGGACCCTGTTGGTCGGTGGCACAAACGTCGATCCGGCAGGTTCCGGTCCTGGACCCGCCGGAGAAACCGGTTCACAAGGCTCTGCCGGGGCAAAAGGAGACAAGGGTGACCAAGGGGGCCCAGGTTCGGCTGGATCTGAAGGCGGTACCGGAGTTGCGGGTTCCGTTGGCCTTAAGGGTTCTCCCGGCTCCGATGGCGGTCCTGGTGCCACTGGCCCCGCTGGGGCTACCGGACCTGCCGGTGCGCAAGGCGACGATGGCTCCAGTGTCCTGGGCGTTGTTGCCTTGATTCTGGCTATCGTAGCCATCGTGGGAGCTGGTGGAGCCTTCCTCATGGGCCGGAGGGCATAGGCCAGCCAAGCTCCAATTACGGGTGAGGTTAAGGGGCGTCCTGGGAACTCTACAGGACGCCCTTTTCATACCATTTCATTTGCTGGGGCCGCGAGGGGCCCACGAAACCCCGGGCTTTATTGGGCCTTCTTACCATGGTGCCAGCGATTAATCTGCGGACTTTTATAAATCCAAGAGGCTCTGGTCCTCGTACCAGAATGGGAATATTGCGCCGATACCCGGCGTAAAATGCCCACTGTAGCTCTGAAAATCTCATAATTGCATGGAGGGTCTCATGACCAGTGCCAAGTTATTCGTAATACTGGCCGTGATGGCTGTGGCGCTCACTCTCCCATCGGTAGTGACAGCACAACAGGTTCCGCCGCACCTTTCCTTGATAGATGCGTGGATTGATGGCGAGGCCGCACCGGACGGGACGGTCATCACCGCCATGATGGAAGGCAAAGACGATGTCACCGCGACGATAACCAACGGACAAGCGGTATTGGTAATTGAAGGGGTGCCCGGCGACACCGGCGCCACCATAACCTTCAAGATTGGCGACCGGACCGCCGCCGAGACCGACTCCCACCCGGTCAAGACTCACCTGGTCGAGCGCTTCACGATCTCCTAACGCGATGACTGAACCCAAAGAGCTTCCAAAACAGGGGCCGCTGCCCCGACCGACCGACCTGGGTGAGGCCCGTGAACTCCTGAAGCGGGAGTCCTTCCCTGCGCCCGACGTGCAGTTAGTCTCGATGACCGCCGTCGAATTCACCGCGCTCTGCCCGCGCTCCGGTCAACCGGACTTCGGAGAGGTCAGCATCGAATACAAACCGCGCGAGCGCTGCCTCGAGTCCAAGGCACTCAAGTACTACCTGTGGGCGTATCGCGACGAGGGCGCATTCTGCGAAGCTCTCGCTGCCCGCATGGCCGACGACATCGTCTTCGCCATCGAGCCGGCGTGGGTGCGAGTCGAGGTCCGGCAGAACATTCGCGGGGGCATTTCGATCGTCGCCGCGGCCGAGCGCTCCGCAGAGTGAACGCCGAGCGGCCCGCGCTCGAGTATCCTTGAACCGCATGCGTGTGCGAGCCGGTACCAGCGGTTTCAGCTACAAAGAGTGGAAGGGCAGCTTCTATCCCGAAAAGATCAAGAACACCGACATGCTCGAGTACTACGGCTCGAGGCTGCCGGCGGTCGAGATCAACAACACCTTCTACCGAATGCCCAAGCCCAGTGTTTTAGAGGGCTGGCAAGAGAAAGTGCCGCAGGACTTTCGTTTCATCTTGAAGGCCTCACGGCAAATCACCCATTTCAAGCGCCTCAAGAACACCGACGAAGAGACCACGTACTTCCTCGATACGGCAAGCGCGCTCGGGGAGCGTTTGGGAGCCCTGCTGTTTCAGCTTCCGCCGAACTTCAAGAGAGACCTCCAGCGTCTCGATGAGTTCTTGAAAATCCTGCCGTCCGAGGTCCGCGCAGCGTTCGAATTTCGCCACGAAAGCTGGTTCGACGACGAGGTCTTCGACCTTCTGAGGTCACACAATCGCGCGCTCTGCTGGGCCGAAAGCGAGGACGTGCGGCCGGAGTCGATCTCGACGGCGGACTGGGGCTACCTCCGCCTGCGTCGGCCCGACTACGGCAAGAAGGCCCTGGAGCACTGGTGGAAGGCCATCGCCCAGCAGGATTGGACCGAGTGCTTCGTCTTCTTCAAGCACGAAGACGAAGCCAGCGGGCCGCGGCTGGCGGAAGAGTTCTTGGCTCTTACCCAAGGCGCCTAGAACTAGAACTAAGAACTAGAGGTCCAGGAGAAACAATTAGGTATTGTGTCCCCCTTTTCTTAGCACCTTGTAGAGGTTGAGGTCTCCCGAGCCACCGTCCTCTAGGAAGCTCGAGAGCGGCTCCAGGCCGAGCTCCGCCACCAAGGCCCCGGCCTCCCGCTCGTCAGCGAAATGGCAGTAGCGGACCGCTCCTGCGTCACCCCAGGCCAGCAGATGATCACCGGCCTCCAGGTCTCGCTCATCTATCGCAGCCGGCGCAGCCGGCGGGCCCTCCGCGGCGACTCGCCAGGGCAAGAACCGCCGTCTGAAGCGCTCTCGGTCGCCGAATTGCCAGAACGAGACGGCCAGAACACCGCCCTGCCGAAGGCGGCCGGCACAGGCCACCAGAAGTCGACGGCGTGCCTTGCGCGAAGGCACGTGATGCATCAGGCCGAAGTTGACGATCAAGTCAAAGCGCGTCGCCGCTTCGAGTTCGGCCAGAGGCCGGTGCACCAAATCCGCTACGACCAGTCTCGAGGTAGACCAACCGCCGGCCGCCACCGTTCTCGCAGCAAGGGTAAGAAGCGGCCAAGACGCGTCGATACCAAGATATGAAATCTCGACTTTCGGACTGCCCAGGACCGGTCCGAGTTCGTTAAAAATGCGTCCATTGCCGCAACCGAGGTCTAAAACCGATATCCTGGAACCGTCGAGGTGGTCTCGAGCGAGCTTGAGGACCCTTCGCCAGCCGGGCCACGGCTGCTTGCGAGTGTCGCTGAACTCGGAAGCTCGCCGACTGTAGAAAGCCCGATTGATTCGTTCGAGAGCCGCTACAGTAGACGCCTTCATCAACGATGCCCGACTTCCGATCTTTCCAGCCTGAGAACTTCGAGCGCGAGCTTACCGCCATTCTCGGCGAACTCGCGGCGCTCGAGGACTTCGGTGCGCCCGAGTTGCAGCGTGTTCTGAGGCGTTACCCGAAGAACGGCTGCGGGTTATTCTCCAAGAGCGATCTGGTTCGGGGCTTCCGCTTCTACCGCGATCGCTTCGACCCCAGGCTCGGTCCCGACGCCTTCATGGATCGGCTGCGCATGAAGCCCGTGCGCACGATCAGCGGCGTCGCACCGGTCACGGTTCTGACCAAGCCCTTTCCCTGCCCCGGTCGCTGCATCTTCTGCCCGAGCGACGTTCGCATGCCCAAGAGCTATCTCTCCGACGAGCCCGGCGCTCAGCGTGCCGCCCAGCATCAGTTCGACCCCTACCTTCAAACGCTGTCCCGGCTGCAGGCGTATTACAACAACGGTCACCCGGTGGACAAGATCGAACTCATCATCTTGGGCGGCACTTGGTCGCACTATCCCGAGGGCTACCAGATTTGGTTCATCAAGCGTTGCTTCGACGCCATGAACGAGTTCTCGAGCACGGCGCCTTCGATTCTGCCAAAGGTGACGCCGGACATCGACTTTCGCGATTTGCACGAACGCGTGAACGGCAGGTCCATCGCGCGCAATTACAACCAGGTGGTCAACGATTTCGCCGACACCCAGCCGGCCGACCTCGACGAGAGCGCCGGCTGGGCCGAACTGGAATGCGTCCAACGGCTCAATGAAACCACCGAGGCTCGCTGTGTCGGTCTCGTGGTCGAGACACGACCCGACCATCTGACCCTCGACGAGGCGGTACGCATTCGCAGGCTCGGCGCAACCAAGGTCCAGATCGGCTATCAGAGCCTGTCGGACGAAGTTCTCCAGCTAAACCATCGTGGTCACGACGTCGCCGCCACCCGCCGCGCGATGGTCATCCTCCGTCAGGCCGGCTTCAAGATTCACGCGCACTGGATGCCGAATCTCTACGGCTCGGACCCGGAGAAGGACATCGCCGACTATGAGCGCATCTTCGCCGATCCCGACTTTCGGCCCGACGAACTCAAGATCTACCCGTGCAGCCTGATCGAAAGCGCGGAGTTGATGGCCTACTACGAACGTGGCGAGTGGCGACCCTACGAATACAACGAACTGCTCCACGTCTTGACCACATGCATGCGCCAAACGCCAGGCTACTGCCGCCTGACCCGAGTGATACGAGACATCCCCGGCACCGACATCGTCAAAGGCAATCGCCTGACCAACTTCCGTGAACTCGCCGAACGGGAGCTCGAAAGCCTTGGAGAATCGAGCGGCGACATCCGCGCGCGCGAAATCAGGGACGAGAAAGTCGATAACTCGGAGCTACGCCTCGAGACTCTGGAATACGGCACCGCGATCGGCCGCGAGCAGTTCTTGCAGTTCGTTACCCGTGAGGGGCGCATCGCGGCCTTCCTAAGACTGAGCCTACCTGTGGACGAGGTGCCCATTGCCGAGATCCGGCACGCCGCGATGATTCGCGAAGTGCATGTCTACGGGCGACTCGTCAGCCTGGGCCGACGCCGTGAGGGGCGCTCGCAACACCTCGGACTCGGGAGGCGGCTGGTCGCCGAGTCGGAGCGCCGTGCCGCCGAAGCGGGCTACAAGAGCCTCGCGGTCATCTCTTCGATCGGAACGCGCGAATACTACCGGCGCTTGGGATTCGAGGACGGCATTCTGTACCAGGCCAAGTCCCTCGCAAGCTAGCGGGCTGCTAGTCCGAGATCTCCTCTCGGATCTTCCAGAGGTCACCCTCGCGAACGAGTTCGAGAGTCTTGACGACCCGATCCTGAAAAGTGTCCGAGCGATACTCCTGATCGAAAGAGACTGTCGCCTGATCCGGACCGTGGATCTGGGTGCGGAAGTTCGACAGCTCGACCACGACGAACTGCGGCCGGGTCAAACGGTCCCGCCTCGTACTCGCCCAGTCGTCGCGGCTGGTACCCTCTCGGGGCGCGAAAGCCGCCCCATAGAAGCTGAGATAGTCATCGACCCGCTGGTCGGACCAGGCCCGCGCCCAGGCCTGCGCAAACGCCTCGATGTCCGCGGGAACCGTAATCGGGAGATCCTCCACCACGATGGCTGCCGAGGGCTCGGTGAGTGCCCTGACAGGTGCGACGACGGGTGCGCCGGCAGGTGCGATACCTGGCGTCTCTTCCGTCATCGACGGCGGGAAAGCCGACGGCAGTGGGGCCAAGGGTTCGACCGATGCGGCCGGCGCCTCGTTCCTGGCCTCGTTCCCGGACGGCGAAGGCTGCCGCACTTGCGCCAGCTTCACCGGCTCGTCGGCAGCAACGATCTCTACGGGCTTCGCGGGCGATGCCGCAGAGGCCTCGAGGACAGCGAGTCGTTGTGAGAGTTCGTCGTTGTAACCCTGCACGGCGGCCAAGCTCTCGCGTGTCTCGGCGAATGCCAAGACATCGGTTTCCAATTTGCGGTTACGCGCCTCGGCCTCCAACAGGGAACTCCGGACGGCCATCAGGTCGGTTTGCAGACCTGCCACCTTCTGCTCCAAATCGTCGCTCTCGACTTCGGCGCTCGCGAGACCCGACCGCGCAGCCTCGAGTTCCGCAACCTGAGCGGCGAGTCCGGTATTTGTCGCCTCACTCGCCGCCACCGACTCGCGGGTCGCAGCCAAGTCCGCTTCCACAGCGGCCAGCTTCCGCCCGAGCTCATCACTTTCGGCCTCCGCGGCGCTCGCGAGACCCGACCGCGCAGCCTCGAGTTCCGCAACCTGGCCCTCGAGAGCCTGAGTCCTCGCCTCACTCGCCCCGAGCGCCCCACGAACCTGCTCGAGTGCGGACTCCAACAGCGGCACCTCACCCGACCGCTCGGCAACCCTGTCCAGCCGTCCGATCTCTTCTCGCGCCGTCGCGAGTTCTCGACTCAACCGCTAGCGCTCCGTCTCGCCTTTCTTGGCCGCGGCGAGCCGGTTTTCGAGGCTCACGATCTTTTCGTCGCGATCCGCAACTCGGGCCTCCAAACTGCGCAGCTCTCTCTGCTCGGCGGACTCGAGGAACTCTCTCGAAGACCAACCCTCGCGGCCGTCCTCGAGGCGGACCCGGAGCCAGCCGCCGGCCAGGGCTACCGCTGCAAGCTGCGTTCCCGGAGGCAAACAGTCGAGCGCTCGGCTGCCGACAGCGGGCTCTTGGCGGAGACTCAGACACGGATCGACATCCTCCTTCACCACCACCTGCGCGACCTCGAGGGCGCTTAGAGCCTCGGTTCTTTGGAGTTTTTGCTGCGACCTCAAAGCGGCCAAGGCCTCCTCCGCCTGCTGCCGCTTTGCGCCGGTTTGCTGCAGCCGGTTGCGTTCGTCGGCCAGCTCGGCGCTCAAATCAGCGACCTGTGCAGCCAGCGCTTCGGATCGCTCTCGAACCGGGGCTTGCTGTTGCTCGAGATCCTCGAGTCGCGCTCCTTTGCGCTCGCCCTCGGCTGTCGCCTCCTGCAATCGGCTACTCAGATCGCCGACTTGGACCTCGAGCATCTGCCGTGATCGCTCCAGTGCGGCGGTACGCTCGGAGGCCTCGAACGCCTGGCTCGATTGGACGAAACTCGAGGCCACCCACCCGGAGACACCGGCGGCTGTCCTGACAGAGAGCCAGCCGGCGGTAGCGTCATCAATCGACACCGCAGTGCCCGGTCGTAGACAGTCCAAGCGGCGCTGATCAACACCGGGAGCTGCGCGCACGGTGAGACAAGGGTCGGCTCTCGCCGAGACCGCCGCCTGGCCCAAATCGAGCTCAACGCGCAAAGCCAGCATCCTGCGCTGCTCTACCTCTGATTCAGCGCGCGCCTTACGGTAATCGATCCGAGCGGCCTCGAGCTTGCGCTCCAACTCGGCTAGCCGGCTCTTCGCGCCGGCCGCCTCAGTGCGAGCTTCGACCAACGCGGCCTGCGCCGTAGCGTCGGCAGCCGGCGCAGCCGGCGGAGCCGGCCGGGACGGCGCCACACGCGCAGCGCGGATCCAACCCTCTCGATTGCCCTCGGTACGCACTCGAAGCCATTCGGGTCTAAAACTCAGAGTCTCCAGCGCCGAGCCCACCGGTAGGCACTCGAGCACGGCGCTCTTGGAACTGGGCTCCGGCCTGAGCGGAAGGCACGAGTCGCCCGGGCTAACTACAAAATCGGTCGCCTGCAAAATCTCGGGTGCCTTGGAGAGCCACGCGCGCAGAACAGTCGTATTCGCAAGACTCTCGGCCAGCGCTTGTTCGCGGGCGGCGCTCTCGGCGAGCCTCTCTTTGGCAGCCCGCGAATCGCCAGCCTTCGAATCAACACCGGCTCGCGCCATGGAAAGCTCTCTTTCGAGCCGATCCAGTTTCGCTCGAAGCCGCACGGCTCCCTGCTGGCTCTCCACGAGGCGAGCTTGTTGAGCCGACAACTCGTCGGAAAGAAGACGGTTCTCGGCCATCAACTCTTCGGCATGGGCCTGTTTTTCCGCAGCCTCGAGACGCTCGGACAGCTCTTGGGTTCGGGCGTTGAGTCGCCCATTCTCGAGTTCGAGTTCCGAAGTCCTCGCGCTCTCGATGGCTATTGTTTCCGCCTGATCGGCGAGTTCGGCGCGAGCACCATCCACAGACTTGCGCAGTTGCAGTCGATCGAAATGAAGCTCGACCATCCGTTGGCGAAGAAGATCATTCTCTCTGAGAACCTTTTCGAGTTCCTCGGCATCGGTTGCCGGGGTCTCTGTTTGGGGCTTGGCCGACGTGACGCTCCGCGCCTCGGGCGAGACTGTCTGGGTTTCGGTCGTCCGAAGGCGAATTGTGAGCCCAGTCCCCGAACTCTCCACTTCATACTCAAAAGCCTTTCGAGAGTGGATCGTGATTCGAGTCGTAGGAACGCCACTCGGCACCGCGAATCCAACCTCGACCAGCGAGACGAGACCGGTGCGAGAGGATCGATCGAGCGCCTTCGGGCCCGGAACCGAGCGCTGGACCAACAGTACGAGCGTTCGGCTTCCCGCTTCAGCCGACCACTCTACCGACTGCTCGGTACGAAGTACGACCGTGCCCATGGTCTCGTTGGTCCGTAAATCTACGTCCTGGACTTCTATCGGAATGGTTTCTTGAGCGCCGACCGAGGCCGCGGCCATGGAGATCATGAAACCGCAAAAAGCCATCCCGCCGAACAAGATCCTCCTAGTTTCTCGACACCACATACAGAATCTCTCTCCCGCTGGAATCGCCGAAGCGTACCCTTCGACGCGGCCAGGATATCAGGGCTGGCACCCGAGCCGGGCACCGACCCGGGTCCCTCGGCAAACGGCAAGATAGTCGCTTCGGGGGTACACTGCGGTAGTCAGCTCATGGAACCACTGACGACAAGGTGTCGATCCGCTCATCCCGATGAGGCGTTTGCTGAATTGATGCGTTCTTCGAAGCCCATGGCCGTTCGCATTTGCCGTCGATACAGCATTCCGACGCAAGATGCCGAAGACCTCATGCAGCAGTCTTTGGTGGCGCTCATTGACAAACAAGACGAGGTCGAACATCCGCAAGCCTGGTTGGCAGGAACGCTGCGACATCATTGCCTGATGTACTGGCGGCGTCGGCGCAGGCGCCTCTACAGAGCGGTCGATACTGCAATCCTGGAAACGCTGGCGGAGCCGACGCCGTCCGAGGAGCACGCAATCGAGTTTTTTCACGACCTGACCCAAGTCTTGGGCCGGCTACCGTCACGGTGCCGTTCGGTGCTCGAGCTGCGCTACGGCCTGGGCTACCAGCCGATCGAAACCGCGAAGCGCCTCGGATATCGATCTTCGAGTATCTACAAGATCTTGGAGCGGTGCCTGGCGGCGTTGTCCCGCATCCTGACCTCCAGCGGCCTGGTCACCGCTCCCAGGCCTCGGCCCAAGCGGTCCGACTCTGTGTCAGCTGCTGCTTCCTGATTGGCATTTCCTGTCAACTCTCAGCTCAGAAAGCCACTGGCACCTTCTTCTTCGCCTGCCTGTTGCGGTTGGCACGCTATCTGCGCTAACTTGCTCCCTATGAGCTCTTTCCTACGAAACCCTGCCCGGGGGCGCGGCGGCTTTACTTTGATCGAGCTTCTGATCGTCGTGGCGATCATAGGCATCATCGCGGCGATCTTGATTCCGAATCTCCTGGACGCGCTGCAAAAGGCCAAGCAGAAGCGCACTGTCGGCAACATCCGAAATGTCGGCATCGCCTGGTTCTCCTGGCTGACCGACCAGGCCTCGGCAGCGTCGGCAGGCGCAGCTGTATTTGATTTCGAGGCTCTGGATCCGATTTCCGCCGAAGACTTGCGAACCACCCTGTTCCCCGCCGTCGGGATTCGCTACTCATCCGACATCCCCGATCGAGACGGCTGGGGACATCCGCTCGAGTACGCGTGGAATAGCGGTGCGGATGTCCTCTCGATCGGTATCCGGAGTCTAGGCCGAGGTAACGCCGTCGGTCCGGAAACCAACCCCTACCCGATCCAGGGGTTTGTCGCTACCGACTACAACCAGGACATCGTCTGGGCCGACGGGTTTTTCGTGCACTACCCCACCGGGGTGGCGCAAGCTGCCGGCGGCAGCCTATAGCAGCACATCGG
>JADFQD010000127.1 GCA_022561975.1 Acidobacteriota bacterium
AACAAGATCCTGGCGCCGGGCGGTGCGAGCATTCCATTCGAGTATCCGCGTCCGGGAGCCCAACCGGCGGGCTCGACCGCTTGCATTGGGTGCCGTGGCGGCCTGGCTTCGCTCACGACTGCACCGCTCCACCGTCGAGAACCAGCCCCTGACCGTTGACCCCACGCGCGCGCGGGTCGCAGAGGTTCAAGACCTGGAACGCGACCTCCTCGGGTCCCATCAGTCGATTCTGAGGGCTCATTCTCTCGAGGCCTTCCTTGACGTTGGCCGCTTCGGCGCCGGTCTTTTCCACGATTCGCGCCACCGACTGATCGGTCATCGGCGTGTCCACAAAGCCCGGGCACACGGCGTTGACGGTCACCCCGGTGGTGGCGACCTCGGCCGCGACGGCCCGGGTGAAACCGAGTGCTGCGTGCTTCGATGCCACGTAGGCCGCCATGTAGCGACCGCCGATCTTGCCTGCGATCGAGGCTATGTTCACCACTCTTCCCCAGCCGCGTTCGACCATCGCCGGCAGGAAGGTCTGCGTGCACAAGAAGGTGCCGGTGGCATTGACCGCCATGATCCGATTCCAGCTCTCCAGCGTGATCGACTTGAGCGGCGCGGAGTCGGCGATACCGGCGTTGTTGACCAGAATATCGACCTGACCGAGCCGCTCCAGGGCCGCTCGATAGAGCGCTGCCACTTGCTCTGGATCGGTCACGTCACAGGGAATCGCCCAAACCTGGTTCTCGGCTCCGCCCAGATTCTCGGCCACGCTCTCGATCTCCTCCGTCGATCGGGCGCTGACCACCACCCTGGCGCCTTCCCGCGCCAGAAGCTCCGCGACCGAAGCGCCGATACCTCGTCCACCGCCGGTCACGACGGCTGCTTTTCCTTCGAGGATCATGGTTCCACGTTAGAGGGGCGGCGAACCCTCGTCAAGACGAGGGCGCGGAGTTGTCCTGGGAGACGGCCTCCGAGGTGGTCTCAGCAGTGGATTCGGCCCATGGACTCGAGAACTGCGTCGCGCAAGATTTCGCCCAGCACCGCAATCGTCTCCATTCCCTCGGCTGCGCTGGCCGCGGCCGGGTCCCCGAAGTAGGCTCGCGGTCCTTGCGCGGCTTCGAAGGTCTGCTTGCCTTCGCGGATCGCCTCCGACAGGGACGCCGGATTCGCCGCCAGACCTTTCCGAATATCTTCCCGCACGAGGTTCGGGCTCCTCGCCATCACCACCGAGCCCTCGAACCGCCCCGCGTGGCAGGCGCCGGACCTGAATTCCTCCGTCAGCCTCGGAGCCCAAGGTTTGCGGGTGAGGTCTGGAAACACGACCGGCAGGCCGCTGGTCTCGAGTCTCTCGACGGCCTCGTGGATCGATCTGAGGTGAGTTGGATCGAGGTGCGCGTTCGCGATCGCGAGGCTCCCGATGCCGCTCGCCTGCAAGGCCGCGCCGATGTCGAAAATCAGCTCGGTCACGGTTCCAGGTCGAACCGACAAGGTCCCCGGGAAGCCGGCCGCGAAGAGCGCCGAGGTATAGGGCAGAGTCGGGAGAATCGCGACGGTCTTTCCGGCCTCGACCAATCGCTCGGCAGCGCTCTCCGCCATCGCCTCGGCGATGATCCCGTCGGTCGATAGCGGCAGGTGCGGGCCGTGGGCTTCGACGGCTCCGACCGGGAGAATCGCGACCGTGCACTCACCTTCTAGGGCTTTCGCTTCCTCCCAGGTCAGTTCGGCAAATCGGACGACAGGCATGCTACTGCGGGGAAACCGGCCTCCTCTACAAGCCGCGATGTGCCGACGTCGCTGGCGTTGGGAAGGACCAGCAGCTCGGGTGCCAAGTGAAGCGCGTGCAGTTCTCGGGCTTTCTGCTGTTGCGAGGTGTCGTGCATGGCGCTCGACGATATCAAGCTTTGATGAGATGCCGCCCCTCGCAGCCGCCGAATGGAGGTGTTGGCTGCTAGTATGTTTTTGGATGCTCGCTGGAACCCAGTGGGAGACGCTGCGCAGAGGCACATCGAGAGCGCTGGCCCCGATGACGCTTGTCAGCTGTGCGCTTCTGGCATTCCCGGGAGCGGCGGTAGTGGGGGCGACGGACGACTCATCCGTACAGAGCGCTTCTCGAACCGGCACGGTCAAGGTGTCGAGTCCAGACGACGCCGGAGCGCGCCTCCCCGAGGTCGATCCTCTGGCTTTGACACCGGAGATGAAAGAGTTCCTCGACCAGCACATCGCGCCCCGGCAATCGCGGCGCGCGCGTCTGCTCCGACTTCAGGACGCGATTTTCGATCCCGACAATGGTCTTGGAGTGACCTACGGATCGACCATCACGCGCACCGCCGCCGGCACCTTCGAAGAGCGTAACGGCAACTGCCTCTCGTTCACCCTGCTCTTTGCCGCCCTGGCCGGGCACCTTGGGCTCGAGACCTACTTCGTCGAGGTCGACGAGGTCACGGGTTGGAGTCAACGAGGCGGGGTCGGGTTGAGTCACTGGCACATGTATGCGGAGGTCGAGGTTGACGGTGTGGTGATACCGGTCGATTTCCTCCCGTGGACCGAGCGCCGCTATCGCTCGAGCCGGCGGATCTCCGAACAACGGGTACGAGCTCATTTCCACAACAATCTCGGCGCCGACTTGGTCGCCTCGAACGACCCAAACGCTGCTCTACTCCACTTCCAGAGAGCTCTCGAGCTCGATTCCAGCTTCCATCCGGCTCGGATAAACATGGCCGTCGCAAAGCGCCGGACCGGACAGGCCGACGAAGCGGAGGCCCTTCTTCTCGCAGTCCTGAAGGCCGAATCCGGCAACGCGGTGGCAGCCGCGAATCTGGCGACTCTCTACCTCGAGCAGGGTCGCCGGGACGAGGCGGCCGAGTGGGTGGCCCGCCGCGAGATCTTCTTGAACCGCAATCCCTTCCACCACTTCCGCATGGGCCTGCGCGCCTATAGAGACGGCGAGTTCTCTCGAGCCCGCGACCACTTCAAACGAGCGATCACGCGGCAGCGAGACGAGGCCGTGTTTTTCGAACAGCTGGCCAAGACGCAATTTCGTCTTGGGGCGACGCGCAAGGCGCGTTCCAACCTTCGGAGGGCGCTGCAGCTCACCGAAAATCCGGATCGGCGGCAGCTCATCGAGAATCGGCTTCTAGAAGAGGGTTCGCGCCGCCACCTGGGCTCCTGAGGCCCCGGGCCAGGCTCCTGTCACCAGCAAACGGGCTGCTACAGTTTCGCCCATGGCGTCTCGATTCTTTGCCACGATCTCAGTGGTGTCGGTGCTCGCGGTTGCCGCTTGCAGCGGCGAGTCTCCGGGTGCTTTGGTCGATGCCTCGGCCGATGACTCAGCCTCTGGTTCCGGCGCGGACTCGGATTCCGAACGCCGGACCCCGCCGCACAGCGAGAGCTGGCTCGAAGATGCGACCGATGATTGGAACGTACACTTCACCCACCGGGCCGGCAGCAGCGGCGACCTCGTGTTCCCGGAAATGATGGGCGGCGGGATCGCGGTCTTCGACGCCAACAACGACGGCGCCTTGGACCTCTACTTCGTTTCCGGCGCACCCAATCTCGGCCGCGGCACGAGCCCGATCGTGAACCGCCTCTTCCTCCAAGGCAGAGACGGCCGCTACGTGGACGCCACCGAGGCTTCCGGCCTGGGGGATTCCGGCTACGGCACGGGCGTCGCGATCGCGGACATGAACAACGACGGCTTCCAGGATGTCTTCGTCTCCAATTTCGGCCCCGACCGGCTATACCGTGGACGTGGCGACGGGACGTTCGAAGACGTGACCCAGCGATCCGGCATCACCGCGACCGGTACCGCTCCGGACGACTGGTCGAGCTCCGCCGTTTTTTGCGACGTTGATCGCGATGGCTATCTCGATCTATACGTCGTGCGCTACGTGGTCTTTGATCCGGGGGTCGAGTGTACCGACAGCGCCGGCCGGCGCGAGTACTGCGGACCCGACAGCTTCGAAGACCGCACCGACGTGCTACTCAAGAATCAGGGCGACGGCACCTTCGAAGACATCTCCTCCGAAGCCGGGATCGACGACATTACGGGCGCCGGCCTGGGAGTCGTGTGCGAGGACGTCAACGACGACGGCTGGGTGGACATCTACGTCGCCAATGACGGCGATCCCAATCAGCTTTGGATGAATCAAGGCGACGGCACCTTCATTGACGACGCTCTGATCATGGGAGCCAGCGTCAACGCTGCCGGCCTTGACGAGGCCGGCATGGGGGTCGTAGCTGCCGACTTCGACAACGATGCCGATCTGGATCTTTTCGTCACCCATCTTCGGGACGAAACCAACACCTTTTACCGCAACCTCGGCGGCGATCTGGGCTTCGAAGACCAGAGCGCTCGGGTCGGTCTGGCGGCGGCGAGCACGCCGTATACCGGCTTCGGCGCGGTGCCCGTAGACCTGGACCTCGATGGCGACCTCGATCTCGTGATCGCCAACGGCCGCGTGCTGCGCGGGCCCCCGCTCACCGACAAGCTCCCGGGGCCCTGGAACTCCTACGCCGAACCGAATCTCGTCTTCGCCAACGACGCCGGTAAATTCCGGCTCTTGGAAAACGAAGCCAGCTCTTTTGTAGACCGGACCGAAGTGAGCCGCGCCCTCGCGACGGGTGACCTCGACGGCGACGGCGATCTCGACCTGATCGTCAGCAGCATCGAGAGCCGAGCTCGTCTGTACCGTGGCACACCACCGGCCGGTCACTGGTTGCTCGTCGACGCGGTCGATCCTCGCCTCGAGCGGCGTGCTCTTGGCGCCCGCGTCACCTTGATCTCCGGAAACGGCGATCGACGTCGCCAGGTGCGATCCATACAGAGCGCCATGAGCTATCTCTCGAGCAGCGATCCCCGCGCCCACTTCGGTCTGGGCGCCGACGATTCGGCCGTGTCGATTCGGATCCGGTGGCCCGACGGGCTCGAAGAAACCTGGAGAGATCTGTCCGTGGACCAGGCTCTGGTTCTTCGGCGCGGAGACGGCTCGCCGTGATCGGTGGCAGGGCTCTCGCCCGCTTGTCGATCGCAGGTGCGGTCGCACTGGCGATGGCCTGCGGGCAGGGCGCCCCCGATTTGGTTTTGGACCCGGCGACGACCGCCCAGCCAGAGCCCGAAGCCGGGATTCCCGAGCCAGGCATGAGGGAGCCAGATACGAATGAGCCAGATACGAATGAGATGGAGCCGCAGGTGAAGGCGCGGCTGCTCGAAACCCGTTCAGCGGCTCTCGCCAGTCCGCTTTCGGCCGAGACTTGGGGACGCTACGGCATGGTCGCCCACGCTCACGACCTGTGGAACGAGGCGGCGCGCGCGTATCGCCAGGCTCGGAAGCTCGATCCGACGGACGAGCGCTGGCCCTACTACCTCGGCGACGTCCTGAGCGTCCAGGGTACGGAACTCGGAGAGGCTGTCGAGGCGTTCCGCCGTGCGCTGACACTCCTCCCCGACTACGCCCCTGCTCACATGCGGCTCGGCAACGTGCTAATAGCTCTCGACCGTAGCTCGGAAGCGGCAGTCGAGCTCACACGGGCCCTAGAGCTCGCGCCCGCTCTGCAACCGGCACGAGTGGCGCTAGCCCAGGTCCGCCTGGCCGAAGGCGAACTCGATCTCTCGGAGAAACTCCTAGACGAGGTTCTGCGAGAGGCACCCCGCCATGGCCAGGCGTTGGCGACTCTCGGACGGGTCTACATGCGCCAGGGACGCCGCCGCGAAGAAGCGCGGGCAATCGCCACTCGAGCCCGCAGTGCTGCCAGCTACAACCTATACTCCGATCCGCTGATGGGGAGAGTCGTTGCCGAAGGCGTAAGTGCGGTCCAGATCTGGGAGCGCGCCAAGAGCTTTCTGGAGAACGGCAACTACGAGCAGGCGGCCTTGGGCTTGCGGCAGGTGGTCTTGCTACAGCCGTCCAACACCGACGCGCACCTGCAGCTCGCGATCACCTATGGCAATCTGGGTGATCTCGAGCGTTCGAGGGTTCATCTCGAGCGCACCGTTGTCCTCGACCCAGGTCTGGTGGCTGCGCGCATCCACTTGGCGATGCTGCTCCTGGAACAGGAGAGCCCGGCTCCGGCGCTCGAGCACCTCGAGAGAGCCTTGGCGCTCGACCCTGACAACGCGGAAGCCGGCTGGCTTCTGGCCAAGGCGCTCCTACAGACCGGCGACCTCGCCGGCGCCCTCACCGTTTTTGACAGGACTCGGCAGACCGATGGCCCGACGGCTGGCCCGGCGGCTGACCGGATCCCGGCCTGGGTGCACAACGAATGGGGCCGAGCCATGGCTCAGACCGGTCAGCCGCAAGACGCGCTCGCCCACTTCCGGGCTGCGCTGGCCGAGAATCCCGAGGACGCGCAGGCGCTGTTTTATTTGGGATTGGTCCTCGAGGGACTCGGGCGTACCGCCGACGCGGTGGCAAGCTACTGCCGGTCGATGGCAGCTAAGGCCAACCCTCCGGCCGGTGATCGACTCCAGGCTCTCGGTCGAAGTTGTCCCTGAGCCGGATCTCGAGCCGGCCTTCCGACGGCGAACGCAGGAGCGCTTGGGAAAAGTGCCGAGACAGCGCTTCGAGCGACTTCAACAGTTTGTAGGATTTCCAACCGTTTGGATTCAGCTCGTCGTGCTCGAGTCCGCTCTGAGCGCAGATGGTTCTTTCGTCCCTTCCGAACGGTCGCCACGAAGCGCTCTCGAAGGTTGAGCATCCTCCGGATCGTTCCCCGGGGGCGGGCACCCACCCGGCCTCTCCCGGTGTGATCGGCCACCGATGGGACGGGCTCGCTTACCCCAGCGTGCCGTAAGAAAAGCCTTTGTTGAAGGCATTTAGAGCTCTCCACAGGCCCCAAAACCTACCTGGCGTCTGATCGCGCCGGCTTGTGCGCTCACCGCCTGGCACATCGGAACCGACGAGATCCGAATCTCATGAGCGGTGAACCCCATCCCGTCTCTTGCCCCCGTGCAGAGGCCGTGATAGAAAGCTCGAAATCGCAGATTGTGGTCTGCACCTTGCAGTCCTAGGCGATGGCATCTCGAAACCTGACCTACAAAGGAGGCAGAATGCGAAGATTTCTTATACTAACCGCGCTGGCCCTACTGGTGATCTCACCGGCGGCTTTCGGCCAGGCGCAACGCGGGAGCATTTCCGTGACCGTGGTCGACACGGACGGCGGAGCTCTCCCGGGCGCGACCGTTTCGGCTGAGTCCGACCAGTCGCTGACCCGCAGAACCGCGATTTCAAATGCGACCGGTGAAGCGAGGCTCGTCGCTATCGACCCGGCCACCAACTACGTGGTCACGGTTTCACTCGACGGCTTCAGCACCGCCCGTGTGGAGCCGGTAGCTGTGCGCGCCGGACAGGGCACTCGCCTCCGAGTCACGCTGCAGCTCGCCGAAATCACCGAAGAGCTGATCGTCACCGCCGAGTCGCCCCTGGTCGATGTCACCAAGACCCAAGCCGGTCAGGACATCACCCTGCAGCTGACGGAGTCGCTGCCGACGCAGCGCTCGTACCTGGGCTACTTGCAGCTCGTCCCCGGCGTTCAGGACACCCTGGGAGACAGCGACAATCCCGCGTCCCGTTCGGGGGTCAACTACCGTGACGCCGATCGCGAAGGCGGCGACGTAGGTCGCTCGAGCGACAATCTCTACTATTTCGACGGCATCAACACCACCGACCGTACCGACGGCATCGCTGGAGCCGATCTCAACACCGAGATCATCCAGGAGCAGAGCGTGATCACCGGCGCAATCCCCGCCGAGTTCATCGGCGTGCCCGGCCTGGTCTCCAACGTCGTGACCAAGAGCGGCGGCAACCAGTTCTCGGGCTCGGTCAGCTACTATCTTCAAAACGACAGCTTGGTGGAGAGCAACAAGCATTTCACCGACGACTCGTTCTCGACCTTCGGCACCGCCGTCACCCTGGGCGGGCCGATCGTTCGTGACAAGGCCTGGTTCTTCGGGAGTTTCTTGCAATTCGAACTAGAGCGCGACGTGGTCAACGAGGAAGATGTGTTCCTGCGGACGGTCACCGAGAGCGCGGACCAGGGCTTTTTCAAAGCCACCTGGGCGTTTACCGGCAGTGACGTGCTCTCGGGTACGTACCTCACCGACCCCACCGATCGGGACGGCGACTTCGACCGGTCCAGGCCGAATTCGGCCGACCGGTCGCGCGAGAGAGGCGGCGAACGTTGGAGTCTCGGCTACAACCGCGTATGGGGCGGAGCCGCCCTCGAGCTCGCCGCGACCGATCACGAAGCCGACCGTAACCTCACGCCGTTGAACCAGGCGCCTCGAAACGACGTGTCGTTCGCGCCCGGCGTCGCCTTCACCTCCGGCCAAGCGTCGCTGGGTGGATCCGGCACCAATATCGAAGTGAACCGCTCCACAGATGCGGTGCGCGGCTCGCTCGAGTACCTCTTCGACACCGGCTGGGGCGATCACGCCCTCAAGTTCGGTATCGTCGACAGTACCAGCACGCTTTTTGAAAATCCCTCGACCACCGGCAGTCCGCCGGCTACCTATCTCTCGCTGTCCCCCACGGGTGGACAGATCCTGCTGTGTGAGATCGTCGGCACCTGCTCGGATAATCCTTGGTCGGAAGTGGATTTCGGCGTCTCGACCGACGAGGTATTCGGTTTCACCGAAGGCCTCACGGCCGCACAGCTGGCTACGCTGCTCGGCCTCTGGGACGATAACAACAACGGAATCCTCGATCAGGACGAGATTCTCAACAACATGACCTTCGGCAGCACCAGCGGCAACCCCGACGGTCTCATCAACTACACCCGTGATCTGCAGACCCAGGCCGGTATCTCGAAGAAGGGCTCCGAGTCCACCCACTACTACATCCAGGATTCCTGGCAGTGGAACAAGTGGAGCGTCAACGCCGGCTTGCGCGCCGAGGACACGACCTTCATCGCCGACAACGGTGACGACGTCGGCACCTGGGACACCGAAGTGGCTCCGCGTATCAGCGTTTCCTACGACCTCAAGGGCGACGGCCGCAGCAGTGTCGGCGTGTTCTACGGTGAGTACTACGACGCCTTCCGCGACACCGCGATCGACTTCGCGGGCTCGCTCACCGGTCGCGTGATCGAGGAACAGGTCTATGTCGAAGCTCTCGACGACTGGGTTCGCTTCCGGTTCCGCGGCGGCACGGCGGTGCAGGATGCCTTCTTCGCTCCCAGGATCGCGACGCCGGTGACCGAGGAGCTGCAACTCCAGTACAAGCGCGATCTCGGCAACAACATGATGTTCGAGATCAACTTGATCGATCGTGAGACCACCGACATCGGGGAGGACTACGGTTCGTTCTACTACAACGCGGACCAATACGTTAACTCCGCTGGAGGCACCCTGGGCGGCGGACCTCCGACCGCGTCAGGGGGAACGTTTTTCCTGGGACCGCAGTTCTTCGGCTTCTCGAGCTTCTCGGAAATTCCGACCAACCTGAACTTCCTGATCGGCACCCTGCCCGACGGCAACTTCCGTGACTGGCAGGGCTTGGAGCTGGTCTTCCGGAAGCGTTACAGCAACAACTGGCAGCTGCTGGCTTCGTTGAACATCGCCGACGCCGAGGGCAATTCCAACTCCGACGCCAATTTCGACGGCGCCGGCGACGTGGTCTTTCTCGACCCGAGAGCGCCCAACCGTACCGGCACCCTCCCTGGCCTGGTCGAGCAGCTGTTCAAGGTCCATGGTTCCTACAACTGGGACAATGGCTTCCAGGTCGGCAGCAGCTACCGCTGGAACTCCGGCATCATTCTCAATCGCAATGGCAGTCAGGCGTTTAGCCGCAGCCTTCCGGATCGAGTCGATGTTGACTTCCCCTTCGGTGGTTTCCCCGGCGGCGGCTTCGATGACACCTGGCTCGCGGCCGATGCGCTGGGCTTCTTCGACGGCAGATCCTACGGCGTGCTCGACGTACGTGGGGCGTACGTCTGGACGGTCGGCGACATGGAGGTGGATTTCTTCCTCGATGTTTTCAACCTCCTCGACAACCAGGACGTCATCCGGATCCAGGATCTCGTTCCTGGGGGTGACGGCTTCGCGTTCATGGAGGGCATCACCTTCGTGCCGCCGCGGAGGTACTTCCTCGGAGCGAGGTTGCGTTTCTAACAGCCAACCACCACTAACTTCGGCCTTTCTCGAGGCCGTGCAAAGAGCCCTCCGCAAGGAGGGCTCTTTTTTTGAATGAAGGGGACACCATTCCATGGTGTCCCCTCCCGATCCTGGACTGTAGCGGTCGAACTCCGTGTCGACCGAGCTATGCTCCCTGCTCGAAGACGGTCGAGACAGTGCTCGACCGCTACACTGTGGCGAGCGTCGGCTCAGGTGGACGGAGCCAAGCGCGACACATCGACGCGCACCACCGAGAACTTGCCGTTGACGTTGTCGCGGATACCGATGGCGACGTGCTGATCGCCCGGCCGCAGCACCACGGGAAGCGGATACCGGGCCGCTTCCGACATCACCTCATCCAGGACCTCGTTGGGGATCGGGGGTAAATGAAAGGGCACCTTCTGGACGCGGGTGGCATTCCCGTCTGCGCCTTGGGTGCTGACATAGATGCTCAGTGAGGCCGCCTGCGCCTCCCCCTGAGGAAGGAAACCGAGGTTAGCGATCGGGATCTCCAGCTCGATCGGAAGCGCCGTGGTGCCGTCCTGTCTCGGAATTCCCGTACCGGGAGTGGCTCGAAAGCCGAGCGGGTTGTCGACCGCCTGGTACACGAGGGCGGCTAGCGTGGCGCCGGCTTCCCGCTCGTCGGGCCCCGGTAGCCGGACCTGGTCGCGAGATCTG
>JADFQD010000012.1 GCA_022561975.1 Acidobacteriota bacterium
CTGAATCTCGATATCCGCCGCCGTGCCTTGGTATCCCGCCGACGGTTGGTGAAGCATTATCCGTGCATGAGGCAACGCCCGACGCTTGCCTCTGGAACCCGCCGATAGGAGAAAAGAGCCCATCGACGCCGCCATCCCCATGCAGATGGTATTCACCGGCGCCCGCAGGAACTGCATCGTGTCGTAGATGGCCATCCCGCTAGAGATGACGCCTCCAGGCGAATTGATGTAAAGGAAGATGTCGCGCTCCGGATTGTCTGCATCGAGAAACAGCAACTGCGCGATCACGATGTTGGCTACATCATCGTTGATGGGCGCACCGAGAAACACGATGCGGTCCATGAGAAGACGGGAAAAGACGTCGTAGCTCTTTTCACCCCGGCTCGACCGCTCGATGACGTACGGCGGATATATGGTGGCCGAACCGGGCTTGTACATTGTCATGGTGTCTGTCAACTCTCAATAACGGGTGATTGCTCGAGAAGGTACGCAAATACTTTCTCCTCAGTGATGCTTCGCTCGAGTTCCTTGATGCGATTCTCTCTCTGAAGACTCGCGAAAACCTTCCCGGGTTCCGTGTCGCGGGCCTTGGCAATCTTCTCCACCCGCTCGTCAATGTCTTCCTCTGTGGCCTTCAAGTCGTGGCGCTCCGCGATGTGCTCCAACAATAGATCGCGCTTAACCTGTGTCTCCGCCATGGAAACGAACTCGGCGGCGAACTTGTCAGCCTGGTCGTCCGGAACGCGATACGCTTCCCGATATGCCGCCAGTAACCGGTTCACCAGTGACTGAGGAGCCGGAATGTCGTTGGCTGCGGCAATCTGCTCCACCAGCTGCCGCCGAACATCTGCGTCCGCTTCCCGTTTCGCGTTCTCTTCCAGGTCCTTGCGCACCGCCTCCCGCAGATCATCCACCGAATCGAAGTCCCCCACCTCGGCAGCGAAAGCGCCGTCGAGTTCGGGAAGCTGCTGCCCCTTCACTTCGTACAACGTAATACGAGCTGAGATCGTGTGTCCCTGTTTTGACTGGTCCTCAGTGTCGCTCGGGAAGGTGATCGTCGCATCCGTCGTCTCGCCGGGAAGGAGCTGCATGATCTTGTCCTCGACCTCGGGAAGTGCTTGGTCTTGGCCGATCACCAGCTCATAGGGACGACCCTCCTTCTCCTCACCGTCTTTCTCGGTGTCGATGGTGATACGAACCATCTGGCCGGGTTGGGGTTTCTCACCCTCCACCGGAACCCAGCGGGCCTTTTGACGCCGCAACTCATCGAGCTGCTCCCCGACCATCTCGTCCGAGACCGGGGCAACTTTGCGTTGCAGGGAAAAGCCCCCCAACCTCTCCACGTTGACTTCGGGCTTGACCTCGACCAAAATCTCAAAGGTTACCGGGGAATTCTCCTCTATCTTCAGACCGCGAATCCGCGGCTCCGCTATGGGCTCCAGGTCCTCCTTCTCGAGGGCCAGCTTCCAGCTCTCCTGCAATAGCTCCTGTACCACCGCCTCCTTGATAGCATCGCCAAACCGACGGCGGATGACGTTGAGGGGAACCTTCCCCTTGCGAAATCCAGGCAACCGGACGCGCTTCGCATACCGCGAAGCCGCTTTCCTCTCGGCGGCCTGCACGCGCTCCACGGGAGCCTCCACTCTCAGCGTGGTCTCCCCTGGCTCGTCCTTGGTTCGGGTAATCTGTATATCGGTGGTCATGTCCGTTGCTCTGGTGTCATCTGGCAGCGAGGTAATCTAGCACACTTCCACCATTTCCTCCCTACCTCTCCAGGCGGTACCCTCCCTCCGGTCCGCCGCCCCGCTCTTCGGCGCCACCCTGCCTACCGTCCGCCCCGCCCAGGCGATGGGGTGCTCTGTCCTTCCGTCTCCTTGCCCGCTCCCCGTCAGCCCCACCGATTGGTAGTTTGCGGGCGCCCCTCGAGACTGGAGTTGTTGAGACAAATGACCATCCGGGCCGCCGTGATGACGCAGCCAGACGCCCCATTGGAAATCTGGGACATCGATGAGCCGGTTCTCGAGGATGGCGGGGTGCTGTTGGAAACCATCGCCAGCGAGGTGTGCGGCACCGACGTGCACCTCCACCACGGACGGTTGGCGGGCGTGCCGTATCCCATCATCCCCGGTCATGTGAGCGTGGGCCGGGTGCTCGAAGCCAGAGGTATGGATCGCGACGCCTTCGGTGCCAAGGTCGGTCCCGGAGATGTCGTGACGTTCTATGACGTCCACGAAGTCTGTAACAGCTGCTATTTCTGCACGGTGGCGCGGCAACCGAATCGCTGTCCCAGCCGCCGGGTGTACGGGATCACGTATTCCGCCCACGACGGCCCCCTAGGCGGCTGGGCGGAGCAGATCTACCTCAAGCCCGGCGTGCGCATCGTCAAACTTCCCGACGGGCTCGATGCCGACGATGTCATTGGGGGCGGCTGCGGATTGTTCACGGGGTTTGCGGCGGTCGAGCGCAGCGACCTCGCCATGGGCGACACCGTGGTGGTGCAGGGATCGGGCCCGGTGGGATTGGCGGCCGCGGCTTTCGCCGCGCTCCGGGGGGCGGGACTGGTGATCACCATCGGAGCCCCCAAGGCGCGCCTCGAGTTGGCCCGGCAGCTCGGTGCCGACGTGGTGCTGTCGCTGGAAGACCGGCCCCTGGCCGAGCGGGCTGACGTGATCGGGGAGGCCACCCACGGCCGGGGCGCGGACGTGATCATCGAGGCCAGCGGCAACCCCGACGCCATCGGAGAAGGGTTCTCTCTCCTCAGAGACGGCGGCACGTACGTAATCGCCGGCCACTATACCGACGCCGGCCCCACTACCTTCAACCCCCATGTCGACGTGAATCGCAAACACGCAGATGTTCGCGGCCAATGGGGCACCGATTTCCGCCATCTGGTGCGGTCGTTGAGGCTCCTGGCGAAGTACCGCGATCGGCTCCCCTTTGCGCGGGTGATCGGAGGGCGCTACGGCTTGGGGCAGGCGGAACGCGCGCTTGAGGACGTTGCCGCTTTGCGAGTGACGAAGGCGATTATTGATCCGAATATTGAATATTGAATATCGAATATTCAATATTGGATATTGGATATTGGATATTGAGTATTGATCTAATTAACCAACTCCGAGAGGCCGGCCTCGGCAGCCAAAATCAGCAAGGCTTGTTTAATCCCCGACGCGCCGTTGTCGTTTACCCACCATTCAGTGAGTGAGTGCGCGCCACTTCCTGAGCCGCCCGAGCCGATCGTAATCGCCGGGACGCCGAGTGAGATCGGAATGTTGGAGTTTGTGGAGGAAATGGTTGGGTCGGGCTCGCGGCCGAAGTAGGTAATGGCGGCCAGCGCGCGTTGTACGATCGGCGCGCTCAGGTCTGTTGTGCCCGACGGACGGTCGCCGATCATTGCGATGTCGATCGTAAGAGAATCGCCGTCGCGCCGAAGGCGGTTGGCTTCGGCGAGTCCCTCGCGCATGGCTCGTTGGAAGAGCGCATCCACGCCGTTCAGCCGCTCTGGGCTCACCGACCGCATGTCCACTTCCATCCACGACTCGAAGGGAATCGAGTTCACCGACGTCCCCCCACCGATTCTCCCGACGTTGTACGACGTGCGCGGGCCTTCGGACGTGTATGGATCGGCCGCCTCGACGAACTTCTCGATCGCCAGGCCGAGCGCGTGGTGGGGATTGCCGAGTCCGAACGCGCCCCACGAGTGGCCGCCGGGTCCTTTCACGGTCACGCGATACCGGTGACTACCCAACCCGCGATGCACCACGCGACTCGGGTTGACGCCGTCGATGCTGATCCACGTGTCGATCCGCGGTCCCCCCTCGCGGAACAGATGTTTCATGCCGCGTAGATCGCCGATCCCTTCTTCGCCGACGGTACCGATAAACAAGATGTCGTCTCGTGTACGGACGTTCGCGGTGTTGAGTGCCCGAAGCATCGTAATGACGATGGAGAGCCCTCTCGTGTCATCGCCGATGCCCGGTGCAAACAGCGTGTCGCCACTCGTGCGGACACTGACGTCGGTCCCCTCGGGAAACACCGTGTCGAGGTGAGCATCGACCGCCACCGTTCGCCCACCGGGCCGACCGCGGCGCAGGGCAAGCACGTTGCCAATCTCGTCAATCCACACCGAATCCGCTCTTGCGTCTCTCAGCAGTTCCGCAAACCGCGCCGCGCGCTGAGCTTCCATGAAGGGTGGTGCGGGGATCTCTGTGAGCATGATGTGGTTGGCCACCGTGGTCGCGTCGAGTTCGTCGATGGCGCGAAACGCGCGTTGTATCATCGCTCGCCCGGCGAGTTCGGTTATTTCTCTTGTGTAAACATCCGATTGGGCGGCGGCGCCTACTGGAAACACCGCGGCGACCACGGAGACGAGCTTCCATATTAAGGAAGGCTTTCCGCTGAGATGCTCGAGGACGTTGGACATGATCCTCCAAGCTAAGGTTGAGCGGCGATCATCGCGAGAAGTGTCCCGGGCTCACGAGGCCGGGACTGCATCGACAGACCGAGCTCCAAGGTGGGCTACTGCTCAGCCGAAACGTCCAACTGCCGAGCAACGGAAGCGAGCGAACGATCCATCGTCCACAGGGGGACTCGCGCAAGTAGTGAAGCAGCCAGCAAGTGTGCGTCCACCCATCCTATCCCCGTGCCCATGAGTCGCCGTGCCTGGACGAGTTCCATCACCTCATCGTGAGTTGCGAAGCCGGCGCTTGGTAGGCGCGAGAGGTAGGCGAGAATCTGCTTCCGTTTTCTAAGGTTGCCGCACGCAAGTTCCCCGATGATGAACCGATGACACACAACCTGTGTGGCTTCGAGCAGCTCCTCGAGTTGCGGGTTCCCCCGGCGCAGGTGGTCGACCCACACCGAGGTGTCCACCAGCATCATCGTCCCGACTTACGCATGCCACGCCGCGGGACGTCGCGAAGCCGTGGCTCGGTACCACCGAGATCCTTCAATCGTCGGGCGCTCTCGCGGGCGATCAAGGCCTCCAGCCCCTCGCGCACGAGGGCAGTCTTTTCGTGAACCCCGGTGAGCCGCCGGGCTTCTTCGAGCAAGTCGTCGTCGATGTTGAGTGTCGTCCTCATATGCATAAGTATGCTCTCTTTATGCATACAGTCAAATGTGGCGGGTGGCGGTGATCCGGAAGTAAATGGACGACCATATCGGAGAATTTCAGATCCCAATGTCGGCTGTCGCGGGTTGTGGAGCCGGGAGGACTGGATTGACCTTGGTCCTTGGGCTCGCGCTGTGCGCGGGTCCGGATCAGCATTTTCGAGCGCGGGGTCGGGGCCGGGCGGGCGTAGAGGCCGCCTTGCTCGTCGAGCTCCATGAAGAGCACGAAGTCGTGGTTCGGGCTCTTGGCGCCCGCTTCTAGCACGGGCTGCTAAGCTACGGCGGAGCGGAAAGCGGAGCAACCACGGAGGTTCGATCGATGATGCGGCGTACTTGTCTTGTCCTGGTCGTGGCTGGGGCCCTGGCCGCAGGGGGCACTACCGTGCCTTCGTTCTCCCAGGAGAGCGAGCCGCAAGCGGCCGCGGCTCTCGCGATCACGATGGTTCGAGTCGATCCGGTCCAACCGAGCGTGGACACCCTTTGCCGACTCAAGGTCGAGATCGAGAATTCGGACGAACGCATCGCGACACAGCTGGGGTTTACGGTGACCATCAACGGGGCGAAACTGCCGGTCTACGAAAACCATCTCTTCATGTTCCCGCTCTCGCCGGAAGCGAAGACCGAGTTGCCTCTCTACAATTTCTGGAGCACCGAAACCTCACGCCCGGAACCGGCGAGCGGCAAGCTCGAGATCGTCGTCACCCTACGGGAAGCCCGATGGATGAATATCGCCATGGAGGGCGATACCGAAACCTGGACTCCTCTCGGCGATGTCGCCGGCCTGCCGGTGAGCTACTCGATCACCGTACCGATGGGCAAGGGTGACGGCTGACTAGTCGGAAGACCAGGACAGCCCCTCGAGGGCTATGGTGCGGCTCTGATCACCCTCGCGTGACATCAAGTAGTAGTTCGCGGTAAAGCTGACCTCGCACTCGCTGGGTCGCTCTTCCTCGCCTTCGGCCAACGCCGGCAGCGCGATCGGAAGCTCGATCGCATGGCTGCCCGGCCCCGAGATCTGAACCGCGGCATCGCCGCAGGTCGTGGTTATCGAGACGCTTTGCTCGACAGCGCCCTCGGCCATGGTCGGTGCCAGAAGCTCGCCGCCGCCCTCCGGGACGCCCACGTTCAGCCAAAGCTTGCCCGGGCCGGTCAAGCCGCCCAGGCGAATGACGTCGTTTTGGGTCAACCAACGTCGCGCGAGAATCTGGAGGTCGCTGCCACCCTCCACCGGAAGCCAGCTCGAGGAGAAGAAGAACTGGGGCATCTTCGGTCCCGACTCGACCACGGAGACCGTCGCAATCTCGTACTCGGCCTCGCCGATCTCGGCACCGGCGTTCTCCAGAGGCCAGCGGTTTCCTTCCCGATCATAGAGGCCACAGGTCAGCTTGTAACGCCCCTCTTCCAGCGCCGGCGCCAGCGCCGACTGGTAGATCGGAACCTTGTAGGCAAGCTCACCACCGATCTTCCAGGCACCCGGCAGATCGTGATCGAAGGTCCTGACGATGTCGCCGCGGGAATCCAAGAGGTGGACGAAGACCCGCACTGGACCGGCCAGGCCCTCGAGTGGGCGCTTCATCTCCCAGGAGAGCTCCAGCTCCACTACCTGCGGGTAGCCCAGCCGAATCTCGCCGGCTCCGGTGCCGAGCCGTCCCACCGGATCGGGCTCCTTCGAGCACCCGGTCAGCGCCAGGCCCGCGGTTAGAACAAGAATGAACAGTCTAGGTAAACGAACTTTTCCGCTTGTCATCGAGTCTCCTTGGTTGAAGCCCTACGAGGTACATCGCATACTACCAGCCCCGCAACCACAGAACAGTCCAACGGCGTGACGAGCCCTACTAGGCCAGCAACTGCTCGACCCGAGCCTCCATCCTCTCCAGGGCGACCTGCGGCGACAACTCGGACCTTGGGGCGACCTACACCTTTCGCGATGGCAAAAGCGGCAAAAGCGGTGACAGGCTACTCATTCAAGAACCTGCGTTGCCATCGCTGGCATCTACTGGAATGAGTAGCCTGTCACCGCTTTTGCATGCAGCTTGAAATTGATCAAGACCACAACGAGCAAGCTGGAGTTAGTTGTGAAGTGGAATCCGATGCCGATAAGGGAATTCGGCAAGAATCATCCAGTAATACTCTTCATCGGGGTAACTTACGTTTGGACATGGTCGTTTTGGATTCCGGCCAATAGCGATGGCTTGCCACCGGGAATGAAACCAGCACTGACGTTTCTAGGCGCATTCGGCCCGGCGTTAGCTGGCAGCTTGATCTTAAGATTGCGTACAAGCGTTTACGATTCACGGCCGCGCCACTGGGGCGGATTTCTCGTCGGTGCCGCGTTAGCGGCGACAGCTATCGCACTGCTCTACTTTGACATTGCCGGTATCAATCGTCTTGCGCCAAAGCCGGACCTGATATTTGGCAGCGACGCCCCATGGCGCGTTCATGGGCTGATGGCGGCGGTTGTAGTGATCTCCGCGTTCGTATTCTCGAATGTGCAATCGCGCTCTGCAACGGTGCGCAGCTTTTACAAAGGACTGATACCAAGCCGACGGGCACTATTGCTTGCGATTCCAGTACTGATGTTTTTGCCGGTCGTTCTGGTTTCCTCGAACTTCTTGGCAGATATTGCCGGTATTAGTTATGAGGCGCCAGAATATTCGAAACAATCGATTGGTCTCTGGCTTCCCTTGATGTTCGTAAAACTGATAACTGTCGCCATGCTCACCGGTGGCAACGAAGAGCACGGATGGCGCGGCGTATTGCTACCGATGTTGCAGAAACACAGGAGTCCACTTGTGGCCACTCTTTTCATCGCTTTCGTGTGGGAGCTTTGGCATTTTCCACTAATCCTGGATGGTCTGTACGGTGACCAACACATCGCTCTAATCATGACGGCAAGAGTCGTGGCGATACTGCCGATCGCCCTCATCATGACCGCGATCTACAATGTTTCGCGCGGCTCCATATTCCTTTGCATACTTATGCACGCTTGTTTCAATACTCAACTCAAACTCTTTGTCGGAACCGAATTGATGGCTCTATTCGTGTTCGTGATTGTGATTGCTTCTGTTCTGATTACCCGAATGTGGCGGCGCAGCAGCGGGTACATTCCGGTTCGCTAGTGAGGCGCGGAGTCGATCCGAAACTCCTGGGGAAAAGCGGTGACAGGCTACTCATTCAAGAACCTGCGTTGCCATCGCTGGCATCTACCGGAACGAGTAGCCTGTCACCGCTTTTCAGTGCCTGCAGCGTCCTGATGAACCAGAGAGAGGAAATGTCCACGATTGAAGCGACGGAAAGCCCGGTGACACCTGAGAACCTGATGAGACTCGGCCTTGGATTCTGGGGCTCCAAGGCGTTTCTAAGCGCGGTAGAACTGGAGCTCTTTACGCTGCTGGCCGACGCGCCAAAGGACCTCGCCACCATCCAGTCCGAGCTTGGTTTGCATGGCCGCGGTGCCGCGGATTTCCTGGATGCGCTGGTGTCCATGAAAGTGCTGACTCGTGCCGACGGGAAGTACCGCAACGCAACCGACACCGATCTCTTCATGGATAAGAACAAACCTTCGTATGTAGGTGGCATGCTCGAGATGGCCAACCACCGGCTGTTCGGTTTTTGGGGCAACTTGACCGAGGCTCTCAAGACCGGCGAGCCCCAGAATGAGGCGAGGTCCGGGGAGGACTTCTTCGCCAAGATCTATGCCGACCCAGCGCAGCTGGAAGGCTTTCTGAAAGCCATGACGGGCATTAGCATGGGCTCGGCCATGGCGCTCGCCGCCAAGTTCGACTGGAAGGACTACGAGACCTTTGCCGACATCGGCTGCGCACAAGGCGTTGTACCGGTACAACTTGCTCTCGCCCATCCGCATCTAATAGGTATTGGCTACGATCTTCCCCCGGTGGCACCGGTCTTCAACCGGTTCGCGCAAGAGTTCAACCTCGAAGATCGTCTCGAATTCCAGGGTGGGAACTTCTTTGAAGAGAGCCTGCCGCAGGCGGACGTGCTGGTGATGGGGCACATCCTCCACGACTGGAACTTGGACGAGAAGAAAATGCTGCTAAGGAAGGCGTACGGCGCCTTGCCTGAGGGCGGAGCACTGGTCGTCTACGAGGCGATGATCGATGACAATCGCGACACCAATACCTTCGGCCTGTTGATGAGCTTGAACATGTTGATCGAGACTCCAGGCGGTTTTGATTACACCGGCGCCGATTGTCAGACCTGGATGACTGAGGTCGGATTCACCAAGACTCGCCAGGAGCATCTCGTGGGTCCTGACTTCATGGTCGTGGGGCTCAAGTAGCGCCTGAACGGGGTGTGCTCGAACTTGATCATGCGCGGCATCGTCCGAACACTGCCGATTGTGGGGTGAATGCTCACTCCTGAAGCATGGCGGCCTTGTCGATGACGATCTGAGCCCGACCCGGAGGCCGGAAGCCGGTGACCGAAATTAGCTGCCGAGAGCCCGCCAGTTCTCCCAAGAGTTCCGGTTGTAGCGGAAGAAGACTCACACTCGCTTGGGGATGGTGAAGACCACCTGACGGTGCGCGACATCCTCGAGCAGTTCCACCTCGGCCCAGTCCGCCCACAGAAGCTCGCGCTTCTGGTGACAGCTCGGGCACAGGCCCCGGAGCTTGCAGGAGAAGGCGATCAGAAACTCGTGCCGGCAATCCGGGCAGCGCACCCGGGCGACGCCCTGGTCGAAGAGGCCGCAGTCGAGAGTGCGATAAACCGCCGGCTCGACGCAGCCGCGCAGGTAGCGGTGGGTGCGAAGGAAGCGCTCCTCATGCACCCGGACGAAGTGCTCGAAATGGTGGGCCGCTAGGCCAGCAACTGCTCGACCCGAGCCTCGACCATCTCCAGGGCGACCTTGTTCTCGCCTCCCTGAGGGACGATTACATCAGCCCAACGCTTCGACGGCTCGACAAACTCCAGGTGCATCGGCCGGACGCTGTTCATGTATTGTTGGATCACGCTCTCGAGCGTCCGGCCACGCTCACTGATGTCCCGCTCGAGCCGTCGGATGAAGCGCACATCCGCGGCCGTGTCGACGAAGATCTTGAAGTCGAGAAGAGACCGCAGCACGGGCTCGACGAAGAGCAGGATTCCCTCGAGCAGAATCACCGGCCGTGCCTCCACTCGTACGGTCTCGGCCGTTCGCCGGTGCTCGACGAAGTCGTAGACCGGCACGTCGACCGCTTGCCCCTTCTTCAGCTGGCGCACGTGCTCCACCAGTAGATTGTTGTCGAGAGCGTTGGGGTGGTCAAAATTGTGCCCCGCCAGCTGCTCCGGATTCTCCCAATCGATGTCCCTGTAGTACGCGTCCTGAGCGAGAAACGAGATGCGGTCGGGCCCTACGGATTCGAGCAGCGCGCGCGCAACGGTGGTCTTGCCGGACCCCGTTCCGCCCGCAACACCGAGAGCCACTGCCTGCCTCATCTCGCTTCCAACTGTATCCGAAGTCGGGCTCGGCCAAGCACCCTCGGGTGCGAGGTTCAAACGTGATCCAGCAGCTCGGCTATGGAGTCGATGGTCACATCGGCCGCCGGGCCACCTCCGTCCTCGGTACGCAGCCAGATCGTCCGAACACCGGCCGCCCGGCCGGCCACGATATCGATCGATCGCCGATCGCCGACCATCACCGCGTCGGTCGAAGGGGTCCCCAGATCCGACAGCGCTTTGCGCACCATCGCCGGCGACGGCTTGCGGTGACCCTCCTCATAACTGAAGTACATGCGGTCGAAGTACGGCGCCAGGCCGCAACGTCCGAGAATGCGCGCATAGAGCGCGCCCGGAAGAGGCACATTCGAGATAATCGCCATGCGGCAACCGCGATCGCGGAGCTGCTCGAGGACCTCGGGAACACCGGGCAGGGGCTCGATCTGTTCGGCCAGCGGCCGAAACCAAATGCTCAGAAGCGTCTTGGTCGGTGTCCGCAGACCTCGTCCCGCGAGTTTACGCACCCGTTTGCAGTGAGGACCCCAGTCCGCCTCGCGGCCCAGCGCCTGCCGGCGATCGTACTCGTGGCGCCAGGGACCAAAGAGCACCCGCTCGAGATCTTCTTCGGTAAGCCCCGCACGCCGCAAGTTGAGAAAACGCAGAAGAGCCTCGCGGCCGCGCCAGTCGAGTCTTCCGCGAGGGACTCCCGCGGTGCCCTGGAAGTCCAGAAGCACGCCGCCCATATCGAAAAGAACCGCTCCAGTTTTCATCGAACCGCGTTCATCTTGGGCAGATCCACTAATGTTGACACCCCGGACAATAGAAGGTGCTGCGCTGGGACAGCACTTTGCGCCGGATCGGACGCCGGCACCGGCGACACGGCTCACCCTCACGACCGTAGACATCCAGGGCTGTTCGAAAGTAGCCCGGATTGCCTTCGCCGTCCAAGAAGTCGTTCAGCGTCGTCCCTCCCTGCTCGATCGCGCGGCAGAGAACCTCGACGATGGCTCCCGCGAGCGTGTCCCAGCGCCTGAGGGCGATCCTACCGGCTGAGCGAAACGGGTGGATGCCGGCGCGAAAGAGCGCTTCACAGACGTAGATGTTGCCCACTCCGACGACATTGCGAGCGTCCATGAGAAACGACTTGACCGGCGCTCGGCGTCCGGCTGCACGGTGAGCGAGAAGACCCCCGGAAAACGCCTCAGAAAGCGGCTCGACCCCCAGGTGCGCGAAGTGTCGGTCGCGATCGAGAGTCGCCGTCTTCAGAGACAGCACCAAGCCGAAGCGCCGCGGATCCCGGAAACGGAGCCTTTGAGGCTTACGCGAGGCCCCCCCCGGCGCGAGCAAGAAGGTTACGTGTTCGTGGAGTTCCGGAGGCTCCGCCGGCGTGGCCGGCTCAGCCAGCGTCAAACGGCCGCTCATCCCGAGATGAATCACCAGCGTGTAGCCGCCCTCGAGGTCGGCCAGCAGGTACTTCGAGCGCCGCCTCAGGCGCACGATTCGCCGTCCTGCGCAGTGCCGGGCAAGGAGCTTCGGCCGAACCGGCTCGCGCAGGCGAACCTCGCGGACTTCGACCGATCGGATCCGGCGGCCCACAAGGTGGGGCTCCAGGCTCCGCTTCAAGACCTCCACTTCGGGCAGTTCGGGCACCGCCGGATTGTACTCGGCCCCGAGAGGAAGAGCCGAGGTTGACAGAAACGATCCGATAGGCGAAACTAAGGCGTAACCAGGAGAAACCCATGATCCACCAGAACCTTCTCGACCTCGCTCCTCCCTTGACCCTCATTCCAACGCTTGCGGGAGCCCGCCAAGCCGTTGACGACGTCGAATACCGGCCGTCGCGAACCGCAGGAGCGCTCGCTCGGAGGTTAGTCCCCGACCTCGCACATCTCGATTCCGCCGAAGTCTGGAAACTCGAACCCTACCGGGGCTCGGAGTTCGAGTCTCTCGAGGTTGCACCAAGGCCTCGCGCCTCGAGAGGCAGAATCCTGGTCAACGACGACCTGCCGAACACCCTTCGCCGGGAGCTGTCGCGCCACGGTCATGAAGGGCTTTCGATTTCGATCGGTGACCGTTTCGAGGCCTACCCGACGGCCGAGCCGCGGTTCGCCATCACCCGTTCCATTCTGCGAGTCCTCGAAGAGACCGGAGGGTTCGAGATCTGCCTGACGACCCGTTCACCGTTGGTCCTGCGCGACCAAGATCTTCTGCAACGGTTGGACGTGAACCACACCGTAACCGTCAAGGTTCCCATCGCCACTCTCGATAAGCGACTGGCGAGCCAACTCGAGCCCAACGCGCCGGACCCGGCCTCGAGACTCGACATCGTTCGCAGCCTCGCGTTGGATGGCATCGCGGTCAGCGTGTCGTGCGGGCCGCTCCTGCCGGGCCTCAACAACTCGACGGACGAACTCGATCCACTCTTCGCCGCCGTTCGCCTCGCCGGCGCAATCGACGTTGTCGGCGATGCTCGCCTCTCGAATCCCAAGTATCGCCGGCGAGTCGCTGCCTGGCTCGAGAAACACGTCCCGGAGCGTGCCGCCACGGTGCTGGGGCTTCTCGCCACCCATCGCGGCGGCGATCCTCTGGGCACCCTGGAGCGCCTCAGGCTGACTTACGGTTTTCCAGTCCTGCGGGCCGGTCGGGGCTAGCCCTATCCAAAGCTCTTATCTGCCTGAACCGGGTGCTTCGACCGAGCTGACGGATCCGGCGAGTTCGGCCACGAAGGCGATCAGGGCGGTGTCGGGGTAGGACGATCCTCCCTTCAGAAGCTCCTCGGTCTCGGCCACTCGGGCCGGGAGCGCAGCCAACCGGGAGCCCGACACCCTGCCGGCCACGAGATAGGCCCGGTGCAGGCGGTAGGGATGCAGGGAAGCCAGGGGGTTCCCGCTTCCCGATGGCAATGCCGCCTGCAGACGCGGCGCGACCACGTCCTTGAATTTGCGGTAGTTTCTCTCGTTCGGCGCAACGAGCCTGGCCGAGAAGGCTCCCGAAATGGCGGTCAGCTGGCGGCAGAAGCCGGCTACCAGCGCCCAGAACGAAAGTCGCGCCGCCATCGGATCCGAGGCGGCGGCGAGATATCGATCCAGCTTCGCCACCGCTTCTGCCGCGCCCGCCGCGCCTCCCTTGCCGATTGCGTCGAGGATCGACCACACGTCCTGCTCACCTCGATCCGTGACCGTGTCGCGTACCTGAGCCGTCGTAATCGGACGGCCTGTCGCCAGCGAGGCCAACTTCCGGTACTCGGCTGCAAACCTCGCGCTGCTATCCGCATCGGCGGCATCACCGGCTCGCGAGAAGGTCGATCGATGGCGAAGTGTCCGGCTGGCCAGCTCTTCGATCGCGCGAGGCTCGATGCCCACGCCGGTCTCGCGCTCGAGCTCGGTCACCAGCGGTCCGAGACCTTGCCACCCTTGGCGGCCGGAAGTCACCTGGGCGAGTTGAACGAAGGCGCCTCGCGCGGCCAGGGCAACGACCAGGGGATGCTCCTTGGCCACCGAGCTCTCCGCGAGCACCAGAAAGTGACCGTCGGGTAGCCCGAGGGTGAGCAAGTCCCCCAACCCGGCGAGCGCATCCTCCGACGTGCCCCTAATCTCGCTCAGGCGCGCGGCCTCGACCAAGGGCTCGAGTTCCGCTCTCAACTTGGCGATCTCTTTCTTGCCTCGCCCGCGACGCCGGTTGCGCTTCATCGCCGGCCCGCCGGCGAGAGCCCAATCCGGCAGCTGAGAGATGGGAGCCTCTGCCGGTCCGCCATAGGGATCTATCTGAAACAAGCGCAGGGCTTGAAAGAGGCGGATCGCCGCAGGGCGCTCTCCGGGCGCCAGGTCGGTGCCGCTTCCTGAATCTCTCGCCGCCATCGGCAAGACCTTGGCCGCTTCGTCGAGTAGCGACGCCGCGGCGTCGCGATCGGCGAGCAGAGCGGTGTCGACGGCAACGATCACCTTGCCCGTTGAAAACAGCGAGAACGTCTGCAGGTCCGCGAGCAAGGCCGCCATGTCCTCGGGGCGTCTGCGCACCTCGACCTCGGTTGCGGAGATCTCTGCGAGCCGCTTCCCCAGGCGCACCGCCGCAGGCTCGGAAACAACGCGGTCACCGGCGACCAGATAGAGCGGACTGACCGAATCGGGACCGATCGACGCGATCAGCGTCTCGATGTCATGCAACTCGGGCCCGTTCTCCTGATGATTGCTAGTCTCTGGGGTGCCAGTCCCGGTCGTAGATGGACTGCGCCGGCGCCAAGCGCACCCCCAGCTCGTCGGCCGAAAACGCCTCCTCGGCAAAGTCCAACTCGACCGAGTTCCAGGATCCGCACTCCTGGCAGCGATCGCGCCAATCCGAGCTGTGGGCGCCGCATGCCCGGCACACGAACTCTCCTTCGCCGGCCCCGGCTCGCTGAGCACACTCCAGATAGGACTTCATCGCAAGGTCGAGATCGCCTCGGCGCTGCTGGACCTTGCCCATCAGGAAATGGAAAGACCGCGATCCTTCGAGCTCTTCGGACAAGCTCTCGAGAGCCTTGAAGGCCTCATCGTGCATTTCGAGTCGATGGTAGAGACGACCGAGAAAGAACCGCGGCAGGATATCGCTCTCTCCTACGTCGCGCAACGCATGCAGAGTCGAGATCGCCTCGAGTGGTTGCTGACGCTCGATGAAGTGATCTTCGATGCGCATCAAAAACACCGGACTGCCGACGGCCTCGAATCCTCGACGCCAAGCCGCGACGGCCGCATCCGGATCGTCTCGTACCAACTCGACTTCACCCTTCAGGATGAGCCCCGGCACGAAGCGTGGCTCTTCATCGAGGAGTTCATCGAGGAGTTCATTCGCCTCTTCGGTGCGATCTTCTTTCAGCAGCGTAACGGCCCGTTGATAGGTCAAACCGGTTCGAACGGCGGCCTCCTTTTCGAGCTCGGAGACGTCACCGGCTTCGGCGATAAGCGCTCCGATCTTCTCCTGCGCTCTCATGGCGTCTCGCCAGTCGAGGCGGCTGAGAAGTTCGTTTCTCTTGCGCCTGAGCCCTCGAAGCCCCTGTCCCGGGAAGTCACGGAGAATGCGCTCGAGGACCTGCTCGGCGACCTCGTCGTCTCCGCGCGCCGCGTAATCGTCCGCCAGCTGATAGAGCACGGCCACGCTTCGCGGGTAGAGCACCGAGGCCCGCCGGTGAATCTTCAGGGCCTCTTCGGCTCGTCCCCGGCTCCTCAACACCTCGCCGTAGCGAAGCAGCGTCGAGAAGTCCTCCGGCCTCTCGGCCAGCAGGCCCTCCAGCTCGGCGGACGCTTTCCCCCAGAGACCATCGCATTGATAGTCCACGGCCCTCCGGAAGCTACGGTCGAGACTCTTGGCCTCACGCTCCAGCCGGCGCGCGCGGCGACTCGCCAGGTCTTTCTTGAGGGTCTGCGCCAGGAGAACCGAGACCGTGGGCAGGAAGCCGAGGAGAAAACAAACGATCAGAGCCCAACCCAAAGACACCGAAACGGTCGGGGTCAGGGCGAAGCGAATCGCCAGCGACTCGGTATTGAGGTTCGAGATGTAGGCAACCGCAATGGCGGCTACGACGGCAAGTAGGACTCCTAGAAATGTTCGAACTCGCATCTCCAGCTTGCCTGGGGCGGTCGATCAGTCTTGTAAAAGACCCTGTTCAGCCTGCTCCTGACAGTCGATACAGTATCGTGCCCATGGAACCGCCTGCAACCGCTTGGCGGGAATCTTCTCTTCACAATGACTGCATTCGCCGTAGCCTCCGGTGTCCAGACGCTGCAAGGCCTGTTCGACCTCGAGCAGGGCATCGCGCTCGTTGCCAGAGAGAGACAGCATGAACTCCCGGTTGTACGCGTCATTGGCTCGATCCACGAGATCCTCGGCACCGGCATCACTCAGCTTCTGTCCGGTGCGCAGATCGCTCATGTAGAGTTCCGTGACCTCTTCACGCCTTTCGTTCAGTCGCCTGCGAACCATTTCCATTTGCCGGCTGGCTGCCTTTACCGGCTTTTTCTTGATTTTGGTCGCTCTTGCCACCTGTCTTCTCCTCTCGCTCGTCGGCCGCGAACAACGGATTTCGGCCTTTCCAGCCTTACAACGGCTCGCGATGGTACTTCATTCCCCTCAGAATGGATAGGCCTCGATAGAGCTGCTCGTAGAGCACAACCCGGGCCAATTCGTGGGGGAGAGTCAACGCTCCAAACGACAGCTTCTCGTCAGCCTTCTCGAACACATTGCCGGCGATACCCAAGTCCGAGCCGACCACGAAAACCAGCGGCCGACGGCTCCCCTCGAGGCGTCGCCCCAACCATCTTGCCAGCCCCGGAGAGGTTCGCTGCCTACCCCGAGAGTCCAGCGCCACGAGGTAGCTTCGCTCGGGAACAGCGGCGACAATAGCCTTGCCCTCGGCGTCCAACCGGGCCCTGGCCTCGCCGCCGCCTGAGCGCACCGGCAACTCTTCCAGAGCCACCTGGCGCCGGATTCGTCGCAGATACCTCTCGCAAAGACCGGTCCACTCGTCGCGCCGGTGGCGACCGGCCCAGACCACAAGAATCGCTGGTTTAATCCTGGCTTTCAATCGAGGGTCCTCGCATTCCGAGCCTTCGCGAACCGGGGGTGAAGCGGCTGCGAACCGAGATTACAGTCTCGCTGCTATCATCGGCGGCCCATGGTCGCTCGCAGCAGCTCGGAAGAGTACCGCAGAAAGCGGCGCAAACGCCTACTGCGAGCCCTGTTGTTCGGAGGCGCGGCGGTAGGTATTCCCGCCGCCGCCAACGCCATCATCGCCCGTCGCAACCGAAGCCTGGCAGCTCCCGGCTGGGGGAGGACGCACCGGTATGCCTGGAAGCTGGGCGAAATCTCCTTCCAACGTCTCGGCAGCGGCGCTCCGTTGGTTTGCCTCCACTCCTTCGGACCGGGGCACGACGCCGAAGAGTGGCACGATCTCGCGGAGCGACTCGCGAGCCGTTTCGAAGTATTCGTGCCTGACTTGATCGGCTGGGGCCGATCGGAGAAACCCCGATTGTCCTACGACGGCGAGTTCTACATCAGTCAGATCGCTGACTTTCTCGAGGACGTTGTGGCCTCGAAAGCCGTGGTTCTCGCGGCCGGTCTGGCCGCAGCCTACGCCGTTCAGGTCGCTCTGGATCGGCCCCAGGCGTTGCGCGCTCTCGGCTTGGTGGTGCCCTCGGGCATCGCGTTCAGCGGCGAGGAGCCCGACGTCAAGGATGCCCTGATCAATCGGATGCTCCGGCTTCCGATCATCGGCACCTCGGCCCTCAACCTGTACACCAGCCTCTCCGCGATTGCCGGTCATCTGCGCCGCGACGCCTATGCAACCGCGGACCGGGTTGACGCCGCGCGCATCGAACACCACTATCAATCCAGCCATCAACCGGGCTCGCATCTGGCTCTCGCGGCGTTTCTGAGCGGCTACCTGAATCATCGGATCGACGAGAACCTGGCGCGCCTGGATACACCAACTTGGATCGCATGGGGTCGACAGGCGACCATGCCGCCGGTCGAAGTCGCGGACCTCTGGCTCTCACGCATTCCTCACGCCGAACTCGAGGTTTTTGAAGGTGTCGGCAACCTCCCCCACGCCGAGGTTCCGGTGCGGTTTCAGAAACCTCTCGAGGGCTTCCTCGCCCGCCACGCCGAGCCGGTCACCCCGGGCTGACCCCCTTCACCCGAAGGACGAGGGAAACAAGACATGGCAGGTATTTTCAAGGCCTACGACGTTCGAGGCCTCTATCCCGAGCAACTCAACGAGGACATCGCGCGCAAGGTCGGCCTCGTTTTCAGGGCGGCGCTCGACGAGAGCGAGCTCGCCAGGAATCCCTCGGTGGTCGTGAGCCGCGACATGCGCCCGCACAGCAAGCCTCTTCAGGACGCGCTGGTTGACGGCCTGCTGACTTCCGGTTTGAACGTGGTCGACATTGGCCTCGCGACAACCCCCACCAACTACTTTGCCGTCGGCCACCTGAAGAGCGCCGGCGGCATTCAGGTGACCGCAAGTCACAACCCGGCCGAGTACAACGGGCTCAAGTTCAGTCGCCACGGCGCGCGCCCGGTATCAGGAGACCATGGTATTCCTCTACTCGAAAAGCTCGTCGAGCGAGGAGACTTCGAAAAAGCTCGGACCCGCGGGACACTCATCACACAAGATCTCGGAGAAGCCTACAGCGATCACGTGCTCTCGTTTCTGAATCCCGGGACCCGCAATCTATCGCTCAAGGTGGTCGTCGATGCAGCCAATGGTATGGGCGGTACGTATCGACCGTACCTCGAGCGTCTGGGGATCGAGTTGGTCCCGCTCTACTTCGAGCTCGACGGTTCCTTTCCCAACCACGAAGCCAATCCGCTGAAGCTCGAAAACCTGCGAGACCTGTCGAAGCTGGTGATCACCGAGGGAGCGGACCTGGGCATCTCATTCGACGGCGACGCCGATCGCGCGGCTTTCATCGACCAGAACGGAGAACCGGTCGGCAGCGACCTGGTGACGGCCCTGATCGGCGGCGAGCTACTCGAGCGCGCCCCGGGTAGCCACGTCGTCTACGACCTTCGCTCGTCTCGAGCCGTCGCCGAATACATCGCCGAGAGGGGCGGGGTGCCGATCCGAGAGCGGGTCGGACACTCGTTCATCAAGGCGACCTTGCGGCGGAACAATGGCATCTTCGGTGGCGAGCTGGCTGGCCATTACTACTTCCGAGACAACTACTACGCCGATTGCGCTCTGATGGCGGTGGTGGAAATGCTCAACCTTCTGCGCGACCGTAAGGCGTCGATGTCCGAAGTTGTCGCGCCCTTGATGCGCTACGCCAAGAGCCCGGAAATCAACTTCACGGTGGAAGACAAGGCCGGCAAGATCGCCGAACTCGCAGAGCGCTACGCAGACGCCGAGATCGACTATCTGGACGGCATCACGGTTCAATACCCGAGCTGGTGGTTCAACGTACGCCCTTCGAACACCGAGCCCTATCTGCGATTGGTGCTGGAGGCCGCGAACCACGCCGACTTGGCCGAGCACCGCGAGGAACTCGAGAGTCTTCTGGGCAGCCCGGAATAGAAGCGGTCAGACTGGCCTGACCTCAGAGCAGCTGCATCCGCTCATCCCCGAAGAGCAACGGCTCCATCGACGGGGCCGAGGGCGCCGGTTCGCTCTCGAGCGTAATCATGATCGCATTGATTTTATCCGGGCGGCCGCTGACCGTAAGTTCAATTGCCTCGCCGGCCTTGACGGCGAAGATCGGTCCGGCTACTGCTCCGTCTTCGGTGGCGAACCAAACGGAGTATTTGCGCCCCTGAGGGCACGGCTCGAGGCCCTCTATTCTCAGAAACCACTCGTTCCGGGCGGCCTGCATGACCACCACGCCTCGCGCGCCGCTCGCGGGACTGCCCACGGGCGGTCTCAGGGCGCAAAACTCGGCACCCTCGGCGGTCACCATGGCGAGACGCGACCGAACTTCGGCCAGCATGCCCTGCGACATCGCGAGCTCTGCGGTCAGTGAGCGAGTATTCCCCAATTCCTCCGAAAGCTCCGCAATCCGGACTCGCTGGTCTTGCACTTGGATGACCAACCAGCCGGTGACAGCCAGCGTGGCCACCGCGATGCTCGCGGCCAAGGGCAGAAGCCACTTGGACCAGCCGGCCCGCGGTGTCGTCGCCGGGCTTCCGGTAGGCCGGTGGACGGTGTTCTCACCACGCCCAATCGCCTCGAGAATCCGCTCCTTGACTTCGGCTCGCGGCCGCACCTCGGCAAGCGCCCGGGGCAAGAGGCCGAGAACCTCCACGTACTCACGAAGGAGTCCGGACTCCACCTCGTCATCTGCAGCCGGTGCAACTGGCGCAACTGGCGCAGCCAGCGCCGCCGGCTCATCGCCTCGGCCGTCGAGCAGATCGAGAATCAGGCGCTCCTCCCGGCCGTTTTCTTGCCTTTGGTGTTCACTCACAACAGATCCTCAATCTCGCCCTCGAGCGCCAACCGCAGTTTCCTCATGGCGAGCAGAGTCCTCGTCTTGACTGTTCCCAGCGGCGTTCCCGTAGCCTCGGCGATCTCACGCTGAGTCATTCCCTGGTAATAGGCCATCTCCAAAGCTTGTCTTTGCTGGTCGGGTAGGTCTGCGAGTTCTTGGGCAAGCCGTTCGTGGCGCTCCTCCATCAGTACGTTGCCCAGCCCCTCGGGGGATGTATGAAAGCGAGTGTTCTCGCGCTTGGCGTCGCTCGCAGTGCGTAGCTTCACGTTGCGACTTCTGAGCCGGTCGATCGAGCGGCTGCGGGTAATCAAGACCAGCCAGGTCGATACCGAGGACCGGCTCCGCTGGTAGCGGGAGGCTTGCTTCCAAACTTGAACGAAGACCTCTTGGAGTACATCCTCGGCGTCCGACGGATCGCCCAGGATCTTGATTGCCAGCCCGAGTAGCATGCCGCTAAAGCGATCGTAGAGTTCGGCAAGAGCCTCCGCATCGCCGCCGGCTGTGCGCTCGACAAGCATTCCCTCGGGCGATTGCATCTGGCCCTTCACGCTTTCGGCTGAGCCTTTCATGGAGCAACGAGAACTGACCGCTACGATAGCATGACCGAAATGCCTGAACCCGCCGCCCCGCCGATCGCCGTGATTGGCGGAACCAGCACGAACGCAACCATCGCCGAGCTTGCTTGTGCGGTCGGCCGCGAGATTGCGAATCGCGGCGGCGTCCTCATTTGCGGCGGCCGCGGCGGTGTCATGGAGCACTCGGCACGCGGCGCCAGGGAGGCGGGCGGCACCGCTATCGGGATTCTCCCGGGGCGCCCTGGAGAGGACACTCCCAACATCTATCTGCAACACAGGATCTTCACCGGCATCGGGCAGGCAAGAAACCAGGTCCTGGTTCTGTCGGCGGTCGCAGTGATCGCCGTCAGCGGGGGCTGGGGAACTCTGTCGGAGATCGCTCTCGCGCTCAAGCACCGGATCCCGGTGGTCTTGCTTTCGAGCCTCGAAATCCGGCCGCCCGACGGCCGTGACGAGCCGCTTCTCTTCCAATCGCAAACCCCCGTGGAAGCCGTTGCCATCGCATTCGCCAACGCCAGGAGGTTTTCATGAGCACAGGTTCGAAGCCTCGATCTCAGCAAAGAGCGGCCATCCGCGTGATGATGATGCCGCGCGACACCAACGCGATGGGCACTATTTTCGGCGGGATCATTCTTTCCTACATCGATCAGGCGGGCGCGGTCGAAGCTCACCGCATCTGCCATGGAATTCTCGTGACCGTGGCGATGAACGCCGTCGAGTTTCACCAACCGGTGTTCGTCGGCGACCTGGTCAGCTTCTACGCCGACGTATTCGAGGTCGGCAGAACCTCGATGAAGATCAAGGTCGTCGTCGAGGCCGAGCGCAGGATCCGCGGCAATAAGAAGGTGATGGTCACCGAAGCCGAAATTGTCTACGTGCATGTCGACCGCGATGGCAACCCAATACCGATCGAGCCCAAGGCCGAGGCCGAGGAGTAGGCATTAAACACCGGCAGGCCGGCACCCGCGCGGGCCACTCAATCACCGGCATAGGCGACGTAGCACTCGCGGCAGCGAGCCTCGTAGACCTCGACATCGCCGACCAATACCTGGTCCCCGCCCCCGGCAAGGCGCTGGCTGTAGTGCGCCGCCAAACCGCACTGAACGCAAACGGCGTGGGTCTTGTCCACGAACTCCGCCAGGGCCATGATCACCGGCATCGGACCGAACGGCCGGCGCAGGTAGTCCTGGTCCAATCCAGCCACGATCACCCGCACCCCGCGGTCGGCAAGTTCCGTCACCAGACTCACCAGACCGGAATCGAAGAACTGCGCCTCGTCGATTCCGACGACTTCGACTTTCGGGTCGATCGCATTACGCAGCGCCATGCTGTCGGCGACAGAGTCGGCGGCCAGCTCTCTTGCATCCCGGGTAATCAAGACCTCCGGCGGGTGCCTCGAATCCGCGGTGGGCTTGAACACCTGGATCCGCTGTCGCGCGATCTGTGCCCGAACCAGGCGGCGCACAAGCTCCTCGCTCTTGCCCGAGAACATCCCTCCCGTGATCACTTCGATGCGACCCGCCGAACGATCGTGAAGCTTGCGGACGTTCATGGCCGGGGCGGAATGTATCGCAGCCTCGGCTCATTGTCATTTCCGGCACCGTTCAGACGTCACGCGGGAAGTTCCCGAAGGAATCATTTGCTCGTTTTCTTGGTTATGACAGTACGTCGAGTTGACTTAGACCGCGGCGCTGGCTAAGGTTTTCAAAAGACCGCGCTGGCTAGAAGCCGATCGACAGCCGGCCAGGAGCAAAACAATGAGTACAATCGAAACCGCAACCGAAGTGGAGACCACGCCCGGATTCCCCATAAGCATGACGCCCAAGGCGGTCCAGATGATCAAAATGACTCGTGAAACAGAGAAATTGGACGACAGCTCAGGCCTTCGGGTCGCGGTGCGTGGTGGCGGATGCAGCGGTTTCGAGTACGCGCTCGATTTCGAACTCGAGCCGCGGGAGACCGACTGGGTGAATGATTTCGAAGGTCTGCGCGTCTTCGTGGACCCGGTGAGCGCTCGCTATCTCTCCGGCACCGAGATTGACTACCAGCTCGGACCCAGCGGCTCGGGCTTCAAGTTCAACAACCCGAAGGCGACCGGCAGCTGCGGCTGCGGCTCTTCCTTTTCGGTCTAGCTCTTACGCCTGGAAGACGTTTCCAGGTTCCCTCCCGGACCCGACGGTCGAGACGGAGCTCGACCGCTACAGGGTTCATGTTGTAGCGGTCGGCCCTGTGCCGACCGCGGTGTCGAACGGTAGATCGACCAGTCGGCACGGGCCGTACGGGGTGGACAGGTCGGCGCCGGACTCGGCTTTGCGATGCACGATCGCTAGGCCGATGGGGCATCCCATGGCGGGCGAGCCGGCGACACTGTTCATCACCCCGACGACCTGGTCATTCCAGACCAGCTCGACACCGGCGCGCGGTTCGGAATCCGGCTCGAAAACCAGACCGCGCAGGCTTCGGTTTACCTTGCCCCGAAAGTGAATTCGCGCGACCACCTCCTGCCCCAGGTAGCACCCCTTGTCGAAGTTCACCGCCCAGTCTTCGATACCGGTCTCCTGAGGGAAATTACCGCCGCCGGCATCCGCACCGAAGTCGAGACCGAACCAGGGCACACCCTGTTCGATTCGTAGCGACGCGACCGCTGCCGCTCCCGCGGACCGCAGACCGGCCTGAGCAAGGCCCTCCGTCACTCGCGCGAGCGTCTCCCGAGAACCGGCCAGCACCCAGGCAGGGACGCCCAGACGCCGTTCGGAGCGGATCACCAGCTGACTCCCGTCGACCTCCACAACCAAACCGCTCCACAGATCACCCTCGGGGACTCTGCCGAAAGCCGCAGCCAGCTTGCCTGCCGCCTCCGGACCCGCAGCAAAAACCGTCTTCAACTCTTCCAACGCCTCGATTTCGACCTGATCGGCCACCAGGTACTTGCCCATGTGTTCCGCGATCGGCGCTCCCCGGCCTCGGGCCAACTCGATCCAGAGTTCGGACTCGGTGGCGAAGAATGCCGCGTCGGCGATCACCTTGCCCTTGGGATCGGTGAAAAAGCCGTACTCGCCGTTACCGGCAGAAAGCGACCGCAGATCGCAGCTCACCAGACCGTTGGTAAATCGGAGGCGGTCGGATCCGGTCAGCCGCAGCCAATCGGCTGATCGCGACTCGACCAGGGCGGCGCCCGTGCGTAACGCTTCGTAGCCCTCCGGGCGCAAACCCACATGGGACGACGAACCATCGACGTCTTCCGACATCCCTCGAGTTTAGCGGAGAATCAGAACCCGCAAGCCCGGCTCCAAAATCCGCTCGGTTGAGTTATCCTGTCCGCGATTCTCATGCCGTCTGCAGAGCTGTTTCGCCACCGTGTCGAGAACCGCAATCTCGCCGGTGTGGTCCATCTTCCCGACCCGGGCCGGGAGGTCGGCCTACGGCCCGCGGTCGTCATCTGTCATGGCTTCAAGGGCTTCATGGAATGGGGGTTCCTGCCCCATCTGGCGAACCTTCTGGCCGATCGAGGATTCGTCGCGATCCGGTTCAATTTTTCGGGATCCGGCATGAAGCCCGGGGACGGGTTGGTCACCGACGTCGAGGCCTTCCGGACCGCGACCTTCAGCAAGGATCTCGCAGAGCTACTCTCGATCGTACGTTCGGTCGGCCGTGACATTGCGCCGGGGGTCGCGGACCCTGACAAGCTAGCCCTCATCGGGCACAGCCGGGGAGGCGGCATCGCGCTTCTCACCGCCGCCGCGCTGCCTCTGAAGGCCCTGGTGACCTGGTCCGCGGTGTCGACTTTCGACCGCCTCGGTCCGAAGGAAAAAGACCAATGGAGGGACACGGGCTCGATCCCGGTCATCAACGCGAGAACCGGCCAGGAGCTGCCACTGGGCACCGAAGTTCTCGACGACCTCGAGGCCAATCAGTCGCTCCTGGATTTGCGCGCGGCAGCGAGTGCCCGCAAGGCGCCATGGCTGATTATTCACGGCGAGGAAGACGAAACCGTGCCGGTCGCAGAGGCCGAAACACTGGCTGCGGCCGCCGGCCCTCGAGCCTCTCTGCTTCGCATTCCCGGCGCCTCACATACGTTCGGGGTATCCCATCCATTTGCCGGACCCACGCCGCAGTTGATCGAAGTCATGAACGCGACCCAAGGTTGGTTGAGACGCTATTTGAAGTAGGATCCCGACGGTTTTGATCTGATTCGAGGAATTCCTATGGACATGCATTTCGAGGGCGTGATTTTTCACACCTACGCCGACGAACTCGCGCGGCGGCTCGGCCACGCCTTCCCGCCCTTCGCCGTCCTGGATGTACGCCCCCGAGCGGACCACGACAAGCGTCGGATTCGAGGCAGCATCAGTATCGACCCCGAGCACCTCGAGTCTCTACCGAGCGGCACCAACGAAAAGACGGAGATGTTCGTCGTGGGCACCGACCATACCGATCCGGCGGTCCGCACCGCCGCTCTCGCGCTCAAACGCCTGGGCGCTCGCAGGGTGGTCGAAGTGACCGGCGGCTACTACGAGTGGCGGCGCCGGGGCCTGCCCGAGGGATCCAGCCACTCATCGAACAGCAACTCATGACGGCTTCCTAGAAGTCAAGCCGAGAAGACGGCCGGCGTCGAGATCTGCCAGCGTCGGCACGACCAGATCGGCGCCCGCCGAGCGCAACTCGAGTTGACTCGTACTCCCCGTCGCCACACCGACCGACGCCATGTGCCAAGTCCGAGCGCAGGCGATGTCGAGTGCGGTATCACCGACGATAACCGTGTGGCTCGAGCTGATCCTGCCCCCCACGCGCTGCTCGGCTCGATCGCGAGCCAGTGGCGGCAAAGTGTTGCGATCGAGCTGTCCGTCTCCGAAGGCTCCGACGACGAAATATCGCGCGAGACCGAACCGCGCGAGCTTCTTCTCAGCGGCGGCTTCCCAGTTTCCGGTTTGAAGGCCGAGAACGACCGATGAATCTTTCGCCAGCTGATCGAGAAGCTCGATCACGCCGGGAAGAACCGCCATGCCCGACGTATCGAGCATTTCGTCCAGCATCTCGAGGTAACAATCTTTGAGGTCCGGCAAACCCAACTCGATCTGGGAGGCCGCCCTGCCGGCGCCGGAAAGAAGCTCGAAGGCGATTTGGTGATCTGTCTTGCCCGCGAAACTATAGGCTTCGATCGAACCCGCGGTTCCAAAGACACGCTCGAGGGCGAGACCGAAGACGTTGAGTTCGCGCTCGGCGATCGACAGAAGGGTTCCATCGATGTCGAAAAGAACGAGCTTGGTGCTACGGCCTACCGCCATTTAGGCGGTGCCTTGGTCTCGAGAAACGTCGCGATTCCGTGGCGGCAATCGTCGGTGTCGCGAGCCCGAGCGTTCGCCTCGGCCGCAATTTCCAGAGCCTCGTCCAAAGGACGACCGACCACATCTAGCAGCAGAGCCTTGGTTCGGGCGATCGACTCCGAGCTCGCGCGCTCCAGAATCTGCTCCGCCAAGGCCTTCGACTCCCCGCGAGCCCTTCCGGTTGCCACCACCCGGTTGACGAGACCCAGCTCGAGAGCCCGAGCCGCGCTCAGGAACTCGGGATTGAGTAGGATTTCCCGCACATCCGCTCCCTTGAGCCGCAGGGGCAGAAAGGTGGCGACCAGCGCGGCCACGAACCCGATCCGGACCTCGCTATACATGAAACGAGCGTCGTCCTCCGCGACCACGAAATCGTGGGCCGTTGCGAGTCCACAGCCTCCGGCAACGCAAGCGCCCTGGACCGCCGCAACCGTCAAGGCCGGCTGCCTGAGCACGGCTTCGAACAGAGCCTTGAGCGCACGCGAGTCGGCGAGATTCGACTCCGGACCGGCAGTTCCGAGCGTACGGAGGTGGTCGAGATCGGCGCCGGCCGAGAAGTGCTTGCCGGCGGCTGTCAACAGCACCGCCCGTACGCCCTCGGCTCGAAGATCTCGGCCGTAGACGTCGGTCAACCGCGCGATGAGTTGCGGCGACAGAGCATTGGCACGGCTCGGATCATTGAGCTCCAGCCAAAGCAGATCGTCTTCGCGAGTCTCCTCGAGCGTAGTCAAACCGGTCCCCCACGCGCTACCGAATCAAGGACCAGAACACACTGAAGATCCCAACAAAGCCGATCACGACGTAGACCACAGCGGTCCAGGGACTGGGAGCTCCACCGAGCATTTCAGCCGTGAAACCCTGAACGAAAACGCCCAGGAGACCCGCACCCAGAAACTGGAGAAAGACGTTTCTGCGACTGCGCCCGCTCCTCTTGAGCCGCTGCGCCGCGTACTGAACATCCTGCTTCAGCACAATCGGGTGTTCGCGTGCCCGAGCCGCGGCCACGGCATCGCGAATCACGCGCTCGCCATAGCGACGCGTGTACTGCACCGCCAGATCGCGCGCGTTCTCATGGAATCGGATATCCGGATCTTCGCCCAGAAGCGGTACACGCATCTGCTTAGACCTCGTACTGGCGTGAGAAGCCGGTTCGCGCAGCTAGCTCTTCGGCAACGCCGCTGATCGCCTCGCGCAGGATTTCCCGTTCTCTGGGGTTGAGGTCACGCGGCAGCCGCACACCTCCCGATACCTGAATCATAGTCAGCAGAATCCCCAGAAACATCACCATGCCGAGGCTGAATAGTGCGATCGCAATGACCTCGCTGCGAGCGACCCAGGCCACCGGCAGGATCCGCACGAAAAGCGCGGCAACACCGGTCGCCAGAAGCATCGAAAACAGGCTGAAGAGCACCGCTGCCCGGTTGGTGGGGGCGTGCAGGAAAAGGCTTACCTGCGACCGCGCCTCCTCCAGCCGTTCACCGACCGAAAGATCCTGGTCGGCGTCGCCTCTGCCGAGTAGCCCGAGCAGTGAACGCAAGAGCCCTTTCAGGCCCAGGTCCGCTTCGACGCCGTCTGCCGCCTCGATCTCGGCGCGGCGAACGGCCAACTCATCGAGGATGATCTTGCTCGGAGGAGGTGGGTCGCCGACGAAATCCGCCATCTGCGAGACTCTGCAGCCCGCCTCCACCAGCGGTCCGACATCGATACCGGTATCGACTCCCAGGCTCTCGAACATGCTGACCAGTTCTTCGGTGGCTATGTTACCGACCGAATGTCGCACCGTGATGGCGCCGCCGATCCCTCCGATCGACGCGTCGAAGATCCGCACCCCTGCCATATAGGCCACATAGGCGTTGGTGACGCCCAGCCCTCGGCGGTCGTGCAAGTGAACGCCGACATGCTCGAGCCCGATGCGATTCTCTATCTCGCCGATCACTCGTTCGATGTCCATCGGCGTCGCCAGACCGTCGGTGTCCGAGAGAGCTACCGTTCCGCAGCCCATATCGATGAGTCGCCGGCAGATGGATTCGGTCAGATCCACAGGGGTTTCCTCGTTCGGCTGGCTCTTGTCACGGAACGCGTACGAGAGATAGCCCCGCAGTTGGTAGCCGTCGCGGTGCGCCGCCTTCGCAACTTCCTCGGCCTCATCCAGCGCCTCGGCGATCGTCATCCGGGTATTGGCCTGCGAATAGGCCTCGGAAGCCGCCACGAACAACGCCACCGTATTGACTCGCTCCGCCTTTCGCAGCATCTCGTAGTACTCGAGTTTCGGCGCCAGGGCGGCGATCTGCCCGTCGTACGGAGGCATCCGTTGCAAAAGCTCCGCGGTGTCGGACATGGCGGGCACGACGCGAGGGTTGACGAACGAACCCACTTCGATGTACGGAACTCCAGCCCGCACCAGAGCCTCCACGACCTGGAGTCTCGATTCCAGGGGAATCACTGCGTGTCGATTCAGGATCTGCATGCCATCGCGCAACGAGACGTCACAGATCTTGACTTCCGGCATGACTCTAGCCTGACTTTCTCACTAGCGTTCGCTACTCCCTCGCAGATGATACCGGAGGATCGGAACAGATCAGGTTTGCATCACGCCGGTCTTGAACTCGGCGACTTCCGGGTTGTTCGCAGCCGCCGCAAGCGACCGGGCGATAACTTCCCTGGTTGCGCAGGGATCGATGATTGCATCGACCCAAAGCCTCGCTGCCGCGTAACGTGGATCCATCGCTTCCAGATAGCGCTTTTGAATCCGGCTCAGCAGGGTCTCCTTCTCCTCGTCGGTCACCGCATCACCGCGATTCTTGAGCTGGATGGCAAGCAGCGTCTTGGCGGCCTGCTCTCCCCCCATCACCGAGATCGCAGCCGACGGCCACGCGTACACGAAGCGGGCGCCGTAGGCCTTGCCGCACATCGCGTAGTTTCCGGCGCCATAGGAATTGCCGGTGAACACCGTGATCTTGGGCACCACCGAGTTCGCCACCGCGCTCACCATCTTGGCGCCATCCTTGATGATGCCGCCGCGCTCGGCGCGGCTGCCGACCATGAAGCCGGTGACATCCTGGAGAAAAATCAAAGGAATACCCTTCTGGTTGCAGACCTCGATAAAGCGGGCTCCCTTGTCCGCCGAGTCGGAGTAGATAACGCCGCCGATCTGAAGTTCCTTCTGGCCCGCGGTACCGGTCTTGCGCGCTACGATCGAGCGCTGATTGGCCACGATCCCAACCGCCCACCCTTCGACCCAACCGGTTCCGCAGAGAAGAGTCCGGCCATAGGTTGCCTTGTATTCGTCGAACTCGCTCCCGTCCAGCAGTCGAGCGATCGACTCGCGGACGTCGTAGGGCCGAGTCCGGTCGATCGGCATCAGGCCATAGAGATCTTCGATCGCGTAGGCCGGGCGGCTGGGCTCGCGCCGAGCGAACCGAGCGGTCTTCGCCGTAGCGAGCTGCGCAAACTGTCGCCGGATCGCCGCCAGGCAGGAGGCGTCGTCGGGGTGCCGGTGATCGACAACGCCCGATACGTCGCACTGAACCAGGGCGCCTCCGAGCTCCTGGTTGTCGATCTCTTCACCGATCGCCGCCTTCACCAGATGCGAACCGGCCAGGAAGATCGATCCGGTGCCTTCGACAATATGGCATTCATCACTCATGATCGGCAGGTAGGCACCGCCCGCGACGCACGGCCCCATGATCGCGGCGATCTGGAAGATGCCCTCGGCGGAGAGTCGTGCGTTGTTGTAGAACGCCCGACCGAAGTGCTCCTTGTCCGGAAAGATCTCGTCCTGCATGGGGAGAAAGACCCCGGCCGAATCGACCAGGTAGATGATCGGCAGGCGATTCTCGAGCGCGATCTCCTGGGCCCTGAGGACCTTCTTGCAGGTCAGCGGAAACCAGGCTCCGGCCTTGACCGTGGCGTCGTTGGCGACAATCAGCGCGTCGCGCCCGGACACCGTACCGATCCCGATCACGACTCCGGCCGCCGGTGCGCCGCCGTGCTCCTCGTAGAACCCATGTGCGACCCACAACCCCAGCTCCAGGAACGCCGTGCCCTGGTCGCACAGCCCCGCGATCCGTTCGCGCGCGCTGAGCTTCCCCTTCGCCGCCTGTTTCGCGTGCCTCTCGGCCCCGCCGCCCTCTCGAATCACGGCTTCCTGTGCGCGCAGATCCTTCAACCGTTGACGCCAGTGAGCGTCCCGCTTGGCATAGAGTTCGTCTTTGTTCAGCTCACTTCGGATCACACTCACGAGGCTTCTCCCAGCGGCCCAAGGTTATCGAAAAAAAGCCACGGGCATCGTGTCTGTCCATTCAGAGCAGGCCAGAGCAGGTCAGAGCGGGCGCTCGCAACGCCACCACCTGGACTTCACCCACGCCCTGCTAGCATCGTGTTGTGAAGATCCGCGTCCTGGCCTTCGCCACCGCCGCCGACGCCCTGGGCGGTCGCGAACTCGAGCTGGAACTCGAAGACGGCGCCACGGTGGGCGATTTGCTCGCCCGTTTGGAAGACGATGCTCCGGGACTCGGGCCGATCCGAGATCACCTTGCCATCGCGGTCAACGGCAAGTTGGAGGGACCCGAGACGACCCTGGAAGACGCAGCAGAGGTCGCGCTGCTGCCGCCGGTGTCAGGGGGGGATTCAGCGCCCGCCGTGCAATTGGTCAGCCGTCCCATCGAAGCGGGCGAGGTCTCGCTGGCCGACTCGGGCTGTGGCGCCGAGGTCGTCTTTCTGGGTCGGGTCCGCGACCACAGCAAGGGTCGGGGGGTGACCAAGATCACCTACCAGGGATACGAGGCCATGGCCGAGGCCAGGCTGCTCACCATCTGTCGCGAGTTGTCGCGCAATGGCGCGCAGCTGCGCATCATTCACCGCCTTGGCGACGTGCTGGTCGGCGAGCTGAGCGTCGCCATCGCCGCTCGCGCTCCGCATCGCCGGGAAGCCTTTGCCGCCTGTTCAAAGGCGCTCGAGCGCCTCAAACGAGAGACCCCGATCTGGAAGCTGGAGCACTACGACGACGGTTCGTTCGCGTGGCGAGAAGAGGAACCACTGTCGGGTTAGATCGGCAAATCCGCTTTGACGGCCTGACGCCGGACAAAGGAAGCAAGTTGCGAATCCAGAGCCTCCCAAGAGCAGCCCAACCGGTTCAGAAGTGCCTCTCCCGTGATCTCCTGGCCTTCGGAGACGTCGCGCAAGAATCCGCGAAACGCCGTGGCGAGTCCGGGATCGGGCGAGTCGAGCAGCGAGCGAACAAGAAACGAAGACTGGCCGTATCGCTGGGAGCGGCGATCGACGCTCTGGAAGCTTTCCCAGTCGAGCGCCAGTAGCGTCTGAATCGCCGGGAGATCGCCGGCACTCGCCGCTCGTCCGAGTTCGATCACAGCCGCTTGACCACCTTTGTACTCAGTACGGGAGCCCGAGCGAACCGCCGAGCCGCCGAGCGTGCCCGGGAAAATCCGCAGCCCCTCGATTCTGGACTGGGCCAGGTCGTCCGCCAAGCCCTCATCCAGCCAGGGCGGAAGCGCCGGCCCCAGAGCGCGCTTGTTGACAAGGTGAGTGAGTTCGTGAATCAGCGTTGCGGCAACCTCACTCCAGCCGCGGCCCTCGGAATAGGTCGCCACAACCCCGGAGCGCAACAATCCCGGAGCGGACTGTTGGATCAACTCGGGCGCTCCGGCGAGAAACTGCTGGTAGCTCGCTTCAGACTCAAAAAGGACCACCGCCTCTCGTGCGCCAGGCAGAGGCTCCAGCCCGTAACGACTCACGTAGACGGATTCGAGTTGGGCGGCGACGGCCGATAGGTAGATCAAGAGGCCTCGATCGCGCACGTCGGTGTAGAGCGTGTAGGGGCCGAGAGTCTGCGAGTCCTTCGCGGCCGCCAGCAGTTCCCTTGCCGCGGCCAGCACCTCCGGATCGGGAGGTCTCGACGGTATCGGCAGGGGAAGCGCCGGTTCGCTTCCCAAGGGTGGCACGCTTCCGGCTGCGACCGCGACGGTCGGCCTCAACTCGTTCCGGCGAGAGTCGATCCGGTAGATGACCTCCGCACCTCCCCCGATATCCGGAGCCTCCGCTGCGGCGGCTGGTCGGCGGTAGAGATCCGCAAGTCGCTCGATCCACGGCCCGATCACGGCGGCCTTGGCCGCTCTCTCGACCCACTTGGCGTCGGGAGCCCGCGTGACGGCCGCCAGACCCGCCACCGCCACAATGAGCGCGAGCAGGAAGAACTTACCTAAGGGGTCCCGTTTCACGGTGTTCCGAACAGGCTAGTAGCGAGGCACGCCCGGGTCGACATCCAGACTCCACTGGTCGATGCCACCGGCAAGGTTCCAGACGTTCGAGAGCCCCTGCGCGCGAAGAAAACGAACTACCTGCGCCGACCGGGTGCCGTGGTGGCAATACACCACGGCGCGCCTCTCCCGATCGAGCTCTCCCCACCTCTCGCCGAGCTCGTGCATCGGAATCCAAGTGGAGTCCTCGAGCCGGCAGATCTGCACTTCGACCGGCGTGCGCACGTCGAGCACGGTGAGTTCCGCTGCGTTGCGAAGCCACCCCTGGAGCTGCGCAGGTGTGATGTCGATCCCCCTGGCAGCCGCTTGCGATCCGTGCTCTGAAACCTCGGGCGTCTCCGCAGTCCCGGGAGGAGGGCAGGTCTCGTCGTATTGCTCGAGCGTCGTGCGTGTGGGATTCGAACCGCAGACCGAGCAGGCCTGGTCTCGAGGCAGGGCGAGTTCGCGAAAGCTCGACGCAAGTGCGTCAAAGAGCAGCAGGCGCCCGATCAACGGCTTGCCCTTGTTCAGTATCAGCTTCAAGGCTTCGTTGGCCTGGAGCGAACCGATGATTCCCGGCAAGACGCCAAGCACACCTGCCTCGGCACAGGATGGAACCACTCCGGGAGGAGGCGGCTCGGGAAACAAGCATCGGTAGCACGGGCCCTCCTGAGTGCAAAACACCGAAACCTGCCCCTCGAATCGATAGATCGATCCATATACATCGGGCTTGCCGGCCATCACGCAGGCGTCGTTGACAAGGTATCGGGTCGAGAAATTGTCACTGCCGTCGATCACGAGGTCGTAGCTCGAAACCAGTTCCAGAGCGTTCGAGACATCCAACCGTACCCCGTGCGCCTCGACTTCGACGTGTGGGTTGGCGTCTTTGAGTCGCTCGGCCGCGGCCTCGATCTTGGGCCGGCCGACGTCGCTTGCCGAGTAGAGAATCTGCCGTTGCAGATTGGTTTCATCGACCGTATCGAACTCCACAATGCCCAGAGTTCCAACACCGGCGGCCGCCAGGTAGAGCGCGGCCGGCGACCCGAGTCCTCCGACCCCGACCAGCAGCACCCGTGCTCGCTTGAGTCTCTCCTGACCCTCCCGGCCGACTTCGGGAAGAACCAAGTGACGGCCGTAGCGCCGGATTTCCGCATGCGTCAGAGTCTGGCTGGCTTCGCTGACCGGCTGATCCGGCTGAGAATGCTGGCGGGTCATTTCTGGTCGTGGGTACTGGTGTTCTTCTCGGCAATGGCGCGGTGGGTCACACTCTTCAGACAAGCTAGCCAAACCCGACGACAAAGGAAACACCGATCGCGGCCAGCGTTGCAACCAAAATCGCGACCGCGGCCACCGTGTGATCCAGTCTTTCGGGCACCATCGGATTGAGCACCCGAGCCAGCGCGAAGCCGCCGACAAAGCCGCCCAGGTGTGCCCAATTGTCGACACCCGGCATGATCAAGCCGAAAACGAAGAGCGCAATCGCATAGCCCCAGGCCCGGCGACCGAGGTGCCCGGCGACGCCGCGACGACCGGCGTAGACCATCGCGCCCAGCAGGCCGAACACCGCCGCGGAGGCGCCGACGCTGATGGCGCTCGGATGCCCCCCCATCAACGGTAGCCAGTAGAAATATGCGCCGCCCAGCGAACTCGCCACGAAACCGAAAACCGACGAGATCAGGTAGATCAAGAGCATCCGACCCGGTCCGTAGAGGTGGGTCGTGGCCGGACCCAGCTGTCGGACCCACATCATGTTGAACAGGATGTGGAGCAGGCCGCCATGCAGCCAGCCGGCGGTCAAAACCGTCCACCATCTGCCCGCCGCAACCACCGGCAGGGCGCCGCTGGCGCCTAGCCGAACCAGAGCCTCGCGTCCGGGAGACAGCAATCCAAAGAGCCCGTCAAAGCGAATCGCCGCGGGCGCGAGCGCCAGGCTCAAGACGTAGAGAACCACGCAGCCCCAAACGATGAGATACGTGGCACCCTCTTCGAGATCGAGCTTGCGCAAGACTCCGGCAAACCCCCACATCCCCGGGCTTTTACGACCACAGTACCGACAGGCATCCTGCCTGACACCTACCAATTTGCCGCACGAGGGACAGACCACCGAGCCACTTGTCTGCCGGTTCAGCAACCAGGCCGCCCCTCTCCTGGGAACCCAATCGATTGAAAAAGTTTCGCAGCGATTTCGGCCATCTCAGCCAGGGCAGCCATAGTAGACACTCGAGTCAGCTCTCTTCGGTTTCGGTTTCAGGCTCCCCGGCCCCTTCGACTGAGTCGGCGGCATCGGCGGCATCGGCGGTTTCGGCGATCTCGAGATCGGCGACGATCTGGTTGACCTCGGTTTCGGCCTTGCGGATTTTGCCTCGGCACAGATCCAACAAGCCGGTCGCTCGTTTGAGCTGTCCGGCGAGCTCGTCGATATCGGTTTCCTCGGCCTCGATTCTTCGCAGGATCGCTTCGAGTTCGGAGATCGCCTCGCCAAAGCTCAGCTCGAGATCGTTCTGGTTGTCATGGCTCATTGGGGTTCCACTCGACTCTTGATCACACCATCGGCCAACTGCGTTCGAAGGCAGCTTCCCGGCACTGCCTGGGCCGCGGCTCGCAACACCTTACCGTCTTCGCCCCGAGTAATCGAGAACCCGCGGCGAAGCGTTCGCTCGGGTGAGAGCTGGCGGCATAAACGCTCGAGGTTGGCAAAATGCGTCCGCTGGCGGCGTAAGTCGGCGCGCGTCGAACGGCTCGCCCGGACGAAGAGCTGATCGATTCTCGACTCGGCCTCGTGAACACGAACCGTTGCCACCGCCCGCAGCTGCGATCTCTTGGCCTCCGAACGGCCGGCGGCCGCAACCAAACGCGCGCCGCTACTCGCTCTCAAGCGTCGAAGCAGCGCCTGGAGTCGCGAAGCGCCGGCACTGACCTGGTAGCGGGCTCGAGAGAACTCGCGGCTCAGCTCGCGCAACGATGTACGCATTCCCGCGAGTGGTGCGCGAGCGCTTCGGACAACCCGAGCCGCTAGCTCCGCCAAGCGGGTGTCGGAGGAGCGCACTCGAGCAGCCAGAAACTCGGCCGCGTGGGTCGGCGTCTTGGTCCTGGTATGAGCGACGAGGTCCGCCACCGCTTGGTCGATCTCGTGTCCGAGACCGGTTATGACCGGCACCCGGGCCTGCGCCAATTCTTCTGCAACTCTCCTGCTGTCGAAGACCGCCAAATCCGTTCGCGAGCCGCCACCGCGAATCATCACCAAGCAGTCGATCTCCAGCGATCGAGCGCGACGTAGGGCCGTGGCGAGCTCGGATTCGGCTTCCCGGCCCTGCACCGCCGAATGCAAGAACTCGACCCTGAATCCGTAGCCACTTTGCTCCAGAGTACTCACAAAATCATGGTAGGCGGCGCTGTCAAAGGAGGTGATCAGCCCGACGCGCAGGGGAACCTCGCTCAGTTCGAGCGACTGGTTGCGCTCGAGGAACCCGCTTCTTCGAAGAGCTTCGAGGGTCTCTCGCCGGCGCTTACTGAGTAGGCCCAGCGTAAATCCGGGATCGACCCGCCGTACCACGATCTGAAGCCGGCCGAACGGCGCATAGAAATCGACCTCCGCGCGACATCTGATCTCCACACCCTCGACCAGATGCTGATCGCTCTTGGCGAGTTCCTGCTCGATGGTCTCGAGGTCGCTGCGCCAGATTACCGCTTCGAGCTTGGCCAGAACATCGTCTCTCGGCCCCTTCTCGACCAACTCGAAGTACAGATGTCCACGCCCGCTACGGCGAAGTCTCTGCACTTCCCCGCTAAGCCAGGCCGCCGGTAGGTGGGCCCGCAGAGCACTTCGCACCTCCGAAGCGAACTCGGAGATGCGATAGGTCTTCTCCACGAACCCTCGGGAGATTAGTGGTAGCTGATCAGTTCGTCCGACGAGGCCAGGGGAATCGACTTCGCCCAGTCAACGACGTGCTTGTCGTTGAGGCTCAGCTTGCCGAGAAAATCAAGGGCGTCGTCCCGGGTTGCGAAAACCCGCCAGATGAAAGTGTGCCCGGCGGGGGCCGTGAAGTACGTGTAGCCCTCCGCCCCGTCGCTCAAATCGAAGCCGAGGTCGGTCTCGCCGTTGACGCCGATGCAGGCAATCGCGACGCTCTTGTAGGCGAGTGCGAGCGCCTTGATCGCATCCTCGTAGTCGGCCAACTCTTCCTTCGACAAGATGGTGTGGTAGACGGCGATGTTGTTGGAATCTTCCTCGGCCAGCAAGTTGTAGGCTACGTCGTTTCTGTCCATGGCTTCGCGGGTCTCCGCAGTGGTCACAAAAACGCCCTCGGTGCCCTCCACCTTGTAGGTCACGGCGAAAATGTCTTCGTCGAATTCGGCAAATGCCTCGGCCAGCATGCTCTCGTCTTCTATGGTGAAATAGCTCAATCGATTCATAAGGCGGCGTCTTGACATGAGAAGGCTCTCCCCGAGGGTCTTGGATGGACTTGGATCTGTCGGCTTTGCGATCACCTGAACGGTGGCGCACCCTGCATTCTATCCGGAAGTCTCGTAAAATCCATGCTTAAGGCGGTTCGCAAAGCTGTGCCTCCAACCCTCAGATGAATCGACCAGCGCCGTTCCAGACCCGACTCCCCTGCGCGGTCCTGCGGCTGTGGTGGCTCGATCACAAAGGCAGCGTTCAGTCGCCCGATCCGCATCCGGATCAGGCCTTCGACCGGCCGGAAGGAATCTACCAGGTCGGAAAGGACTCGTACGCGGTGATCCCCTGTGGCGGCGACCCGGCGGTTTTCGACGCCGCGACCAACTGGGCACGACAGCTCGAGTTCGAGAGCAAGTCCAGCGGCAAGAAAGGCGTGCGGCAGCTGGCGCCCCTGTCGGTGATCTATCCAGGCGTTGTCAGTATCGGCGACGATCGAGCCCAACTCGAACCGGATGATCTCGATTCTGATCTAGAGAACCGGCACCCGGATCTCCCTGCGGCCGTCTATCTGAGTGGCCGCGCCGCCAAGATGCTCGAGTACATCCCGACACTGAGCAAGGGCGTGTCCTATCAGGGGCACTCGGGCAAGGCTCTTCCACTCCTGCGGTTCGAGGGATCTCAATATGAGGGCCACCCGTGGCGCAATCCCGAGGTGCTCGGGCAGGGCACCAAGTACGTCGTCCGAAAGCGGCTGTCGGAGAGCCTGTCTGAACTTCTGCAGGAAACGGTAATCCGTGTTTCCGGGACTCTCGGCTGTGGCAAGACCCGATCGGTCTGGCAGGAGGTTCTGCACCAAGTCAGCATGCGACTCTGGATCCGAGCCCGTCCGCCTCGAATCGAAGCACCCATTGTCAGTGAACAGTTGATCACCCAACTCTTGATCCCTTCGAAGCAGCAGTTGCTGGATCCGCTGCACCCGAGGTTCGCGGCTCAGATCGACAAGACCAAAATCCGAGAGGCTCTCGCCAAACGCGGCGGCCGGCGCTCGGAGGCAGAGATCAAGCTGCTCAACGATCGCGCGACAGTTGCTCTGGGCCACTTGGCGAAGAAGGCCGAGCGACCGGTGTGGATCGTGATCGACGATTTTCATCAGATCAGTCCGCACGACTTCTCGTTTCTAAAACATCTTCTGGAAACGGTCGATCTCGAAGTCTTCCGCTTCGTCTTGATCGGGCGCAACGGAAGGCGCTGGCCCGAATCTCTCGAACGGTTTCCCCTTCTCGAAGTTCCGCCGCTCGAAGAGGGCGAGATGGAGGCACTCGCTTCGGCAGTAACTACCGGACTTTCCATACCTGAAACGGTCCAAAAGCGTTTCCTAGAAGCGACCCGAGGCTATCCCTTCGCCTTCGAGGAAGGCCTTTTCGCCCTCGTGCACGAGAAACACCTCCGCCGCATCTACGGCAGTTTCTTCTTTGGCGGCAGCGACGAACTCGAATACCAGCCCTCGGCGCGGCTCGTGCGCCATGTAGAGGCCGAAGTGTCGCGTCTGGGCGAGCCGCTTCCCATCCGGCTGCTGTCGATTACCGAACACGCGGTACCCGCCTCGGAGCTGGCTTCGGCGGCTTCCATTCTCGGCAAATCGATCGCGCCGGGATGGGAAGAGCCGTTCATCGAGGCTCGCATTCTCGACAGCGTCCAGTCGGCATGGGGACGCGGCGTGGAAATCGTCTCGCCGGTAAACCGGCGCGCACTGTCCCACAGCCTGCCTCCGGAGCGCGCGGTCGAAGCTCGGCAAGCGCTCGGCGAGCTCTTGTCATTCGGAGGAATCGGCGGAGGAGCCGACGGCGAAAGCCACTGGCTCTCCTACCGGTTGCTCTCGGGGCTGCCGGAGGCGATCGATCCTCTGATGAAGCTCTTCAAGACCCGGCATGTCGAGGAAATTCCGCCCAAGGAACTTCTCGCAGCGCTGGAGCACGAGTTGCGCAGCCTGCGCGAACGCGCCGAAAGCGGCGAACGCGGCTCAGAAGACCCACCGCGGACTCCCGGCTCAGAGAGCGCAGAAGCCTCAGAGGGCTCCGAAAACGCCGACATCGAACTCGAGCTTCTGTGGCACCTGCTTCCTCTGGCTCGACGCCTGGGCCGGTTGAACAAGTTCGAAAACGACCTGGCTCGGGGCATCGACCTGAGCATCGGCAAACCCCGCAGACTGTTGGGCTTGGCCAGCATCAAGGCCGAACAGGACCAGGAGTCCGGACGGTTTCAGGACGCCGAAAGTACGATCCAGTTCGCACTCAAGGCCGCGGGCAACCTGGAGGCTCGGCACAAAGCCCTGCTCTTGATGCAGCTCGGCCGACTGTTTCTGCGCCAGAACCGCTTCGACGAGGCCGAGCAGCTTTTCTCGAATTTGCTCGACGCACTCGATGAGAAAGAGGCTTCCGCACTCACCGCCAGCTGCCGATTCTTCCTCGGCAACGTCGCCCTCCACCAAGGAGACCTCGAAGCCGCGCACACCTATCACCTCGCCGCGCTCGAGCAGCGACGGGAGCACCAGCTCGACAGGGCCGCGGGAACCTCGCTCTCGGCGCTCGGAGCGGTGGCCACGGCCCAGGGGCACTACCCGCAGGCCCTCGAGTACTATGGCCAGTCGCTCGATCTCTTCAAGAAGCAAAGCAAGAGGGGCGACGATACTTTCGCGCTTCTGGGTCTGGCCCGGGCCTACGGGCGTATCGGAGATTTCAACGCAGCTACCAAGCCCGCCCGGCGGGCGCTCGCGCTACGGGCGAATCGGGACGACATAGCCGGAGAGGCGATCGCCCGGCTCGCCGTGGCCATGAACTATCTCGACCTAGGCAATTCCGCCGCCGCGCTCGAGGAGGCAAGCAAGGCCCACTTCCAGCTAACGATCTCCTCGGCACACGAACAACTTGCAGAAACCGAAAGGGCCCTGGGAATGATCCACTTGAGAGGAGGACGATACTCCGACGCCCGACGCCACTTCGAGGAAGCGCTCAATCGTTTTCGAGAATTGAGCATGCCGCTAGAAACGAGCTTCGTCCTGGCCTATCTGATCGAGGCCAGCATCGCGCAGGAGGATTCCGAGGCGATCCGAATCTTCACGACCGAGTTGAAAAACAGGCTCGAGAAACTCCCACCTCCCGACCAGGGCGAGATTCTCGACTTTCGCATCTACCGCGGCCTCGAGTGGCTCTCGAACCGCGGATCCAAAGTCGGCGATCCCGCATCGTTCCTCGCCCGCGCCTACAAGTCCGTGATCAGCAAGGCCGAGAACCTGTCCCACGAGCTGCGCCAGCGCTACCTCTTCCAGATTCCGGCGAATCAGGAGATCGTCGATTCGGCGACTCGGATGGGACTGACAGCTACCGACTAGCTTCAGGGCCTCCGAATCAGCTCGTACTCGCTGCGCGTCGACCGACTCTGTCTGAAACACCAAGGGCATCGCGATGACCACAGCAAGCCTCGAGCGGATCAGCAAGATATTGAGCGACGTAGCCGCTCCGAGCACCTTCAGCGCCCAACGAACGCGGCCAGCGGATGACCTACACCTCACGGTGGAGGGGCTCGGAGAGATCAGCTTTCCAATCTCATCCAAGCAAGCGGAACGGCTCTGCGAACTCGCTCGGCCGGCTCGTTACGGTCACGGGGAGCGGACGCTTCTCGACCGCAGCGTCCGAGACACTTGGGAGATCCCCAAGAGCCGCGTAAAAATCCAACAGAGCCAGTGGAATCGGACACTGCTGCCGGTGCTCGATCAACTGGCCGAGGATCTCGGGGTGAGCGCCGGCTGTCGGCTGCAAGCCGAGCTGCATTCCGTGCTCGTCTATGCTCCCGGCCAGTTCTTCCTGCCGCACCAGGACTCGGAGAAGACCGACAACATGGTCGGAACTCTTGTCGTGACGCTGCCGTCCGCCTTCAAGGGGGGAGCCATGGTGGTGGCGCATTTGGATGAGAAGGCCACCTACCGCGGCTCCAAGAAATTCCTTTCCTTCGTCGCCTTCTACGCCGATTGCCTACATGAAGTCCGACCGGTCAAGGAGGGCTACCGGATCGCTCTGACCTACAACCTGATGCTCGATGACAGCGGGGCCGCGCGGCCCTCAAAGGGTGCCAAGCCCGCCTCGGCGACGGTCGACGCTCTGGTCGAAGGCCTGCGAGAGCACTTCGAAACGCCGCTTCCTCCACGCTGGAAGTGGCGGAAGGACGAACCTCTCAGAGATCCGCCAAACCGGCTTGTGTACCTCCTCGATCATCAATATACGGAACGCGGGCTCGGCTGGCAGCACCTCAAGGGGAACGACGCCGCGCGCTCGGTGGCGCTCCAAGCGGCGGCCACAGGTTGCGGCTGCGAGGTCGTCTTGGCGCTGACGGAGATTCGTGAGGCCTGGTCCTGCATAGAGCCCGGCTGGGACAACCACCGATACGGGCGGCACCGCAGTTGGAGGCGCGACGAAGACGACGAGTGGCGCGACGATGATCCCCCAGACGACGACCCGGATGCCTACGAGCTTACCGACCTCATAGACCGGAGCATCATGTTGACTCGCTGGATCGACTCAGCAGCATCGAAGGCCGTGCCCATCGACACCAGCGTCAGTGACGAGGAAGTGTGCTCCACAATCCCATCTTCGGACCTCGAGGCCTATGCTTCGCAGTACGAGGGATACATGGGCAACTACGGCAATACCATGGACCGCTGGTATCGCCGCGCGGCGATTGTCCTTTGGCCGCTCCACCGTGCATTCGCCGTGCGCGCCGAGGCCTCCCCGGCCTGGGCTCTGGATGAGCTGAGGCGGCATCTGCGATCCGGGCAGCTGTCCGAGGCTCAGGATAAGACCACGTCCCTGCTACCGATCTGGCCGCGCCTGGCCCCGCACGAGGGGCGCCGAGGCTTCTTCGATCAGGCCCTGCAGATCGCCCTGGGCCTGGAGGCAAAGGCGCTGGCGACATCTCTGCTCGAACCCTTCCGGGTGGAGGAGCTCACGCCTCGGCGAGCGCCGGACCTGGTAAAGCTGGCGAGTCGTTACGGCGAGGATTGGCTGCGGTCCCTGCTCTCGGCTTGGGCCCCGCGGAATAGGTGGCTGAGACTCCTCTAGGCGGGGGAGGCTCAATGAAGAGCTCCTCCCCGGTGGTGGCATGCTTAGGTTTACCGAAGTATCCACTGCCACAA
>JADFQD010000215.1 GCA_022561975.1 Acidobacteriota bacterium
CTAGCAGCCCGTGTGTAGAAGTCGAGACGGCCACGTTGCGGCGCTATTGGGCCAGATGCAAGGCGCCGCGACGCAGGCGATGCCGGAGCATCGTTGAGGAGCGGCAACGCCGCAGCGGGCCCGAAACCGCCGCAACCCGAAGGGCGACAAGGGGTTAGGGCACGTCGCAGGGCGTTGCTCGGTGATCGCTGATGTACGATGTCCCAGCATCGACTCCTCCTCGCGCCTTGCATGCGTGCCCTAAGACCTTGTCGCGCGACCATCTCGACTTCTACCACGGGCTGTTAGCCGCGCACCTGGCGCAACAAGCGCTCGTCGCTGTCGAAGAGAAGCCTAATATTGGGTATTCCGAAACGAATCATCGCGACCCGATCAATGCCCAGACCAAAGGCAAAACCGGTGTAGATGGCAGGATCGATACCGCAGTGCTGGAGCACTCGCGGGTTGACCATTCCCGCACCCAGGATTTCCATCCAGCCGGTCTCCGAGCACACCCGGCAGCCCCGGCCCGAACAGAAGGGACAGGTGATGTCGACTTCGGCCGAGGGCTCGGTGAACGGAAAGTAGCTCGGCCGCAGGCGCACGCCGGTCTCCCGAGAGAACAGTCGATGGATGAAGGCCTCGAGGGTGCCCTTGAGATCGCCAAAGGTAATTCCCCGGCCCACAGCCAGACCCTCGACCTGATGAAACATCGGCGAATGCGTCAGGTCGTTGTCTTTGCGGTAGACCCGGCCGGGACAGATAACACGAATCGGCGGCTCGCGATCGAGCATCGTACGGATCTGCACCGGTGAGGTGTGGGTACGCAGCAAGCGACCGTCTTCGAGAAAAAGAGTGTCCTGCTCTTCACGCGCCGGGTGGTCTTCAGGAAAGTTGAGCGCCTCGAAGTTATGAAAATCATCCTCGACTTCCGGCCCTTCGGCGACGCTGAATCCGAGGCCGGCGAAGATCTCGACGATCTCGCGAACAACCAAGCTCACCGGATGGACCGTGCCGACCGCAGGCGGTCGGCCGGGAAGCGAGACATCCACCGCGGCCGACTGCCGGGATGCAGCCCTCTCGCGAGCCGTCAACTCGTCGTCGAGTTCCTGGACCCGGGTCTCGACCGCATTCTTGAGGCGGTTGACGGCCTGTCCGAAACTCTTGCGCCGCTCGGGCTCGATGCTGCCGAGTCGAGAGAGCAAGTCGCGGACGATCCCGCGCTTGCGGCCCAACCATTTCAGGCGTAACTGTTCCCACGAGGCCCGATCCGTCGCCGCGGAGGTCTCGCGCTCGAATTCTTCGAGGTGTTGCGCGAGATCGGACGAGTCGTGCGGCACCGCTTACTCCGCGGTCACCAACTCAGCCGGCCGACGCGGCGGCAGTCTCGAGTGTCTGCTTGGCCAGGTTGGCCCAGTCGGAGAAGGCCTCCGGGTCACGCACGGCGAGATCGGCCAGCATCTTGCGGTTGATCTCGCACCCGGCCTTGTTGAGGCCGTCGATCAGTCGATTGTACGAAAGGCCGTTGAGTCGCGCCGCGGCGTTGATCCGGATGATCCACAGGCCGCGAAAGTTGCGCTTCTTCTGACGGCGGTCACGGTAGGCAAACTGCCGAGAGCGGTCTACGGCCTGCTTCGCGATGCGATAGGCCTTCGACTTGGTGCCGTAGTAGCCCTTGGCCGCCTTGAGCACCTTCTTTCGGCGTTGGGTCCTCTTGTTTCCGCGTTTTACTCGAGACATCTTGAACCTCGTTTCCTTTTCTATGCTCGCTCAGGTTCGAGCTGGTATGACACCGAGCTGTGGATTCTGCGATCACTCAGCGCGGACCGCCGGACAGGTTCGTTCCGGACGAGTCTCTTCTAAGGTTATCTCGCTAGCCGTGCAACATCTCTTTGATGTTGCGTGCCATCTTGCCGGTGGTGACCGTCTGCTGGCGAAGCTTGCGCTTGCGCTTGGTGGTCTTCTTGGTCAGGATGTGGGAGTGCATCGAATGGTGGCGGATAACTTTGCCGCCTGCTGAAATCTTGAAGCGCTTGGCGGCGCCTCTATGGGTCTTTTGTTTAGGCACTGATTGGCTCCTCGACTGTCCCGGCCGCGGATCGGGCCTCCGGCCGGAGCCACGAAGTGTAGCACGAAAATGGCCCCGATCACCTTTTTCGCA
>JADFQD010000013.1 GCA_022561975.1 Acidobacteriota bacterium
TCGCCTGCGTCGAGGTTGGTATAGATCGCGCGGTTTCGATTTCCGAGATCTACCCAGTCTCGGTCGAAACCCTCGAGCAGGTAGCGATAGCGGTTCTTCTCGGGTGCGGTGTAGTCCAGCGCCGCGAAATCGAAGGTGACCATTGTGTCCTTGTAGTCGAGCTCGATCTCATCGAGCTCGGCGAGCGGCTGGTCGAAGGTGGCCCGCTGGTTGAGTTTGAGGATGCCGGTCAACACAACCGGCGGTACGTGTTCATTGGTTCGAATGTTCTCGGGGTGAAACGCGTTGAAACCGTTGATGCCGCCAAAGAACATCTGGCCGTCGCGGGTGCGCAGGGCCGCAGCGAAATTGAACTCTTCGCTCTGCAGGCCGTGGCTGGTGTTGTAGTTCCGAAAGAGGTCCGTCGCCGGATTGAAGACGGCGAGTCCGCGGTTTGAGCTCAGCCAAAGTTGGCCGCTGTCGTCCCACAGCATTCCGTAGATGACGGAGCTCAAGAGGCCGTCCTTTTTGAGATACCGGTCGAAGACAGCTCGTCCGGCTTTTCGATCGTTCGACCGCCAGCGGTTGAGCCCTCCGCCCTGGGTGCCGATGTAGAGGTCTCCGTTGGGCGCCTCGGTTACGGCCCAAGTGTGACTGCTGCTCAGGCTCTTTGGATTCTTCGGGTCGTTGGAGTAGGAGGCGAAGGTGCCACGATCGCGGTCCATGAGATTCAAACCGCCGCCGTCGGTGCCGATCCAGAAGCTGCCGCTCGAATCTTCGAAAATGGCCACGACGCGATCGCTGCTCAAACTCGACCTGTCGTTCGGGTCGTGCCGATAGCGGATGAAGCCGCCGCTCTTCGGATCGAAGCGATTGAGCCCGCCGCGGTAGGTCCCCACCCAGACTGTACCCAGACTGTCTTCATACAGGGAGGTCACGCCGTTGGAGCTCAGACTCGCCGGGTCATCGGGAGTGTGGTGGAAATGTCTGAAACGCCTCGTCGATGGCGCCAGGTAGTCGACTCCATGTCGAACAGTGCCCACCCAAAGGCCGCCCTCGCGATCCGCCATAAGTGATCCGATACGGTCTTCTGCAAGGCTCCCGGGATCTTCGGGATCGTGGAGAAGGCGCTCGAAGCTCTGCCGGTTTCGGTCCAATCGATTGAGACCTTGGAGGGTTCCTATCCATATCGCTCCGTCGGAGGTTTCCGAGAACGAGGTCACGTAGTCGTGACTGAGCTCTGTCGGGTCTTCGCGCTTGGCCCGGTAGTGTGGAAAGGAGCCCGTGGACGGATTCCATTTGTTGATACCGATGCGTGTGCCCAGCCAAACGACACCACCCCGATCCTGGTAAATCGCGTTGACGCGATCGTCGCTCAGGCTGAAGGGGTCGGCATCATCGTGTCGGTAGACCCTGAAGCTGTCGGTCACCGGGTCCCACGCGTTGAGACCCTCGTCCGTACTGACGAGAAGAAGGCCGTTGCGGGCCTGATAGATGGCACGAACGGTGCCCGCGGCGAGACTCGCGGGATCACCGGGGCGGTTCACGTAACGTTTGAAGGTCGAGCTTCCCGGCTCGAGCCGATTGAGGCCGCCATCCGCTGTACCGATCCAAAGCACTCCGTCCGTGCTTTCGTAGATCGAGTAGATGCGGTCTCCGCTGATCGATCCTTCGTCCGCCGGATCGTGCCGAAACCGGCGAAAGTTTCGGGTTCCGGCTTCGAGCAGATTGAGACCCCCGCCATCCGTTCCCACCCAGAGCCGGCCGGCTGAATCTCGAAGCACGTCCCGAACGTGCTCGTGGCTCAAGCTGAACGGATTCTCGGGGTCGGGAAGGTAGCGGGTGAACGATTGGGTAACCGGGTCAAAGCGGCTGAGCCCTCCGCCGTCCGTCCCGATCCAAAGAATTCCGTCCGCGTCCCGATGGATGGCTCGCACACGATCACTTCCAAGGCTGTTGGGGTCCTCCGGATTGTGCCGGAAATGGGTGAAGCTCTGGGTATCTTCGTGGAAGCACGCGAGACCACCGTTGTCGGTGCCGATCCAAAGCGCTCCGCTTTGATCTTCGACGATCGCTCGGACCGAATCGTGCGAGAGCGAAGCCGGGTCGGCGGGGTCGTGCTGGAATGCGATGAAGTTGGTGCCGTCGAACCGGTTCAGGCCCTCCTTGGTGCCGAACCACATGAATCCGCGCCGGTCCTGCATGATCGTGTTGACCTCAGCCTGTGAAAGCCCGTCCCCGAGTGAGATCCGCTGGAATCGAACGTTCTTGTCCGGCTGCGAGCCGACCGCGGGCATGGCCGCCAGCAAGCATGTAACGAATACGACCTGAAACCTGGCGATCGAGCGTAGTTTGCCAATCATGACTATTGCCATATGCGCAACTGTCGTGCCAGTGCCGGCTCGGAGAGAGGCGATCCTCCAAGTGGCCAGCTGGGTGGTAAACCCTCATGAAGATCAATAGCTTAAGGACCAGAGGCTCGATTCTTGTTTGCCGGTCGAGCGAGAGACGGATCGCGGCGCGCCGAAATTTCGGTTGAAACAGCAAAACTGAATCGTCCCTGCCGACGTCGGATATGGCTGCTCATGGTAGAAATCCAGGTGGCCGCGCGCCGCGATGCCGCTGACCACTGCGGCCGCCCGAGCGTCGTTGAGAGCAGATTCTGGGTTCTCATATGGCGCGAGAGGGCGGATCTCGGGTTCTTTCGGGCGGCAGGATAGGGGAATTTCGCCCGGGGAGGATCTGGCCTGTTTGGGGAATCGCAGGCCGCAAGCCCGGGCTGGTCGCTCGAGATCGTGCGCTGCTCGTACAGCGCGAGAGCACTCGACAGGCTTGGCTCGGCCCAACAACTCAGAGCTTTTCATCTGACCTCTCGTCGCGAGCTCGATGCCGAATGGAGCCGAGCTAGTTATCGACCCGTGAGCAAATGCGAATGGCACAACCGTTGCTGAGTGGAGTCATGTGAACGACACCGGATCTTCTCCTCTGCGTTCTTGCGCTCGGTGACGTCTCGAACCGTAGCGGTCACGATCAGAGCTCTTCCTCCTTCCCGTTCGGCAACTTCGGTCTGCTGCTCGACATGGCGCTCGACGCCGTCCGACGAGGTCAGCCGGGCGAGCGCATGAAGCTCGAAAGCGATCTGAACATGGCTCTAGGGAACGGAGAGCTGGAACTCTTCTATCAGCCACAAGTGGAGCTGATCAGCGGACAGATCGTGGGTGTCGAGGCGCTGCTGCGCTGGAACCACCCGGAGTTAGGCCTGCTGGGTCCGGACGAGTTTCTTGACATTGCAGAAGAGACCAATCTGATTTTTCCGATCGGGGAGTGGGTCCTGAAGACGGCTTTCGCTCAGGCCAAGCAATGGCAGACGGCGTGTTTTCCGCCGCTGCGAATGGCGGTCAACCTCTCAGTTTGAAGATCGACAGATCGTTTCTGAAGGGCGTGCCGGGCGAGACCGATATGGAAGGAATCGTGTCGGCGATTATCGCCATGGCCGGCAGCCTTGGCCTCGAGGTGATTGCGGAAGGCGTGGAGGAAGAGGCTCAGGTGAACTTTCTGCTCAGTCACGGTTGTACCCGCTGCCAAGGTTATCTTTTCAGCAGGCCCCAGCGCGCCGCGCAGATTCGGGCCATGCTCGAGACAGGAGAGGGCCTGGAGAAGTCGGTCGAAGCGCCGGCGCCGCGGTCCGTCCGGACGGTCGAGTCGAGCGATCGGGCGGTCGCGAGCCGTGTCGAGCGAGACCACCCGCTGAGCGCCGCGTCGTAGGCGAAGGACGAGAAAATAGGTGGGGTCATTGAATTTGACCCGTTGAAATCTATACTGGTGGGGACTCGATCGGTGAGAATAGGGGCGTGCCGGAAAACGATGCCATTGCCGACGCCTCGCCGGCCCTCGCCCGGCTGCTGTCGCCCCTGGGCGAGCGTGTGGCCTTTCCTCCCGACATTCCGTTTCAGGCGGCTCAAGCCCGGGGCAAGGCGCTCAACGCGACCATCGGCCAGATCACCGACGGTCGCTGGTCGCCGACATGTTCGGGGGACCGGGCCAGTGGGTGGCGGTACCGGCCCCGTTCTGGGGCAACTACCGGCAGACTTTTGCTGTGCGCACAGGCGCGCAGATCGTCACCGCCCCGGCCTACCGTGGGGGTCGCTTCAAGTGTCTCACCCGGGCTACGGTCGGCTCGCCGCCAGCGGCGACCCAGGTCATCGTTCTGCAGGCCTTGAAGAGCGAGTCTGCGCGAGCGGAAGTCGAAGAGATTCGTCGGCGCTTGGCTGCGCGCTATCGGGTACTGAAGGAAGCCCTCACGGCCCTCGATCCGAAACTTCTGCGGCCGCTGCCCTTCAACGCGGGCTGCTTTGCGTTGCTGGAGCTCGACCCCGCTACAGGTCTTCGTGCCGACGATATCCGGCGCCACCTCCTCGACCACCATGACACCGGCGTGATCGCGATCGGTGAGAGCCATCTTCGTATCGCCTTCTGTTCGGTGCGCAAGAGTGCCCTGCCGGAGCTGGTGGAACGGCTAGAACGGGGTGTGGCCGACCTCTTCACCGGTGGCTCCGACTTGTAGCGGTCGAGCTCCGTCTCGACTGTCTTCGTTACTTCGACCCACGGTCGACACGGAGGTCGACCGCTACACCTGCCGTCGACTTCCCCCGGAGCAAGGCGACCGCCTCGGACGGGTGCTTCACGTTCGGGCACAGATCAAGGCTAAGATTCTCTTTGTTCTCGTGAGCTGAGAAGCGATGAAGTGGGACCGAATCAACAAGCGCCGCGCTCTGGTTTGGGGAGCCTGGGCCGTGGTCCTGCTGATCGGCCTTGCAGGGCTCTTCGTCTGGCACTCGATCCGGTCCTACGAGGCCGCGCTTCGCGAGTTCGAAGTCCACGTGGGGTCAGCGAATCACCAAGATTACCTGCGAGACGCCGTGCCGGACGACCGCAATGCCGCGCTCGCGTTCGGGAAGGCGGCGTCGGGCATCGAGATCGGCAGAGAATGGTCTCGAACTCCGGAGCCGGTCGCTTGGTCTGCGGCGACCGAGGCGGCCGTGCGCGAAGTGCTCGGCCGCAACCAGGCGGCACTGGACGCCTTGCAGGCTGCGACCGAGCTTCCGAGTTGCGTCTGGCCGTCGATGCTCTCAGCGGGTGCGGATTCCCTGCTCCTGGCACTTCGGGCTGCGAGGCTCCTACGCCTGCAGGGGTTTGTCGGCGTGGTCGAGACGGATCAAGATCGGATTGAGCGATCTTTTGGAGTCCTGGGTGATCTTGCCGAGTGTCTCTACGCTCAACCCCATCTCGTCGGCTCGCTGATCGCGGCCTCCGTCGAACGAACACGGCTGGAGGTGATTCAGGCGGCGGTATCGAGTCCCGGCACCGGCTCAGGACTGCTCGAGCACTTTAGAGCCGAGCTCGAGAGAAGCTCGCGGGTCGATCGCGTGCGGTGGGCGGTCGCCGCCGAGGGCGCCTTTGCGTTTCGTTTGGTGGAAGACAGCGAGTCCGGCGTCCTGCCGCTGAGCGGCGGGCCTCTACGGTCTGTATTTTCGAAGCGACTCGCGACAGCCTTGGCTTCGCGGTGGGTGGAGTTCGCGGCTTGGAGCGAAGAGCCGTTCGAGGAATTGTTGAGTGAATCGCCCGCAGTACGAGAAACCGGGCTCTCGGTAGCCGGGCTCGTGGCAGACATGACGATCGCTAGTCTGCGCCACGCGATTGTGACCCTGCGTACGAATGGAGCCCTGGCCGATCTGGCCCTGGTTGCAATCGAGGGGCGGCTCTACGGTCGACGTCATGGCAGCTATGACGGCGCCTTCGACGAGCGAGCTGGAGTCGATGTCCTGAACGAGGGGGACGGTTCCGCCGTGCTGGTCGACTCAAAGCTCGGGTCGCTGCTGCGTGTCTACCTGATCTCGTCGGCAGAAGGCCGGACCCTCGACGCGGAGTCGACTCTCGACCTGACGGTCTGGCGGTTGCCGCCGCCGATCGCCGAGCGCTGAGCGACGCTCAGGCTAGTATTAGTACGCGACCTTGACAGCTTCACACAGAGCCTCGACCAAGGCGCTTCCGGTTCGGCACAAGTCGGTGTAGCGTTTCAAGAAATCCTTGGCGGTAACGTCTTTCTGGCTGAGCTTGTGAACGGCGATGAAGTCCTTGCGCTTGAGGTCCTCGATCAAGGGGTGGTCTGGATCAAAGCCCCGTGGCGGGCGTTTGAGGCTGTCGCCGGTCAGCTCGAAAGTCTCGCGGAAGCGTTTGGCGCCGGTGAGTCGCTGCCAGCGAGCGGTGTTGTCGATAAGGAAGCTGCGGATGTTCTTGGTGGCCTCTCCGTCCGGATGCCAGATTCCGACGCCGGCGAAGCAGCCGCCGGGCTCGAGGTGAAGGTAAAACCCAGGGGCGTGTACGTCCTTGCCCGCCCTGTGGCGAAACTGGATGCCGGTGTGGGTCTTGTACGGACTCTTGTCCTTGGAGAAGCGAACATCACGGTGGATTCGAAAGAGCGAACCGCCCACCTTGCGTGGGTCGGCACGGAAGTGCGGACTGATTTTTCGCAGCTGAGGCCCAAAGTCGCTGATGAAGGCCTGTGCCGGCTCGCGCAGCTGGTCTTCGTATCGGTCCTTGTTGGCTTGGAACCAATCCCGATCGTTGTGGACGGCCAGGTCCCTGAGGACCTTGAAAAGTGCGGGACTGAAGTGGGCTTGTGACATATCGGCCTCCTATCTTGCGGAACCGTCAGATGTTGAAACGCACGTGCATTACCTCGCCGTCCTGCACCACATGCTGCTTACCTTCGAGTCTTAGGACCCCGGCCTCGCGGCACTTTGCTTCCGATCCGAGCTCGAGAAGTTTGTCCCACTCTACGACCTCGGCGCGGATGAAGCCGCGTTCGAGATCGGAGTGGATGGTGCCGGCGGCTTTCTGGGCGACGGTTCCCGCGGGAACGGTCCAGGCTCGGCATTCGTCTTCGCCGACGGTGAAAAACGAAATCAACCCGAGAAGCTCGTAGCTCGCCCGAATCACGCGCTCGAGGCTGGGTTCCTCGAGGCTGAGGTCGGCCAGGAAGTCCTTCTGCTCGTCTTCCGGGAGGGCCGCGATGTCGGCCTCGATCGGAAGGCTCATCACGATGGTTTGGACATCCGTATCTGTGTCCGGCGCCATCGTGTCGAGGGCGTCTTCGCCGACGTTCCAGATCACCAGCTGTGGCTTGGCCGAGAGCAGTTGGAAGCCACGCAGGCGTTTCTCGTCGGCTTCAGCCAGCTCGACCTGCCGGAGCGGGGTCTCGCTCTCGAGCGCCGGTTTGATGGTTTCGACGAGTAGCTCTTGCTCCCGTTTTTCACCCGGAGTGATACCGCGCTTCTGATTCTTCTCCAGCCGATCGATCCGTCTCTCGACCAACTCGAGGTCGGCGAAGATCAGTTCGAGATCCAACGAAGCCAGGTCGCGCGTGCCGTTGACCGATCCCTCGGGGTGCGGGATCTCCTCGTCATCGAACGCTCGCACGACGTGGACGAGAGCGTCGACGTCCTTGAGCTGGTTCAGGTTGAGATCGGCCGATCCCACCTGCTTGGTCACTCCCGGGATGTCTACGAACTGCACCGTTGCCGGGGTCTCTTTCTTGGGCTTGTAGAGCGCCGAGAGGCTCTTCAGCCGATCGTCGGGGACCAGGCAGATCGCCAGATGAGCCTCCGAACTTTTGGAGAACTTGTCCGTCGTCTCGCGCGAGGCGGTCAGGAGATTGAAAAGAGTGGTTTTTCCGGTCTTGGGGAAGCCGACGATTCCGAGTTGCATGGTTCCTCGAGTTTGGTTTCGGATGGAGTCGCAGTCTAACGAGGTTTCTGCCGGAAAGGAGGGCGGTTTCGCGTCTTGTTGGGGGCTGGGGACGGAGGATCAGCGAGCTGAAGACATAAATATGGAGAGTATGATATGCTTTTATGTATGAGAACCACCGTGGACATCAACGATGAGTTGATGCGGCTGGCCAAGCAGCGTGCGGCGAACGAGGGCGGAAGTTTGAAGAGTGTGGTTGAGCAGGCTCTGAGGGCTCACCTCTCGGCTCCGGCGCGGCGACCTCGGTACAAGCTGCAATGGCGAACTGAGAAGGGGACTCTCCAGCCGGGAGTGGATTTAAACGATCGCGATTCACTCTTCGATCTGATGGAGGGCCGAGGTTGATCGCTCTCGACACCAACATCCTTCTCCAAGCTCGGCGCCAGGAACTCGAGTACCACAAAGAAGCCAAGGCTAAGTTGAAGAGGCTCGCCGAGGGCGATGAAGTCTGGGCGATCCCCTGGCCGTGTGTGTATGAGTTCCTTCGCGTTGTGACCCATCTACGTGTATTCGACCCGCCGACTCCGCTCGACGCCGCCCTTGCCGATCTCGACTCGCTTCTAAGATCGCCCTCCCTCGTTCTTCTCGGAGAAGGACGACGGCATCCGGCTCACATGGCCCGAATGATGAGCGAGGGTCGGGCGACCGGAAATCTCGCGCACGATGCCCACATCGCCGCTTTGGCGCTCGAGCATGGCGTGAAGGAACTCTGGACTCTGGACCGCGATTTCTCTCGTTTCCCAGGTCTTTCCGTACGGAACCCCTTCCGGAGCTGAGCTGCTTCTCTCGAAGAGAACCTTACGGCTTTCGATCCAGCACGCTGTAGACCGCCGGCACCAGGAGCAGGGTCAAGGCGGTCGAACTGAGCAGACCGCCGATGACTGTGAGTGCCATCGGACTGCGCAGCTCGGAGCCCTCACCCAGTCCGATCGCCATCGGCAGGAGGCCCAGGACGGTAGTCGAGGTGGTCATCAGGATCGGCCTGAGCCGGATCCGCCCGGCTGCGGTCAGGGCCTCGATCTTCGAGCTACCCTCGCGCCGCAGGCGGTTGGTGTAGTCGACCAGCAGAATCGCGTTGTTGACCACGACTCCGGCCAGGAGAATTGCGCCGATCAGAACCACGATCGAGAGATTGACGTTGAAGATCCAGAGTGCCATCAAGACGCCGACCAGCGCGAACGGTACGCTCAAGAGAATCACGAACGGGTGAAGGAGCGACTCGAACTGAGAGGCCATCACCAGGTAGACCATAAAGATAGCGAGCAGGATGGCGAGGCGCATCGAGTCGAATGACACTTCCATCTCCTGTCGCTGGCCGCCGATTCGTGAGTCGAAGCCCGAGGGCAGCTCGAGTGCGCGAAGCGCGACGCCGATGTCCTCGGACACGCTGGCGAGATCACGGCCGGCAAGGTTGGCTGTGATGACTGCGACCCTCTCGCCCTCGGCCCGGCGAATCTCGGCCGGTCCTTCTACCTCCTCGATGGTTGCGACCGCCGATAGGGGCAAATTGGTTCCCCCGACCTGCGCCACGATCATGCGCTCGAGGTCGGAAACGCTGTCGCGAAATTCCTCGGCGGCCTGCAGGCGGATGTCGATGGCGCGATCCTGGCGCTGAATGTCGGTGGCGACCGTGCCCTGCACCTTGGTGCGAATCACCGGGGCGACATCGGCGATATTGAGCCCGAATTTGGCGAGCAGCGTGCGATCGAAATGGATCTGGAGCTCGGGACTGCCGCCTTCGGTCGAGCTCTTCACGTCCTCGATCCCGGGAATACCACGCATGCTCTCGGAGAGGCTGTCGGCAAGCCGGCGCAGGAGCGCCAGATTGTAGCCGCGAATCTCGACCTCGATCGGCGTGCGAAAGCTGAAATACGACGGCCGTCCGAAGCGGTAGTCGAGATCTTCCTGCTGATCGAGGGCCTCTCGCAGGTCGGCCATCAGCGACTCTTCGAGCTCGCGCGAGGTCGGGGGCGTCAGCACGATGGTCACTTGCCCAATGTTCTCGCGGATCTCTCCTCCAGAGCCGCCCTGTTCGTTCGAAGCGCCGACAATGGCGTAGACGGTCGCGATCTGCGGGAGGCTACTCGCCGTGCGCTCGATCCGAGCGATTCTGCGCTCCGTGACCTCGAGACGAGTGCCGGGCGGCATTTCTATATCGACGAAGAACTCTCCCTGGATGAGTTCAGGGATCAACTCGCGGCCTAGCCGCGGCGCCAGTGTCAGACTTGCCGCCAGGATCAAGACCGCCATTGCGATTGTGGAGAGCGGCCTCGCGAGCGCTTTGCCGAGCAGGAACGCATAGAGATCGCCTACGCGATCGATGGCGCGACCGCAGAAGGCGAGCGCGGGGGCCAGGAGGGCATGGATCAGCCTGGCGACGGAGGACACCATCCACTTGATGGGCTGGAGCACGGCGACCACCGCCCTGACGCCGAGCTTCGAGAGCGGGCCGTGGACGGCCGCGGCGCCGGCGGTAGGTTCGGTAGTCTCGGTAGCGTCGGTAGCCGGGTCTTCGCCGGGCGTCCAGCGGCGGGAGGCGAGCATCGGGATCACGGTCAGGGCGACCAGGAGCGAGACGATCAGTGAGAAAGTCACCGTCAGGGCCTGATCGCCGAAGAGTTGGCCGGCAATGCCTTCGACGAAAACGATCGGTACAAAAACGCAGATCGTGGTCATCGTGCTGGCGACGACAGCCCGGCCGACTTCGTTGGTCCCGCGGTCGGCGGCTTCGACCGGATCGATGCCCTGGTCGAGGCGCCGCTGGATGGATTCGAGCACCACGATCGAGTTGTCGACCAGGAGACCGACTCCGAGCGTCAGGCCGCCCAGCGACATGATGTTGAGTGAGATGCCGAAGGCGTACATGAGAAAAAAGGTGGCTACGACCGAGATCGGAATCGCGAGACCGACAATGGCGGTGGTCTTCCAGCTACGCAGAAAGACGAACAGCACCGCGATCGCGAGCGTGCCGCCGAAAAGCGCCGTCTTCAAGACTTCCGAGATCGACTGGCGAATGTAGCGGGCCTGGTCGGTGACGACCGTGAGCCGCAATCGGGAGTTGCCCTCGCGCAGGTCCTCCTCGATCTCGGCGATACGTTCGCGAACTGCGTCAGAGACGGCTACCGTGTTGGTGCCGCCTTCCTTGTAGATGGCGATCTCGACGCTCTCGAGACCGTCGATGCGGGTCACGATCTCGCGCTCCTTGTGAGAACGGACCACCTTGGCCACGTCTTCGAGGCGCAGCACCGCGCCGCCTTCGCTCGACAGAACCACCCGCTCGAGGTCGCTTGGGCGAAGGTACTCGTTGACGGTTCGAACCAGGAACTCGGTCTGGCCTTCGCGCAGCCGGCCTCCGGTCAGGTTGATGTTCTCCTCGGCCAGGCGGTTGGCGACTCTGGAGATCGGCACACCCTTTGCGGCCAGAAGACGCTCGTCGATGCGGACTTGAATCTCCTCCTCGAGGCCACCGGACACGATCGCGGCAGCGACGCCTTCGATCCGATCGAGAGCCCGCTTGACTCGCTCTTCGGCGGTCAACCGCAACCGAATGAGATCGTCGTCACCGGTCAGCCCGAGCCGGAGGATCGGATCGAGCGCCGGGTCGTAGCGCAGGAGAATCGGCCGCTCGGCGTCCTGGGGCAGCTGCAGAACGTCGAGGCGCTCACGCACATCGAGCGCTGCGAGATCCATGTCGGTGCCCCAGGAGAACTCGAGTGTGACCTCGCTGACGTCGGTGCGCGAGCTCGACGCCACCCGGACGACGTTGTTGACCACACCGACCGCGTTCTCGATCGGGCGGGTGATCAGGCTCTCGACCTCTACCGGGGCCGCGCCCTCGAGCTCGGTGCGTACCGTTAGCGAGGGGTAGGTGATGTCGGGCAGAAGATCGAGCGCGAGTCGTTGAAACGACACCACGCCGAAGACCGTGGCCGCCAGGGCGAAAATGAAAACCGAAACCGGCCTCCGAGTGGCGAACCGAACGATCTTCACGCGGATTCAGTGTCCGGGGCCGCGGCTGAAGCCGCAGAACTCGAGATTGGGGCTGAGGCCGGGTGGCGTGCCCGTACGAGCATCGGCATTCCGCCTCTCGGCCGCATCACCGTTCCCGCCTGGGTCTCGAGCGGACGATCGGACACGCAGTCGAGCTCGAAGCGCTGGCAAATCATCGACGCGATCACCTTGGTTTGCACCTCGGCCAGGCCCTGGCCGACGCAGAACCGATGTCCGGCTCCGAATGGAATGTAGGCGAACTGAGAACGTCCCTCGACCGCCTCGGGGCGGAATCTCTCCGGGTCGAAGGTCAGTGGATCCGGGAACAGTTCTTCGATGCGGTGGGTCGCGTAGGGCGAGACGATCACCATCGAGCCCTTCGGAACCGCGTACCCCGACAGTGTGTTCTCCTCCAGAGCGACCCGGGTGAAGTTGTATGCCGGCGGATAGAGCCGTAGCGTTTCGCTCAGGCAACACCGCGCGTATTCGAGCTTTGTGATGTCGCCGCTCTCGGGGAGCCGGCTGCCCAGGACATCATCGACTTCCCGGTGCAGGCGCTGCCGGATCTCCGGGTGATGGTAGAGCTCGTAGAAAAGAAACGTCAGGTTGCTGGCCGAGGTCTCGAAGCCGGCGTGGTAGGCGGTGAGCAGTTGATCGCGGAGCTCGGCGTCCGAAAACCCCTGGCCCTCTTCGACGCCGGCCCGAGCGAGGCCGCTCAGCAGCGAGAAATCGACCGAGCCGGATTCTCGCTGGCCACGAATGGCGGCATAGACGACCTCATCTAGTTTCTCGAGCAGGCTTTCGAGCTTGCGCAGACGCAGCAGCGGCGGCGGTTTGAGCGACGCCCAGATCGAGCGCGGCGGTTCCGGCCAGGCCTGGCGCACGGCCGCGACCAGCTCGGTGACCTGTCCGCCGTAGCGAGCGTACTGTGAGCCCAGAACCCATTGGCCGATCAGGAGCTGGACCATACGGGTCAAATCGGGCTCGATATCGATCGCCGTGCCGCTTTTCGCCGCGCTCTGCCAGCGCTCGAGCTCGGGCGCGATGACCTCGGCGGCCTCCGCTACCTGGTCGCGAATCGCTTTGCGGTTGAGTATGTTTTGCGTGCACCGACGCTGCTTCTTCCAGGTCTCGCCCTCGCTGTTCAAGAGGCCGTTACCGATCGCCCGACGGATTGCGGCATAGCGAGTGTTCTTGACGTAGATCTCACGTTTGTCGACCAGCAGTTCCTTGATCGACTCGGGTGAGGCCGCCAGAAACGTCGGCTTGCGGCCATAGTAGAAGCGAGAAAAGCCGCCGTAGTCGCGCGCCAGCCGCGCGTAGAATTCCATGGGGTTGCGCCGAAGCTCCGGCAAGCTGCCGAGGAGAGGGAGGGGCTTCGGACCCGGCGGCTCGGCCGATTGCCGGGCCCGCTGTTTTGTGCCTTGCTTGGCCCTTTCTTCGGAATATTGAGGCTGGGCGCTCATCTGTCGTGTCTCCGAGGTCACCTCTGGGTGGACGAGGGGCCTTCGGAGTTTTCGGTGCTTTCGGAGACCGGGCTGCGTTCGCGCAACCGCTCGAGCCGCTCTTCGATTTCTGCATCGCTGAGACCCCGTGAGTGCATGCGCTCTTTCAGGCGATCGAGGTCTTCGGCCGTCATTCGGCTCGGGTCCGGCATGCCGCCCCCCGCGCCCCGGCGGTCTCCGAACCCCCGGCGGCCTCCGAACCCCCGAGTGCTACCGTCTTCCAACCCTCCGAGCACCTGGATTGGCGTGCCGTGGCTGAGGCCGTCCTGCCCCACGACGACAACCTGTTCTCCCGGCGCCACGCCTGACAGGACCTCGACGGAGTCGCCCTCTTCGAAGCCGACCTCGATGTCGCGCCGCTCGGCACGGCCGTCGCGATAGACGAACACCGCGTCCCCCAGGCTTTCCAGGGAGAGTGCCGTCTTGGGAACCACGATGGCGTCGCTATGGGTGTCGGTCTCGAGAAAAACCCGTGCGAACATCCCCGGGCGAAGCTTGTCCCGGGCATCAACATCGAGTGTGACCTTGACCGTGCCCGTGGCGGCGTCGATGATCGGGCTGATTCGAAGCACTCGCGCCTCGAAGCGCTCGTCCGGCCAGGCCTCGACAGTCAGATACGCCGGCTGACCCACCATAAGTCTCGGCAGCTCGCGCTCGGGTACCTGGATGGGGCACAGCAGAGGATCGAAATCCGAAAGTCTGAACAGGGGCGTCCCGGCCGAGACCTGCTGGCCGGCGTCGATGTAGCGGGCCACGATGTGGCCCGAGAAGGGAGCGCGAATCTCGGTGTAGCCCAGTTGAAGCTGGTTGCCGTGGTACTGGGCCTGAGCCGTTTCAAACCGGCTCCTGGCCTGCTCGTAGTCTTCCGGGCTGAGGAGTTGAATGCCGTAGAGCCGCTCGGCGCGTTCGAAGTTGAGCCGCGCCTCTTGGAGAGACACGCGGCCGATCTCGACCTGCGCGCGGATCTCGTCGTCCTCGATACGAGCCAGCAGCTGGCCCTTGGAAACCACGCGACCTTCTTCGGTGAGGATCTCGTCGATCGGCCCGTTCGTACGCGCTACCACATCGACCTCGTTCTCGGCCTCGAGCGTGCCGTTGGACTGGATGTAGAACGAGATCGAACGTCGTTCGACCGTAGCGACTTCTACGGGCACAGCGGTATTGTTGGCCTGAGCATCGCCGAAGCTCGACGGGCCACCGGCGGTGCCGGCGCGCTGGCCGGGCGTTCTCGCTCCCGCGTGGGTGTCGGCTGGAGCGTGCCTTGGACCCTGACCCCGATCGCCTTCCGCCGAGGACTTGCCACAGGCCCCGGCGCCGAGGGCCAGGGCCACGAACGCCAAGAGCATTAGCGAGTTTCGCAGAATCGAGAGCATGGGGGCGAAGACTCTCACAGTGCCCGAGCCACGCGCCGCGCGAAGATCGTCGCGTCGTCGAGAATCGAGTAAACGGTGGGGAGAATCAAGAGAGTGAGGAAGGTGGACGTGGTCAACCCGCCGATGATCACCAGCCCGATGGGCGCCCAGCTTGCGGCGCGCCCCTCGACCGCTCCGAAGACGCCGGGCAGGAGAAACGGCGCCACCATGGGTAGCAGACCGAGAATCGTAGTCACCGCGGTGATCACGATGGGTCGAAGCCGGTGCTGGCCTCCGAGGACGATGGCCTGGTCTCGCGTCATGCCGCTCTGGCGCAACACGTTGATGTGATCGAGCAGGACGATGGCGTTGTTTACCACCACCCCGAGAAGGATGATCAATCCGATGGTGGTCATGGTCTCCCAGGGCTGGCCGGCCAGTTTCATTACGACCGCAACGCCGAAGAGCGCGAACGGCACCGAGAACATGATCGCCAGCGGCTGTACGAAACTCTCGAACAACGCGGCCAAGAGCATGTAGACGAGGGGCAGCGCGAAGAGCAGAGCGAACAGGCCGCTGCGCTGGTCCTCTTGCTGATGACGATTCCAACGGCCGAAGCTCCAGCTGTAGCCGGCCGGGAAGGGGAGGCTCTCGAGTATCTTGCTGATTGAGCGCATGGCGCCGAACGCGGCTCTGGGATCGGAAGTGTTCGCGGAGATGGTGACCTGTGCCTGACGGTTCTCGCGTTCGATCGCCTTGGGCCCCTCGACGAAGGCGAAATCGGCGAGCGCCCCCAGCGGCAGCTGTGATTCGGTCGCGAACACCGGCACGTTCTTCAGCTGATCGAAAGTCTCGCGGTCCTCGGGTCGGTACTGGACCACGATCCCAATCTCACGATCCTCGGTTCGAAACTGCGACACGTCACGCGTCGAGAGCGCCGAGGACACGGTGTTGGCGACGGCGCGGCTGGAAAGGCCTACTTGCAGCGAGCGCTCAGGAGTCACACTGACGTGAATCTCCTGGTCGCCGCTTTCGAGCGACGTATCGACGTCCCGAACCATCGGCAGCCTTTCGAGGCTGCCGGCGATTTGCTTGGCGAGGAGGGCGAGCACCGTCGAGTCGTTGCCCATGAGCTGGACCTCGACTCCGGAAGTGCCGTGGCGTCCCCGCTGGGTCGCGATGCGCACGTCGACTCCGGCTCGCACCGGCAGCATCGCGCGCAGCTTCTCCCGCGCCTCGGCCGTTGTCAGCGTGCTCTCGCTTTCGTCTTTGAGATAGATGTCGAATTGCCGGCTCCGGCGCCAACTCGCACGCGAGCGGCCGGTGCCGCGATCGTAGTTGTAGGCGACGTCGGCGATATCGAGTTCATCTCGCTTCGAGTCGATCAACTCGTAGAGTTCCCTGTAGAGCGCTTGCGTCTGCTCGGGTGAATAATGGCGTGGGGTGTCCACTTTGAGGATGATCTGGCGTTCGAGAGCGCGCGCGGAAACCGACTGTTCAATGGTCGAGAAGAGGTAGAGCGTGCCGGCGAAAAGAGCCGTGATCAAGACCACGAAGGCCAGACGATGCTCCAGTGTCGTTTGCAGGAGTCGGCCGTAAGCGGCGCGCAGCCGGTCGATCGAGCCCTTCTTGCGAGCGGTCTGGTTGCGTAGGATCAACGCCGCCGCCATCGGGACGACGGTGAGAGCCACCAGCAACGACGCCAACATGACGATGCACACGGTCCAACCGATGTTCAACAGATAGAGTTTGAAACGGCCGCCGGTCGCCAGAAACATCAGCGGCAAGAACACGCATATGGTTGTGGCGGTCGAGGCGGTGATTGGCAGAGCGACTTCTGCGGCGCCGGCGAGCGCGGCCGTCTTGGCGTCCTCGCCGAGTTCGTTTTGGTGTCGAAAGATCGATTCGATCACCACCACTGAGTTATCCACCAGCATTCCCAAGGCCAGCATCAATCCGGCCAGACTGACCACGTTCAAGGTCAGGTCAAAGATGCCGGCCTGGCGCAGGAAGAACATCAAGACGAACGTCGCGACCACCGAGATCGGTATCGCGATCGCGATCAGCGCAGTGGTCTGAACTCTGCGCAGAAACAAAAACACCGCGCCGATTGCCAGCAGGCCACCGATCAGGCCGGCGTCGCGAAGTTGTCCGAGGCCTTTGCGAACGTCGAGGGAGGCATCCTGATAGATCCGGAACTCGGCGCCCTCAGATTCGGGCAGCGCCTGGATGGCCTCGAGTTCGGCCTTGGCACGCTTTACCACGGCCAGCAGGTTGGCGGTCGAGGCCTTGTTGACCGAAACAGTGACCGCATCGACGCCGTTGAGATAATTGAAGACTTGCTTCTCGGGCAGGGTGTAGGAAACCTCTGCGATATCACCCAGCCTCAGACCGTCGGGGCGTAGCATCAACCGTTCGATCTCGCGGGGAGTGTCGAACTCGCCGACCGTTCGGACCAGGAGCTTACGATTGCCGTCTCGAATGTCACCGGCCGACAGGTTCAGGTTGCTTTCGCGAAGCGTTGTCGCGATGCTTCTGAGGTCGATTCGATGGGCCTGTAGTCGCGCCGGGTCGATGTTGATCTGAAGTTCCGGCTCGCGAATGCCGCGGATGTCGACCTGGGCAACGCCCTCGAGCCGCTCGAGTCGTCTCAGCACGGTCTGTTCGGCGTAGTCGAACAAGCGCTCTTCCGGCCACTGGGCCGAGAGATCGAAGCGCAGCACCGGAATGTCGGACGACTGGAAACGGCGGATGAAGATGCGCTCGAGATCGTCGGGCAGGAGGTGGCGGACGCGATCGACCCGGTCTCGCACCTCGACGGCGGCCATTTCCATGTCGGTGCCGTCGATGAAGGTCAGTCGCACCTGCGCCGAGTCGGCGGAGGCACTCGCCGACAATGTGTCGATGCCGTTGATCGTTCCGAGCGACTCTTCGAGCGGCCGAACAATGAGCCGCTCCACCTCTTCCGGTGAGGACGAGCGATACGTTGCCCGCACCGAGATCGAGGAAGACGAGAAACTCGGCAGGTATTCGAGCGGCAGCCGGGTCAGAGAAATCCAGCCGAGCACCATCACGCCCAGTACCGCCATGGCCATGGTGACCCGTCTCTCGACGGCGAAGCGGACCAGCGGATTGCTTTGGCGACTCACGAGGAGATCCTATCCTCTTGGGGCACCGTCAATACGATCGCCGGCGATTACACCGACGATTACAATAGTGCCCAACTGTCTTTGAGAAAAACTCTGGAGGATTTATGGCCGAGCTTCTGACCATCGACAATTTCATCACTCTGGGCTTGTTGACCCTGCTTCAGGCCGTCCTCGGTTTCGACAACCTGCTCTACATATCGCTCGAGTCAAGACGGGCTCCGGCGGCGCAACAGGCCAAAGTTCGACGGATAGGGATCGTTCTGGCCGTGTTCCTGCGCATCGGACTCCTACTACTGCTGGTCAAGGTGATTGCGTATTTCCAGGATCCGATCTTCGGCTTTCGCGCCCGGGGAATTCTCGAAGCCTCCTTCAATCTCCACAGCTTGATCGTGCTTCTGGGCGGTGTCCTCATTATTTACATCGCGACCAAGGAAATCTTCCACATGATAGGCGTCGACAACCTCGAGCATGAGCAAAAGCCGCCGGCGTCTCTGGCCAAGGTCATCACCTGGATCGTCATTATGAATCTGGTATTTTCATTCGACTCCATCCTGAGCGCGATGGCCTTGACCAGTGTTTTTTCCGTCATGGCAACAGCGATCGTGATCGGAGGTGTTCTCATGATCTGGCTCTCCGACCGGATGGCGCGCTTCCTTCAGAAAAACCGTCTCTACGAAGTGCTCGGACTCTTCATCCTGTTCGTCGTCGGCATCATGTTGCTGTCCGAGGGCGGGCACCTGGCGCACCTCGAGATCGCCGGCCACGAGATTACGCCGATGAGCAAGGCGACGTTCTATTTCGTCATCGGAGTCATGGTTCTAACCGATGTCGTGCAGAATCGTTATCAACGCAAATTGATGGCGCCGAAACACACACCGCAAGTCGGCTAGAGATGAGGCCGCGTTGCCGTTTTCAGCCTCTGGTTTCGGCTCTGGTACGAGCGGTAACAAGAGAGCGTTGAGTGAGTCCTTGGTGGGTCGGGCAGCCGGGTAGAATCTCGCGAATATGAGCACAAGTGCGCCGACCGGCCGCTCGACCGTTGGGCCTGTGGTCAGCAGTACTAGCCTTCGAACTCGAGGATCTGCGCTTCGCCGTCGGCCAGGCCCATCGTGGTCGAGAGGATGCAGCCGTGGACGTCTCGCAGCTCGTCGAAGGTCTCCTGGTGGGGAATGCCGCTGTAGGTGTCGGGAAAGGTCGAGACCGCCGCTCGCCGTTGCCGGTTGTCGGGAGCGGGCACCGGCAGGATCTTGGCCAGCAGCTCCGCATCGGGCGTTCCGTTGTGGCTGCCGTGGTGGCCGATCTTGAGGAAATGAATGGGGGAGAGGACACCCTCCTTGTTCATCTCCTTCCAGCTACGCAGCTCGGCGTCGCCGGGGAAGAGCAATTTCCAGCCGCGCCACTCGAGGCAGAACACGATGCTCGAGTTGTTCGCCGCCTTGTCGATGGCCAGAAGATTGTCTACGAAACCCCCCTGGCGCCGGGTCACGAGGTTGTAGAAGGCGCCCGCGTCAACGCCGGCGGGCGGCAGGGCAACTTCCCCGTCCACGGCCAGCGGTGAAGCTCCGGGGGCGGCGCCGAGCGCGGTCGGCTTGAAGCGGCCGTAGTATTCGCTGCTGTCCTCCTCCGGTGCCCAGATCTCGATCTCGGCTTCGCGAAACGGGTGCGCGCCGGTCAGGTCGAAGGGCTCGACGCCGTGGCTCGTGGCCCCGATCGAACGGTGCACGTAGTGGGTGTGGTCTTGATCGGTGAGCCGCCGGATGAACTCGATGCAGTCGGCCGTGCGGCCATGGCTCAAGCCGTCGGGAGAGGCGGCCAGAAAGCGATTGTTGTTGCGCATCAGGATCTGAACCGCTTCGGGAACCGGCTCCCCGGATGCCGCCAGCGCTTTGCCCGCCAAGTGGTAGGCTTCGCTCGCCAGCGCCAGCTTCTTTTTGGCCTCCTGATGGGTGTCGTAGTACTCGGGATGCGCCGAGGCCGGTAACCAAACGTGCTGAATGTTGAGCTTTGCTGCCAGATTTTCATCGGCGAACTTGGACGCCCACAGCAGACCCTGGACATGGTCCATGTGTTCGTGGGTGGCGACGTAGAGATCGAGGGGCCGGCCGTCGAGGACCTTCAGGATGTCTTTGAAGACCGGAGTGAAGACCTCGTTCTCGCCGCCCTCCTTGGAGGCCGCGTTGCCGACGTCGATCAGGATGTGCCGAGTCAGCGGATCGCCGGCTTCGTCCCTGTCCGGCACCGAAATCAGCACGCCGTCGCCGAAGCGTACGTTGTAGAGACGAACGACTAGCTTGTCCACGAGGTCATTCCGATCTTCCGATATGGAGCATCCGGGCCGACTTGCGGACTCGTAGGAGGTCGCCGGAGACCTCGCCCAGCGCTACCGAGCGCAGTGGTTGCCCGTCCGGGCCGACCGCGTTGTCGCCGATCCGCAGCCGATCTTCGGCAAGCAGACGAAGGAGCAGGGCGTCCCGGTCTTTCGAGCCGGTGTGAGCCGCCGAGTCCGAAGTCAGTAGGATGCGCACCTTGCGCTCGTTCCAGTCGATGGCCAGGGTGGTGCCGACGGTGATCTGGCGCCGATTCGGCAGCCCGCGCCCGGCCGGGTTCTGTTCCTCGGTGTCCCAGGAGACCTTGAAGATGCACTCGCGGACGTCTTGGGTCCGGCCGGCCCCGAGCCAAAACCTCTTGGTCACGTCGAGCCGCGGACGGACTCGCAGCGGCCTGTCGGCCGGGATGTCGAGTAGCTCGCGATTTTCGTTGGCGAACGCGTAGGCCGCCCAGTCGCTTTCCGTGAGTGTCTTCGGGTCGAGTTGGGAGAGCACCTGGTTGAGGGCCTGCTCGCGCTCGGGCTCGAGCCGGACATCGAGTTCTTCAAGCTTGGAGACAATCCCTCGCCGAACGAACTCCTCGGCGATCCAGCGCCGCTCTTTGCCCAGCGAAGGGAAGAAGGCCTTGTCGGCGCAGGTAATCGCTCGACCGTAGTCGGCGAAGGAAATCTCACCCGGCGGCAAGTAGTCGAGCGCGCGTAGAACCATCCGTTTGAACTGCTCGGCGGCCACGAAGAGGGCTTTGCCGGTGGACCAGTCGGGATTCCCCTTTTTGCGATCTTCGTGCATCCGAACCATGACCGTGTAGAGGGCGCCGCTCAAAACCTCGCTCAGCTCGTGGGGCGAGGTGCGGGCGCCGCCCGACGAGGGCATGTGCTCTTGGTTGAGCAGCGATCGCAGGGGCCGGAGCTGTCCCGAGGCCTTGCGTTGCGCGCCGAACTCCTCTGCGATCGCGCTGAAGGCCGTGGATTTCTCGATCGAGCCACCGGTCTGGTCCAGAACGCTCCGGGTGAGCGCGCGGCTGCGGAAAGCGAGCAGCAGCGCCGTCAGGTCGGCAACCGCTTCATGAAGTGCCAGCGACTGAGGGCTGATGGCGTCGTAGAGATCCGGGGCGATGCCGTCGATGATCGCATGCCCGGTCTCGTGGGCGACGATGTCGTGTGAGAGACAGGTGAAGACCTGGTCGTCGTAGCGAGCCGATTGAAAGTAGAAGAACTGAAGACTGTGCGACTCGCGTTCGTAGTAGGCGTTTTCCCACTTGCCGGCGCGGGGCACGACCAGCAGTTGCGGCGCGTCGAAGCCCCAGGTTAGACGCCGCCCAAGGGTGTCGGGCTCCTCGAACATGGCGATCGTCTGATGAACGGTAGCGAACGCGTTTACCTGGATGAAGGCGTCCGACTCTATGTCGATCGGCGCCTCGGTGCCGACGTAGGAGCCGGCCTCTTGGCTCGTGGTCGGCGGTTTGAAGCGAGCGCCCGGGCGCAGCGCGCCCTGGTCGTCGAAATCGATCACCGCCACCCGCTCGCTGATCGGGCCGTCGAGAAAAAACGCCTCCTCGATCCAGATCGCTTCGGTCATTTTGAGCATCTGCTTGCTGCGCGCGACCATCTGGTCCTGGATCATGACCGGAGCTTTGATCTTCATTGCGCCTCCAGCGAAGTGTCGGAGGATGTCGCGGGTTAGCGAACCACTCGAATACTGTAGCTGCCAGTACCGCTGGTCTGGTTGAAGTGGCGGATCTGGACGAAGTACCCGCCCGGACTGAGATCGACGACGATCTTCGAGTTGCGGCCGATGCCGCCGTCGTCGTTCTCGGCGATCTTCTGGGTCTGGCTGTCGGGGCCGAAGAGGCTCATGAACACGTCGGTCTCGCCGCCGGTCTCGATGGTGTGCCGACCGGCGTTCTCGACGGTAAACGAGAACACGTCCTCTTCGCCGGGCTGGCCGATGTTCGCTGCGACACCGGAGGTGTCGATGACGTCGAGCGCGACCGCCTCGATGGCGGGGTCTCCGACATCGGTGCGCCCCGGGTAGGCATCCGCACTTTTGATGAAGGCAATGTCCTGGTCCGACAGATCGTCGTTGCCGTGCGTGCCGCTGGTGTTGCGAGTCCAACGGGCCGGGAACTCGTAGAGCATGATCGAGTTGGGGTCGAACTCGGTGCCGCGGACTTGGTCGTTGCTGTACTTGTTGAGCACGTTGTGGCGGATCTGATCGACGGTCCAGTTGTTCGGCGGTCCGCTCAGATCTCGAATGACCTCCGGCTCGTTCCAGGTGATGCCACCCGCCGGATTCTGATGCTCGTGCCCGAGACCGATAGCGTGGCCGAACTCATGGGTCGGCGTGCCGCGGTCGAGGAAGCCGAGATTGAGGGTCGCCAGGTGCGCCGGAATACTGCTCGCGTCGGTGCCGACGAAGGACCAGGCGCCATCGTTCGAATCGAAGGTGATGCGGATGTCGGCGCCGGGATCGTCGGTGAAGTCAAAGTTGAGATTGGCATGTGCCGTCCAGCGATTGGCCTCCTCGATGACCTGGGTCTTCTGATCCGAGTTCCCCTCCAGGAAGCGGACCTTGAGCGTCGAGCCGTTCATCCACCGCTTGCGAAACTCGAATACCGCACGCAGGCGGCCGCCGATGTTCATCATGCGCTGCGGACGGTGGAGGTCGGCGGGAAGGATACGGTCGAAGCAGATTTTGGGGGTGTTGGGGACAGGCATCGGGACCTCCTCGTAGACGGTTGGTCAGTTGGTCAGTTTGGTTAGCGGTTGAGGGCGTTGCATCAACCGAGACAGCTGGTTTCGCCCACCGGATCGCCGGTGGGCGGATTGACGAAGGATTCGCAAGAACTAAGTCCATCCTAGCACCAGGAAGTCAAGGTCGTCTTACGGTCCGGTGACGGCGCTCCGTTTTGGTTGCGTCCCACAAGTGAGGAGATCCGCTCTGGGATACTTTGTTTATTCGGGCCTGGCGGTTGCCTGCGGTGGGAGCTGGGGCTATCATTACCAACTCAATAACCGAGAGAGAGACGAACGCTGTGGCCAAACTACTCGGCGAGTTTCCATCCCCCACATCGGCCGATCGGTGAAGTGGAATGAGTGGATGGCGGCGGCCAGGGCGCAGGCCAGGGCGCGGAAAAGAGCGCGGGCAGTGAAGAAGAGCGCTACTTGGGTTCTGGCTCTTCTGGTTGCGGTGCAAACCCTGGCTTCCCAGGCGGCTCTCGGCGACCAGCCTGTTCGCATCGGCATTGTCGTGGACGGGCCCTGGGATCAAAACGAGGCGATCCAGGAGCTCACGGTGAGGGAAGTCACCGCCCTGACCGAGGGCGAGTTCGACGTCGACTTTCCCGACCGGGCTTACCTCGTCGGCGACTGGACTCTGGCCACCGCCCGGAGCAACATCAACCGGCTGCTCGAGGATCCGGAGATCGACATGGTGATCACCTGGGGCCTGATCGCTTCGCACGCGGTGTGCTGTCTGGGCGAGCTGCCCAAGCCGGTGATCGCGCCGGTACTTCTGGACCCGGTTCTGCAGGGGCTGCCGTTCACGGACGGCGCAAGCGGCGTCCACAATCTCACCTATGTGTCACTTCCGGACACCCTGGCGGAAGAGCTCGAGACCTTCCGGGGGATCGTTCCCTTTCGGCACGTCGCGATCCTGGCGACGGCGCCGCTGCTCGAGTCGATCCCCGAGCTTGTCGAGCGAACGCGGAAGAATCTGGCAGGCACCGGCGTGAATTTTGAGTACATTCCGACGCGCGAGTCCGCGGAGGAGGTTCTGGGCGCACTCTCACCGGAGGTCGATGCCGTCTATGCCTGGCCGCTCTTTCAGTTCTCGCCGGTCGAGTACCGGCGCCTGATCGACGGCTTGATCGAGCGCAAGCTGCCCGCATTCTCGGGTCTGGGCGGTGGCGACGTCGAAGCGGGGATGCTCGCCTCCGCGGGTTCACCCGACTTTTTCCCCAAGCTGGCTCGCCGCGTCGCTCTCAACATTCAGCGCATCCTGCTGGGTCAAGACGCGGGCGACATTCCGGTCGAGTTCAGCGTACGCCACAATCTGATCATCAACATGAAGACCGCACGCGCGATCGACGTGTCACCGCGTTGGGAGGTGCTGATCGAAGCGAAGCTCCTCCACGCCGAAGACATCGAGGGTGCCTACCGGCTGTCGCTCGACAAGGCGGTTCGCGAGGCCTTGGAGATCAATCTCGATCTACTGGCGCGACGGCGGCAGGTGTCGGCGGGTGCGCAAGAGATCGCGATCGCGCGCTCCAAGCTCCGCCCACGGCTGGAGGCGTCGGCGTCCACGGTCACGATCGACGACGATCGCGCCGCGGCGAGCTTCGGCAGTCAGCCCGAGCGCTCGGTAACCGCTTCGGCGAGCCTGACGCAGCTTCTGTTCTCGGAGCCGGCGCTGGCGAACCTGAGTATCCAGAAGCGGCTTCAAGAAGCGCGCGAGCACGACTTCGAGACCTTGAGGCTGGACATCGCGCTCGACGCCGCCACGACCTATCTCAACCTGATGCGCGCCAAGGCGCTCGAGCGGGTACAGCGCAACAACGTCGAACGCACTCGATCGAATCTGGAACAGGCCCAGGATCGGCGGGACGTTGGCGTCGCGTCGGCCGGCGAAGTGTTTCGTTGGCAGAGCGAGCTTGCGATCGCGCGCAAGTCTCTGGTCGAGGCGGTCGGTGATCGGCGCGCGGCGGAGATCGCGGTCAACCGCCTGCTTCATCGCCGGTTGGAGTCCTCGCTCGTGACCGAGGAGGTGAGCTTGGACACACCTGGATTCGTGACCGGCCAGGAACGCTTTCGGGTCTTCATCGAGACGCCCAAGGGATACGGAGTGTTCCGGGACTTCATCGTGCTCGAAGGTCTGGGGCGAGCGCCGGAGCTTAGGCGGATCGACGCAGGGATTGCCGCCCAGGAGCGGCTTGCGGCCTCGACCAAACGGGCCCTGTGGTCTCCGACGGTGGCATTTCGAGCCGCGCTGGATGAGATTCTCAGCCGCGGTGGCGCCGGCTCGTCCGGTTCCGGATCTGCGACTCTGCCCTTCGAGTTACCTACCGCGGACGAGAGCAGCTGGAGCTTGGCCATCGATGCGACGCTGCCGCTTTTCACCGGCGGCTCGCGAAGTGCGGAGAGGATTCAGGCCGACATCGACCTCGAGCGCCTCCGGCTCGAGCGAGCGGCAGCCGAGGAGAGAATCGAACAGAGGGTTCGCACGGCCCTGGTCCGGGCACGCGCATCGTTTGTCGGCATCCGCCTCTCCAATCAAGCGGCCGAAGCCGCTCGAAGGAATCTGGATCTGGTGGAAGACTCGTACTCTCGCGGAGTCGCTTCCCTGCTGGATCTTCTCGACGCCCAGACGGCGGCTCTCAACGCGGAGGAGCAAGCGGCCAACGCGCTTTACGACTTCCTGATCGACTGGCTCGAAGCACAGCGAGCTTCCAACACGTTCGATTTCTTCGCCGGCGAAGATGAGCGGCGGGAATGGTCCGAACGGCTGGATGCCTACGTCGCGTTGCAGGGGATCTCGTTGCGAGCGGCGGATTCGGACTGAATCACAAGGATTGAGGCACCCACATGAGAGCACTCGAGACCGATCATCGCTGCGCGCAAACTATAGTGAGTCGGGAGGGGACACCAAGGAATGGTGTCCCCGAACTCTTGCTCGCGACGGTCGCGTTCCTGTTCACCGCCTGCCAGGAGCCGCCGCCGGTCGAGACCGTTCTGCGGCCGGTCCGTTACGAGATCGTCTCGACCAGCCAGGAAGCCCGCCTGCGGACCTTCGCCGGCGTTGCCCGGGCCGGCGTGGAGTCTAACTTGAGCTTCCGCGTCGCCGGAACGGTCGATCGGACGGCGGTCACGGTGGGGCAGAAGGTGCGGCGCGGTCAGCTGCTCGCGCGCATGGATCCGACCGATTACGAGCTCAAGGTGCAGGAAGCAGTGGCCGGATGGGCCCAGGCCGAGGCGGCGTCACGCAATGCCGAGGCCGACTACGAGCGCGTGCGCGGTCTCTACGAGAACAACAATGCCTCTCGCCGTGAGCTGGATGGTGCGCGAGCCGGTAGCGAGTCGAGCCGGGCTCGAGTGCAAGCGGCCGAAAAACGGCTGGAACAGGCGCGGCAGCAGGTTTCCTACACTGCGCTCCGAGCTCCCGTGGACGGGACCATTGCGTCGGTGAATGTCGAGGTCAACGAGAACGTCGATGCCGGTCAGAAAGTCATCTTGCTCACCGCGGGCTCGGAGATCGACGTCGAGGTGGCTCTGCCCGAGGCGGTGATCGTTGAAGTCGAACTCGGCCAGAAGGTCGTGGTCGGTTTCGATGCGCTACCCGGGCGGACCTTCGAGGCCGAGGTAACCGAGGCGGGTGTCGCCGCGGTCGGCATGGCGACGACCTTTCCCGTCACCGCGAGATTGCTCGAAGCGGACCCGGATATTCGTTCGGGCATGGCGGCCGAAGTCGCCTTTCGCTTCTCGACCGCGGGCACCGGCGGCCGGATGCTGGTGTCGGCGGTTGCCGTCGGCGAGGATCGCGACGGCCGCTTTGTTTTCGTTCTCGACGTTGCCGACGATTCCGCTGACGGAGGCCCCTCGACGGCGCTGGTTCAGCGGCGGTCGGTCACGGTGGGCGAGCTCACCGGCGACGGGCTCGAAATTCTGAGTGGATTGGAAGACGGCGAGATGGTGGTGACCGCGGGAGTGCGCCGGCTCTCGGACGGCGAGAGCGTGCTGGTTCTGGAGACTTCTTCTTGAATCTGACCCGAGCCGCGATCGAGAAGAACCGCATCACGTTCGTCGTGTTGGCGGTGATCTTGGCGGCGGGCATCCGGTCCTACCTCGGGATGCCGCAGTCCGAAGACCCGGGCTTCACCATCCGGACGGCGATGGTGATCACCTACTTTCCGGGAGCCAGTCCCGAGCGTGTCGAGCAGTTGGTGACCGACAAGCTGGAAAAGGCGATCCAGGAGATTCCCCAGGTCGACGTCATCAAGAGCCAGTCCAAAAACGGGGTGTCGATCATCTTCGTCGACATTCAGGAGCGCTATAAGGTGATGCGACCGATCTGGGACGATCTGAGGCGCAAGGTGGCCCGTGCCGCAGGTGAGCTTCCCGACGGCGTCATCGGGCCGAACGTCAACGACGAGTTCGGCGACGTCTTCGGAACCGTGGTCAATCTCACCGGCGACGGGTACAGCTATGCCGAGCTCAAGGACGTGGCCGACGAGGTGCGCGACGAGCTCTTGCTCATTGACGAAGTCGCCAAGGTGAAGATCCACGGCGAGCAGGAAGAGCGGGTGTTCGTCGAGTACAACAACGCCCGGCTGGCCGAGCTCGGCCTCTCGCCCGAGCAACTCAAGAGCATTCTCGAGGGCCGCAACATCATCAATCCCGGTGGGCAGGTGCGCACCCTCCACGAGGAGATCGTGCTCGAGCCCTCAGGGAACTTCGAGTCGATCGAGGATCTGAAGCGAACCATCATCAGCCTGCCGGGACGCGACGAGTTGATCTATCTCGAGGATGTCACCGAGATCAGTCGAGGTTACATCCATCCTCCGAGCCGGAAGATGCGTGCCAGCGGCGAGCCCGGCCTGGCGCTGGCGATCTCGATGCGTGAAGGCGGCAACATCCTGCTTCTGGGTGAAGAGGTCACAAAGACCATCGCCCGCGCCCAGGAGAGCTACCCGCACGGTATCGACTTCGAGTTCACCCAGTTTCAGGCGGGCGAAGTCGACAAGAAGGTCAAGGACTTCGTGAGTAATCTGATGCAGGCGGTGGCGATCGTGATGCTGGTGATGCTCCTCAGCCTGGGTCTTCGCACCGGGCTGGTTGTGGCCAGCCTGATCCCGACGGCGATCATCATGGCCTTCATCTTCATGGCCCTGTTCGAGGTCGGCATCAATTCGATGTCGCTGGCGGCACTGATCATCGCTCTCGGACTTCTGGTCGACAACGCCATTGTGATGTCGGAGTCGATCATGGTTCAGATGGCCGAGGGCAAACCGGCCAAAGACGCGGCGATTGCCTCCGCAGTTGAGCTCAAGACACCACTCCTGGTGTCGTCCCTGACCACCGCTGCGGCCTTTTTGACGATCTATCTGGCCAAGTCCGCGGTGGGCGAATACACGGCGGCACTTTTTCAGGTGGTCACGATCACCTTGCTCTGCTCTTGGGTTCTGGCGTTGACCATGATTCCGCTTCTCTGCGTCATGTTCCTCAAGGTCAAGCCCCAACCAGCGGGCGTCTACGACACCAACTTCTACCGTGGCTACCGATCGATGTTGCTGGCATCGCTGCGTCGCCCGTGGCTCTCGATCGTCGTCGTCGCCCTGGTCTTCTTAGGCACCATGCAGCTTTTCGGCTTGATTCCAGCGATCTTCTTTCCACCCAACGAGCGCGCGTCACTGACGGCGGAACTCGAGCTTCCCACCGGCACGCCTCTGGCGCGTACCGAGGAAATCGTGATCGAGGTCGAGCGATTCATCGAGGAGAACCTGCGCGTGACCCCCGAGCAAATCGAGACCGGGCGAGACGGAGTCACCAACTGGGCGACCTTCATCGGCGAGGGTGCGCCGCGCTTCTTTCTCTCCTACAGCCCGGAGTACGCCAGCCCGGAGTACGCCATCCTGGTGGTGAACACTTCGTCGCGCGAGTACGTCGACGTCGCGGTGGACAAGCTCCGAGTCTTCTGCCGGCGCTTCCCGGGACTCAAGGCCAAGATCGAACCCCTTCCCCTCGGGCCTCCGGCGGGAGATCCGATCGAGGTGCGCGTGTCCGGGCGCGACACCGACGTGATTTTTCGCTTGGTGGATCAGGTCAAGCGGCGCCTGGGCGAGGTCGAGGGTCCGCGCAACATTTCCGACGACTGGGGTGCCAAGTCGAAGAAGCTCCTGGTCAAGATCAACGAGGCGCGGGCGCAGCGAGCCGGTGTTACCCATCAGGACATCGCCATTTCGCTCCAGACCGTGCTTTCGGGCATCACGACCACCGAGTACCGCGAAGACGACAAGATCATCCCGGTGACCTTGCGCTCGGTCGGCGCCGGAGAGGAGCTAAATCTTCGGAAGCTCGACAGCCTGAACGTATTTTCACAGGCGACCGGGAGCTCGGTGCCACTCATGCAGGTGGCGGACCTCGAAGTGGCCTGGCAGCCGGCCAACATCCGGCGCCGTGACCGGTTGCGCACGGTCACGATCGCTACCGATCTCAAACCTGGGTTCACCGCGATTGCCGTCAATCGGGTCCTGGTGCCGCTGCTCGATCGGGACAGTGCGAACTGGCCGCTGGGCTATTCGTACGAGATCGGCGGTGAGGACGAAGCTTCGCAGGAGGCCAACGCGTCGATTGGCGAACAGGTTCCGATCGCCGGACTGATCATCGTTTTGCTCCTGGTTAGCCAGTTCAATTCGATTCGGCGGCCTCTGATCATTCTCATCACTATTCCCTTGGGTTTGATCGGGGTCGTTGTGGGTCTTCTGGTCATGCGCTCGTACTTCGGATTCATGACGCTGCTCGGGATCGTCTCTTTGTCCGGCATCGTCATCAACAACGCCATCGTGCTGCTCGACCGGATCGAGCTCGAGATCTCGGAGAACGGCCTGACTCCGCAGCGTGCGGTTATCGAATCGGCGCAGCGTCGCATGCGGCCGATTCTCCTGACTACCTTGACTACAGTCGGCGGTCTGATTCCCCTCTACATCGGCGGCGGCGTCATGTACCGGCCGATGGCGGTCGCGATCATGTTCGGACTGGTCTTTGCGACCGCGCTGACGCTCGGTGTCGTGCCCGTTCTCTACGCCTTGTTCTTCAAAGTCCGCTTTAGGGACTTTGCATATTGAACTTTGCATCTCCGCCTCGAACGGCTGATAGACTGTGTCTCTTTCGACAACCAAGGAGGCAGAGGATGAAGAAAATACTTTTAGGTTCCGCTCTGGTGATCGCGTTGAGTGTTACCGCTCTGGTGGGCACGGCTGTTGCCGGCGACGACGAAGCCAGCTGGACGGGTGAGGTCGTGGATCTCGCCTGCTATGTCGCCAAGGGCGCCAAGGGCACCGACCACGCCGGCTGCGCCAAGAGCTGCCTCAAGAACGGCCAACCCATGGGTCTTTTGACCGACGACGGTGCCCTGGTCTTGCTGACCGCCGACCACAAGGACGGCGCGCCGTACGAGGCGCTCAAGGACATGGCCGGAGGGAAGGCCGTTGTCATGGGCACCGTTTCCGAACGGGACGGCATGAAAGTCGTCACCGTCACCGGTTCCAAGGCCGCGGCCTAGAATCGGGTCTCTGAGTCCCCCGGGGTGGGCGCCTTGCCCGTCTGTTGGGTTGCCTGGCGGGGGTCTTGATCGCCACTGGTAGGGTCGCGATCGTGCCCCGCAAGCTCTTTGCCGTTGCGCTCGCGGCGTTTCTTGTCGCCGCCGTATTGGCGTTGCCGGTGTTGCGCCGGTTGCTGTCGAGCTGGGAGTCGAATCCGGTTCTGCGCGGCCGCCTCGTCGCGGAGCGCAGCGGCTGCTTCAACTGCCATCTCGCCATCTCGGGCGACGAGATACCCAACCCCGGCAGCCGCTGGGGCTCGGTCCCCCGCTTCGCCGCCGGCAACGCCATGATGTACGTCGATGGCCGTCAAGACATCGAGGAGTTCATCCGATTCGGTGCGCCGCGTTCCTGGATGAGCGATGCAGGGGTGCGCGAGCGTCTCGCAACCCAGCATTTGCGCATGCCTGGCTACGAAGACCGTCTGAGCGAGGACGAGATTCGGGATTTGGTGACCTACGTCGAGGCGATCGAAAACCCGGCGCTCCCGGGCGCGCTCCCGGGAGACAGCGCCGCCGCAGGCCGCGAACTGGCAAAGCGCCATGGCTGCCTGGCATGCCACGGTGTCGAGGGTTCGGGCGGGCTGCCCAACCCGGGTTCGCTCGGGGGCTTCATCCCCGGCTTCGTGGGCCGGAACTTCGGCGACCTGGTACAGGACAAAGCCGAGTTCCGTGAGTGGGTGCTCGACGGCGAAAGCTCACGGCTTGGCGCCAACCCGCTGCTGCGTTTCTTCTGGCGCAGGCAGCAGATCTCCATGCCGGCCTATCGCCAAAGACTGACGTCCGCGGAGGTCGACAGCCTGTGGCTGTGGGTCGCTTGGATTCGGGACCGTTAGATGCGATATCGCTTGATCTTGTCGTAGAGGGTTCGAAGACCGATGCCGAGGTTGGCTGCCGCCTTGCGGCGGTGGCCGCTGACGTTGGCCAATGCACGGAGGATGGCGTCGCGCTCGGTCTCGGCCAAGGTGAGCTGGGAGCCGCAATTGTTGAAGGCGTCGAGATCGAGATGCTCGGGCAAGATCATGCCGTCTGCGGCCAGGGCGGTGGCGAGCTGAAGGGCGTTTCGTAGCTCGCGAACATTTCCCGGCCAGTTTGCGGACAGAAGCGAACGGGCTGCCGGTTCACTCAGTTGCGGGCGCGGCAGGCTCCAACGGCTGGAGATCTGATCGAGGATCTCCTGAGCCAGCTCGGGCAGATCGTGCCGGCGTTCGCGCAGCGGCGGAATCCGGATCGGTACGACTGCCAGGTGCAGATAGAGCTCTTGGCGGAGCCGAGCGGTTCGGAGCAATTCTTTCGGCTCGACGCGAGTGGTCGTTATCAGCCTGAGATCCGGCAGGTCGCCGTGGAGACCGTCCAGCTTGGCGACCAGCTGCGATTGCAGAGCGGGAGGCAGCTCGTCAATTCCGTCAATGACCAGAGTCCCGTTCGCCGCGTGCTTGAAAGCCGAGAGGAGTTCATTGATCTGCACCTGACCGTCGTTCTGACCACGGCCGACGATCACGTACGGTGCGGCGGATCTACGGCTGGCCGCATGGACGGCGTGGGCGACGACTTTCTTGCCGCACCCCATCTCGCCGATGATGATCACCGGAGCAGGCGTCGAGGCTGCCGTTGCGATGGCTTCGAGGACCGGCCGCATGATCGGGTCGTCACAGGTGAGCTGCACCCCTTGGCCCCCATCGAAACCCGGTGGCGAGCCCGGCGTCACGCTTTCGTTGGGTGCTGCGGCCACGCTGCGATAAGAATTCATCTCGTTCCTTCTACTAGCAAGATGCTCGCCGCCGCAAAGCCGTTGCACGGGCCCCGGAATCCGATCCGGCGCCGTGATCCCGACGACGCCGGTGACCGCGAAAGAGGACAGCTCGTGGGTGGGTAGATAGCTCGAACTCCAAGGTCTCAGACGGTGACGCCACACTCACGCATCTTCCGCGCGCCGAGAGCTTGCTGCGGATCGTGCAGTTCGGTGGTCGCGGCACGTCGAAGGGTAATGCCGAGGGATGCGAAATCCGCAGCAGGGCTCAGGCAAAGAACGCCGTCTGGCCCTGTTGCCGAGTCGTGCCGTCGCGTCTGCACGGGCACCACTGGCAGCACCTCTGGCATGGGCCTTGCCCCTTCTCCCTGTGCAGAACGGGCGGCACGACCGCCCTGAGGATCCAAACGAACAGCCGAAAACAAAGAAGGAGGCCAAGAGGATGAGTACCAAGAAAGAGTCAATCTATTTGAGCGGATGGAGTCGGTCGAAAACCTGGGGATTCGCCCTGCTGGCGGTGGCGCTGCTCCTGGCCGCGTTCGCCGAACCGGCCACGGCGCATGGCAGAGGCCGGAGAGGTGGTCGTATCGTGGTCGGGCCGCGAGCCGGCTTGGGCGCGTACGGTTTTTGGGGCACACCGTTCCTGAGCTCGTACTATGGTTATCCGTACTACGGGCGCTACGCAGAGCAGGCCGGTGGGCTGAATCCCGCCCTGGCCAGAGCGCTCGGTGTCGGAGCGCTGGACCTAGACGTCAAGCCCAGGAGTGCGGACGTGTTCGTCGATGGCGATTTTGTCGGCAAGGTGCGCGACTTTGATGGCTACCCTTCGTATCTATGGTTGGAGGAAGGTGAGCATGTTGTGGCCATCTACAAGGGCGGCTTCGCTACCTACGAGCAGACGTTCGACGTCCAGCGGGGAGTGATCACGGGCGTGAAGGCGAAGATGCTGCCGGGAGCTTCACAGGCGCCGGGGTTGGCGCCCGGCGTCGGGAAGGCGAACGGACCCTCTACTTGAGGCGGGGAAGATCCGAGCAGCCGGAGGTCGGGCCCGTTTCGGCCCGCCTCCGGCTGCTCGTTGAGTTCAGATAACGGGCTCAAGGCGGCTCGAAAAAGAGGCGGAAAAAAAGCCCGCTTGCTAGGTTTTGGCGCTGATTTCTCGGCAGACGGAGTTTTTTGGGCGCTCGTTTTCCCTTTTCTAATCGATAATTACGACCGAAGCACCGTTTTCTCCTGGCCGCGAAAGAGGAGTCGGTCACTTTCTGATCTCCGCCCTTGCTGGGGTCGTAGCAAGACCAGCGGCGGTTCGTCGGATAGGTATCCTCGAGCACCGGAAAAGCCTTGTAGCGATTGGTGAAACGAGCCTATCCGGCTGGGCGGAGCTATGGCGTTGCCGGGGCGTTCCAGCATGTCGAGACATACGCGAAGCCGAATGAATCGGGCATAGGGTTTGCGACTAGAGCGGGTGACGATGAGTTCGCACACCGATTTTTTCTGTCTATGCGACCGGGAGTCCGAAGAAAGATCTGAATTCAGCGGAGCAGAACAAACGATGAAAATGAAAAAACGACTGATTGAGGGATTTACATTGGGCTTCTTGTGGACCGACAGGACGATCTTGTCCGATGCACTTGTGTGGCTACAGGCGGTCTCCGAGCGCTTCTTGGCGTAGAGGTCTAACTTGCGCCAAGCGGCAGCCACAGCCGTCCGCAAGCGAAAAAACGGTGAAACCAGGTCTGAGAATGAGAGCGATATGAAAAATCCGAAAAAACAGCCTGCAAAGTATATGAGCCGCGTGCTCGCGTGCTCCTGCCTACTGATCCTCCTTCCCCTGGCGACCGCTTCGGCGCAATCCGACCGATCCGAGGGCCAGGCGAACGGTGATTCGGCCGCCACCAAGAGCGACCAGGGCAAGAAGGCCGGCAGCAAGCCCGGTCCCGGCATGGTCGATGTGATCCTGACTTTTGAGACACCACCGGGCCTCGCCGATCGAGACGAGATCACGAACGCCGGCGGTAAGGTCCAGCACACGTTCCAGAACTTCAATATGTTGGCGGCGCGGGTTCCGGTGGCTCGCCTGGAGTCGCTGGCGGATCATCCTCGAATTTCCTACGTCAGCCTCGACGAAGTGGTCGAAGCCAGTTCGGTCGCAGCACGGCAGACCGCCAACCTTCCCGGCTATTCGACCGCTCCGAACTTCAACTGGAGGAAGAGCAAACCCACGGTGGCGGTGATCGACTCCGGCCAGAGTCCCCATGTCGACATCTGGCCGTCGCCGGAGCAATTCGACTTCGTGGACGACGACAAGGACGGCAGCCCCCGCTACCGCCTGAAGGATCCTTACGGCCACGGCACGCATGTCGCCGGTATCATCGCCGGCGACGGCTACACGTCCAATGGGGAATACAAGGGGATTGCCCCTTACGCGCACGCACTTTCCCTGCGAGTTCTCGACGGCAAAGGCCGCGGCGTGGTTTCGGACGTCTTGAGGGCTCTGGACTGGACACCTCACCAACGCGGCGGCCTACGAGATTCGCATCGTCAATATGTCGCTCGGCAAGGCGATCGAGACTCCTCAGGCCTATGATCCTCTGGTTGTCGCAGTCGAGCAGGTCTGGGACGCCGGTATCGTGGTGGTCTGCTCGGCGGGCAACTACGGTCGCAGTGGCCACTTCACCATCACCAGTCCCGGCAACTCGCGCAAGGTGATCACGGTGGGCTCGCTGACCGACAGCGGTACCGGCGGCGACACCAGCGACGACTACGTTTCCACTTATTCTTCGCAGGGTCCGACGGCCTACGACCTTATTCTCAAGCCCGATCTGATCGCCCCAGGCAACCGGTTCGTGGCGCCGATCGCCACCGGCTCGAAACTCCTGGAGGATCTGGCGGATCGCGAGGTTCCCTGTGGTTTCAGCACCTGCTACGGAAAATACCTCGAGCTGAGCGGCACCAGCATGGCCGCGGCCGTGGTTTCGGGAGCCGTCGCCCTGATGCTCGACCAGGAACCCGGTCTGAATCCGGGGAGTGTCAAGGCGCGTCTCATGCGCTCGGCGAGGAAGTTCCCCGGGGACGCTACGGCTACGGGTGCCGGGGTGCTCGACATCCAGGCGGCGCTCGAAGACTCGGGATGGGTCGATCAGGCGTTGTCTCCACGGATGGCGCGATCTGAAGTCGGCGAAGTTATTCTCGTCGAAGACACCGCTCTGCTCTGGGGGGACGTAGCCTGAGGAGCGGGGTTCCTGTGGTCCGACGGGTTCCTGTGGTCTGACGGTTATCTGTCGTCTGACGGGTTCTTGTGGTCCGACGGGTTCCTGTGGTCCGATGGGTTCCTATGGTCGGACGGGTTCCTATGGTCGGACGGGTTCCTGTGGTCCGACGGGTTTCTATGGTCCGACGCTGTCGCCGACGGCGATCCACTCTTCAGTACGTCCGCCAATAGCGTGAGCCTCCAGGACGACTGAGAGACTCCGGATAATCCCTGAAGTTCGATACGGTCGGATGCGACCGGTCTGTCGCCCAGGCAGTGGGCGAAGATTCTGGCCTCGAGCGGATCGGCGAGCTTCGGAAGATCTGTCTCTGATCACCAAGGCGAAGCTCGCGGATGGGTGTCGGATGGGGTCCTAAGGCCTTCGCCGCGCGAATCTTGAAACGGGAACGATTCGCCGGCTCAGGCGTTATCGTCCTACGAATGAGTGCAAGGAGGTCTTGGATGAAGCGAGTACCGGTGAAGATGATCCTCATGGCGTTGGCCCTGGCCTGCGCGGCGGTGGCCCAACAACCGAAGAGCGCCGCTGGCCTTCTACGGGCGTTTTTCGAGGCGGTGAACTCGAATGAACCCGGCGCGGTCGCCGAGTTCTACAAGGACGGTGTCACCGAAAGATTTCGCACCCTTCGGAGCCCCGAGGAGAACCGCGCGTTCTACGAGCGGATTCGGAATGATTTGGGCAAGCTGACCGTCCAGGGCATGCGTCGGGTCGGCCCGGCCAAGGCCGTGGCGACTCTGGAGGCCGAGAAGATGTCGATGCCGGTGGAGTTCGCCTTCGACCTGGTCGACGGGAAGATCGACGGTCTTTCGGTGCACGTTGGTGGTCACGGCGGCGGCGGCCGCGAGACCAAGGTGCGGCTGCCGGAGGGCGCGAGTGACGAAGAGCTCGCCGTGGCCCTCGATCGCCAGCTTCGAGAGTTGGTCAAGGCCGACGAGTTTTCAGGTGTCGTGTTGCTGGCGCGGAATGGCGAGCCGATTTTTCATCGCGGCTACGGTTTCGCTGAGCGTGCGAGCGGACGCCTGGTGACTACCGGGACCCGTTTCGACGTCGCATCGATCACCAAGTTTCTGACCAAGATCGCGGTCGCGCAGCTCGCCCAGGCGGGCACGCTCGAGCTTTCCGATTTAATCTTCGAGCACCTGCCGAAGTATCCAGACCCGGAGGCGGCCAGGAAGATCACCATCCAGCATCTTGTAGATCACAGCTCGGGCCTGGGTGACATTTTCAACCAGCGCTGGATGGAGGTCGACAAGAGCGTGTTCATCGAGCCGGTGGACTTCTTTTCGATATTCGCCGACCAGCCGCTCCGATTCGAGCCCGGTGAGCGCAGGTTCTACTCCAACGCCGGCTACATCACTCTGGGCGCGGTCGTGGCCGCCGTGTCGGGCACGCCGTACTTCGAGTACATCGAAGAGAACATCCTGCGTCCGGCGGGCATGACCGCCTCCGGGTTCCCGGCCAAGGACGGCAGCGATCCTGGAATCGCGGTGGGCTATACCCGGGGCGGTCCGATGGGTGGGCACACCGATGCCGGGGGACCCCTGCGGGCAAATCTGGGCATGCTGCCGATCCGAGGCTGCCCGGCCGGCAGCTCGACCCATTCGGCCGAAGATCTGCTCGAGTTGGATCGCGTGCTTCGGGCCGGCAAGCTCCTGAACCCGAAGTGGACCGCCTGGGTCTTCGGCTCGGATGTCGTCGACGAAGATGGCGGCTACAAGATCGGCGTCGCCGGCGGCGGCCCGGGCGTGAGTGCCGGCTGGCAAAGCGACGGAGCGGTGACCGCGATCGTGCTGGCCAACCTCGATCCACCGGCGGGCGAAGGTCTGGCGATGGAGCTGTATCGGGCGCTTGCCGAGCCTTAGCCTGGACTATTCACCAGGGTCCTACTGCGGAGGCGTAAGTTATTGAATCTACTGTGTTGCGCTCGGTCGGCCAATCGGGGACACCATGAGAATGGTGTCCCCAAGACGCTTGCGGAGGCCTTGGTCGCGACGCCTTGTATCTTCAACAACATACACCTCCTCGCTACGAAGCCTGGTGAATAGTCCAGGCTAGTCCGGCAGCGAGACGGTCCGCTCGGTGGACCAGGCGCTCACGCCCGACGGTCCCTTCGCCCGGATGCGGAAGACGTAGGTCGCTCCGGGCTCGAGGCCCGCGAGAACCAGCTTCTTGACCTCGGTCATGACCGTGGCCTCTTTCTTGAACCTACCATCGCTCTTCTTCTCCTGGATTTGGATTCTCGTGGCGTCCGACTTCTTGTGCCTGAACTTCCACTTCAGCCGCACTTCGGTCGCAGACAGCACCTTGGCCTTGAGCTTCCGAGGCGCCTGGCTCTCGGCGACCCGAAGCTCGGTAGCCAGCGTCGGTCGGTCGAACGGAAAGGCCTCGGCCGCCACACGGGGATCGGTCATGGCGTTGGTCAGGAAATCGATAATCAGCGCCTGCATCCGTACGCCGGTCTGCGTTTCAGCCGGCATGTTGATGTCGCTGTAGTCCCGGAAGACTGCGGGATTGCCGGTCGGGATACCCGTCTGGTCCTCGGTGAACTGCCGGTGGCGGGTTTCGGTGACTCCGTTGCCCGAGTTGTAGAAGTCGATCGAGTCCTGTGTGTCGGTCACCCACCCGACGTGCATCAGAGTGCTCCGCAAACCGATGTTCCTCAGGCTGGGTGTCTTGAAGCGACCGAAGTCGGCCTCGAGCCCCGTTACCTCCATTCGTCCCTTGTCTTCCGCGGCCGGTCGGAGTCCGATGTTGTGGAACTCGTTGTCACTGAACAGGGGTGGAACGTGACAATTGCCGCAGACCGTATTGTCGGAGAACATGCTCCAGCCCTGGATCTGGTCTCGAGTCATGGCGCTCGAGTCGCCCGCCATGAACAGGTCCCAAGGAGTTTGGTCCGGAACCAGCGTGCGCTCGTAGGTCGCGATAGCGAAGCCGATTCGCACCGGTGTGATGGCGGCGTCGCTAAAGGCGGCCTCGAAGAGATCCGGGTAGGTAGGGTCAACGGCCAGTGCGTCCGACATGTCCTGCGGGATGTCGGTCGCCAGGGCAAGCGGTACCACCGTCGCCAGCTTGGTGGTCACCTCAAACCAGTCACGGAACTCGTGTGCCATTTCGACGTCGCTGACGATCGGACCGACTGCCTGACTCTCCAGCGCCCCGCCCGAGGCGATGACCGTGTCGGTCGCGTCCAGTGGGTTGACGAAACTGGCCGATGCGCGGCCGTCCCAAAACAGCTCGGGCGAATACATGGCGAGGAAATAGGACGGGGCCGACCGTCGTGTTACCTGGGGCTCGAATCCGAACAGGGGGTCCTCGATCGGCCGGTTATTCGCATCTCGGCGCGCAATCCCCGGGGAGCCGATCACATCGTCCTCGGTTCCAAAACTGCCGTCGAGCCCCGGGTGCAGCCCGTAGCGCGGGTCCGCCCCGGCACTGGCCGGGATGTGACACGTGCCGCAGGCTACCGTATCGTCGCTCGACAGCTGCTCTTCCCAGAACAAGATCTTGCCCAGGACCCGTTTCTCCTCGTTGAACGGGTTCTCCGCGGGAGCCGGCGGGGGGGGTCCGAGCTGCCCCCAAGCCGCCACGGCGCTCGCCAAGAGGCCAACCCCGAGAACCCAACGGGCGAAGGATCGCCCCGAGGGGTTTGTATCCATCATCATCCATGTAGATGCGGGCAGGATCCTCCGGGTTACAGAAGCGGTCGCCTCTTGTCTGCGCCGCTCTTCCGAGGTCGGCCATGCCCGAGAGGGTGTCTACAGTCCGCGATCGAAGGTCAGAATTGCCTCGAGGGCCGGGTCACGACCGGAGAAATAGTCACTCGAGGACGCCCGGACCAGCAGATCGGGCTCGAGATCGCGTAGGTCGAGATCGGACCATTCGTACTGTTTGAATTCGGGATACTCGATGTCTGAAAGCCCGTGAAACCCGTTGGTGAAATGAACCGTCAGGCCGGAATTCGGCAGCACGATGTTCCCCCCCTCCGACCAGGTATCGAGCTGGTCCCCGATCGGCTCACCGACGAAGGTCGCGTCACTGTACTGCTTCAGGTAGGCGGCGTGCGAGATCCCCGCGGAAAAGGTGGACCGGCCGATGATGACATAGAGCCGGCCGATTCCTTTTCCCTCTTCGAGCGCAACCAGCCTCTCCATGAAGTCGGCGGCGATACCGTTGTTTCCCCCGGTGTTGAAACGCAGATCGAGGATGAACATCTCGATCGGCTCTCGGGTGACGAACGCCTCGACCGCCCTGGCGAAGTCGGAGAAGCTCTCCGCCTCCGGCATGTCCTGGCTGCGGTTGTATTGGAGATAGAGCACCTTGTTCTCAGCCAAGTACTCGAACCAGTAGTGCCGGTGGGAATCCCTGAGGTACAGCGGTGGACCCGGCTCGCCGACGGACAGCGCGCTGACCCAATTGGTGCCGTCGCTTCGATCGTCTGGCGAAAGCGCCCACCACGCCTCGGTCGGCTGCTTCTTTCGCTGCAGCGGCAGCGGTGGAAGATCCACCTCGAACGGTTCGCGCTCTGGGCAATCGAAGCCGACGGCTACTCTCTCCATGTCGTCGATCAACCCGAGGCCATAGAGAATTTCCGGACTGGTCATGAAGTAGGGACTCTTGTAGTCGACCCACGATTCGTTGCCGGCGAACAGGCGAGCGACCCTTTCCTTGAGCCACCGCGGATCACGGCCGGCGATGGCGGTCACCCGGCAGCGGAGCTTGTCGCGCTGCCCGTCCGATGCCCGGACCACGAACAGACCGTCGGTGAACCAGTGAACCCGCACCGGAAGACGGCGCAATTCAGTCCGGTTGCGCAGCAGATAGAGGCGGGTGTGGGCGTTGCCGCTCAGCGCCACGGCCTGGGACAGCGCGACGATTATTTCCTGGTCGTTCTTGCCGGGTAGCGACGCCTCGAGCTCAGTGATCGCCCGCGCGAAGGCGACTCTCGCGGCCGGATCGAAGCTGCGGTCATATTTCAGGAAGCGGCTCCGCACCACGTCCAGGTCCTGCTTCCAGGCCTCGACTTGATCGGCCGGCTGCGGATAGGCGGGCAGCTTCTGCAGATCAAACGAGAACGACCTTTCGCCCTCGACGACCCGGCCGGAAATAGTCTCTGCCCCGTATTTGGCGTCGAAAACAACGAGCGCTTCGCCGACCTGTAGTTCGAAGTGTAGGTCGGCGCCATCGACCCGGATCGTGCTCAGGGCCAGGCCTTCGGCGCCCGGCAGGTCGATCGATCCCTGCCAAATCCCCTCGGCCCGCTTCAGTTCGACACCGATCCGTGTCAGACGGGCCGGCGTCTCGACAATGAATCCTTCCCAGCTACCCTCGAGGTCGGCCGGTGCCAGCGGTGCCGAAGTAGAGGCGCATGGCGCGGCCGAAAAACAGGCAAGTCCGATCAACAGACAGTAAGTGGGGAATCCAAGATTTCGCATCGATATACCTCCCGCGATGGTTGATCCCATTGGACCCTGCGCTGGCAGAGGTTGCCGGACCAGGACGACTTTTTCTACGAGTTTGAGCTCGAGAAAGTTCCAGACGATAAGGGAATCCTCATTCTCGTTGTCCGGGGTCGTCGTCCTGTATCGTAAAGAAACACGATGTCAGCACGGTGAGCAAGCTGAAGCCGGCACCCAAGTTCGGGAGAATTGAGAGGCCAACAATGGACGACGCTCGACGCCATGCGAGTCGATCATCACAACCGAATTGAAGATATGGAACCCAACCTGACCCGGATCGGCGCCAACCGCGTACCCTCCGCGCGCAGCACAATGGAGTTCGGTCCGGAGTTCTTGCTCTTGCCATTCGGGTGGAACCGCTCTTTCGGGGGACCGTGGATCTCTTGCCGAAGCCGCGAAGCTGTGGCACGATCAAAGCACTTCGATGATAAGGCTTCCGTACAGCGCCAAGGGGCGGTTCTGTGGTGAATTCTGGTGAAGACTTCGGGACGTCTTAGGTTGTCGAGTAGCCTTGCTGCCGCGGTGTGGACGGGGCGCCGCTGGCGATGGCTCTTGGTCTGGCTGGTGCCATGGCTAGGGGTGTCGGCGGAGGTCGATGCCGGAGGTCTTGCGGTCACTGGCGGTGCCGCCGCTGGGGGGACGGGCTTTGGCCTGGAGGTGACGCTGGGACAGACCTGCGCGACGCCCAACGTGCCGATTCCGGATGGCACGTTTAGCGGGCTTTCGGCCTTTGCCTGTGACTCGGTCACGGCGAATGACGTCGAGATCATCTCTCCGGGAGCGACGTTTCGGGCCGCGCAGGCCATCGTTCTGGGCAACGGCTTTTCGGTTGCCTCGGGGGTCAACTTCACCGCCACCATTGATCCTTTCGCGAACCAGTTCTTCGCCTGGGTGGAAAACGACACGCCGTTCTCCGAGACAACCTATAGGACCTCATTCGACCTAAGACTGGGCTCCGTGACTCTCGTCGAGGCCGACGAACTGGGCCATCTCAACGGCTACTCGGCGAATGGCGATCTTCAGTTTAGAGCGGTTCTACGGCGCAACATGACTCCTCCGGAGAACCGGCTGGCACTTTTCGCGCGCGACGGCGGCATGATGGTCGAGTACATGGCGGACTTGAAACTTCCGGCGGGTTACCAC